>JBLHKW010000042.1:0-34619 GCA_047618565.1 Planctomycetota bacterium
GATGGCCTGAGCAACACCGACGACAGCGACAATGGTCGCCTTGACGCTGGCGGTCTCTCGCAAGCCTCCGGTGGCGGCACACGTCCGGCCGACGGCCTGAGCAGCACCGACGACAGCGACAGCGACCGTGGTCGTCTCGACGCTGGCGGTCTCTCGCAAGCCTCCGGTGGCGGCACACGCCCGGCCGACGGCCTGAGCAGCACCGACGACAGCGACAGCGACCGTGGTCGTCTCGACGCTGGCGGTCTCTCACAAGCCTCCGGTGGCGGCACACGCCCGGCCGATGGCCTGAGCAGCACCGACGACGACGATTCTGGCGACAAGCGCAACCGCGGAATCTCGCCCGTCTGAGATACGCAGCTTCCGGTGGAACTCCCCTCCACCTGAGCGAACCGGCCGCCCCGCTCCCGAGCGAGGCGGCTGGTTCCGTTAACGAGCGTCGCCGAACTCACCTCGACTGGTGACGGCTCGCCGAACGACAGGCTGCCGATCCCGGTCAACGCGGTTTCGTCGTCGCCCCGGTGCCAGCCCGCGAGTTAGGGTGTGCCTCCCCCGCGCATGGGAACCCGAATCAGACCCGTAGAAGGACCGATCGATGACCCCCTCTCCCCTCACCATCGGCACTCCCGGCCAGCCCTGGGGCGCGACCGAGAAGGCCACGTGGTTCCAGACCCAGACCACCAAGCGCAGCTACCCAAACGACGTGCTCGCCGCCGTGGAGTCCCTGCGCGCGCGCTTCAACGTGGTGCAGTATGGCCGACTCGACCAGGACCCCGAGCGCTATCCGTTGTTCGCGATCGAGAGCCGCGACCCCGACGCGGGCCTGCCGAACATTCTGGTCACCGGCGGTGTGCACGGATACGAAACCAGCGGCGTGCACGGAGCCCTGGCGTTTGCCGACAGGCATGCATCCGCATACAGCGGCAAGGCGAACGTGACCGTCGTTCCGTGCGTCAGTCCGTGGGCGTACGAGGTGATCCATCGCTGGAACATGCACGCGGTAGACCCCAACCGCTCTTTCATGGCCGACAGCCCGGCCCAGGAGTCCTCGCTGCTCATGCAGTATGTGGGCACCCTGCCGGGCCCGTTCACGCTACACATCGACCTGCACGAGACCACGGATACGGACGAGACCGAGTTCCGACCGGCTCTGGCGGCCCGCGACGGGCTCGGGCTCGAGCTCGAGCCTGGAGAGATCCCGGACGGCTTCTACCTGGTCGACGACAGCGAGAACCAGCAGCCCGCGTTCCAGCAGGCGATCATCGAAGCGGTCGCGAAGGTCACCCATATTGCGCCGGCAGACAAGAACGGGGAGATCATCGGATCGACGGTGGTTGCGCCCGGCGTGATCCACTATCCCGTCAAATCGCTCGGCCTGTGCACGTCATTGACGGGCGCCACCTACACGACGACGACCGAGGTCTACCCGGATAGCCCGCGTGCGACCCCCGAGCAGTGCACCGCGGCCCAGGTAGCTGCGGTCCGTGCCGCGATCGACTTCGCCCTGGGAGCCGACTGACAGGCGGGCGTGGACGCGGCGTAGCGTGTAATAAATTTGCAAGGCACCCCTTCGGCGGCAAACACGAGGCGCCCCTCCACGAAGAGGGATCCGTCCGCGTGGTCAGCTCCCATTGCCTGGCCAGATTTCCCGTTCCCTATAGAATCCCCCGATGAACAAACTCGTCCTCAGCGCAGCACTGACCCTCACCTCGTTAGTCACCGCCAGCGCACAAACGCCGACAGCCGTCTCGAATTGCAATCAGATCGGCGGCATTCCTTCGGTCGGAGTGACCCGCGACAACGGTTTGAGCTGGGCCACCAGCAACCGGCCCATGCCCCTCGGGCAAGGCACCTTCGGCATGGCCGTCGCGCGTGGACGGAACGAGATCATCTCGTCCTACCGGAACAAGATCTACGTCTCGCACAACGGAGGCTGTGCTTGGCGCCCCGTAGGGCCCATTCAGGCCTCGCACGTGCGCCTCGTCGGATCGAGCCACGGCGGATACGCCTGGAACTTTTTCTCCGCCCAGAATGTGTGGCGCATCGATCTGCGCAAGACGGGCGCAAACAAGATCGTCCCCGTGAAGGCCCTGGCCCAGGATGTCGTCGCGATCGGCGTCGACCCGGCCGACGACATGCACGTGCGCGGCGTGGGCGAGGGTGGCGGGTTCTACGATTCATTCAACGGCGGCGACTTCTGGGTTCCACTCGGTCCGGGCGCGCCGGTGACTCCGCTCGTGTACTTCGCCGCCTTCGACCCGAACAACCTCGACCACGCGATCGTCGGCATGGCCCAGGGTGGCGTCGTCACGACCCTCGACGGCGGCGCGACCTGGACGTCCGCTACAGGCCTCACCCAGACGGGCGGTTCGCGCAACTCCTTCTACGGAGTGATCTCCGAATCCGACCCCTCCATCGTGTGGGTCGAGTCCATCGATCTCGACGAGTCGGGCGGGGGCGCACCTTCGAACGGCAAGCACATCTATCGCTCGACTGACGGTGGCCTTTCCTTCACGCCCGTCGTCGACGCAGGCGGCGGAGTGACGCTGGTCAACGGCGCCTTCATGATGACCGACCCGTCCGATGCGGACGTGGTCTACTTCCCCTTCGGCGCATCGACCTTCGGAAACATTCTGGAGCTCTACCGCTACGACCACGGAACTGGCCAGGTGACCTGGACGACAACCACCACGACGCCCCAGGCAAAGATCCGCTCGATGGTCTTCTCGCCGCTGCACTCCTCGCGCATCGTGGTCGGGTTCGAGGGCAGCTGAGCCGAGACTGCCGCGCAACGTGCCTGGTGCTCCCAGACTAGCGCGGCCCCGCTGATGGTCCTGGCCAGCGGGCTGATATCAGACTTGCGTTACATCCGACGGCGCTTCGCTTCTGAAGGAGCGAGGCGCCACAGTCCACGCAGTAAGATCACCACAGGAGGCCAGGATATGTTCACATCCAGGCGCGCCGCGGCTGGCACCGCACTCTGTTTCGTCGCCCTGACGGCGTCCGCGCAAGCAGGCGTCTCGACCCGGCTGGAGCTTGACGGCCGCCCCATCAGCCAGCTGCTGGAGCAATCCGAACAGCGCATATCGGGCGCGACAGCCCCGGCCCGGCGCCGCTCCGCACTCGGGCGCGTCACGCGCAGCCGGGACGGAACGCCTCGGTCCTTGTTGCTCGCCGCATCCGGACGTGCTGGCCGACCGTTGCAGCTGGAGCTCCGGCCGCTCGGTCACGATGAACAGATCGACTACCCACGCGGCGCGGCGTTTCGCGAGCCCGAACCGGGCTTGTTCTATGTGGACCTGGACCGCGTCTCGGACGCTGACTTCGAAGCAGCGCTGGCGCGGGGCATCATCTTCGACCTGCGCGGCTACCCGGGCGGTGTAAGCCCCCTGTCCGTGCTCCCGCACCTGATTACCGAGCGGGCCGTGAGTGCGCAGTTTGGCACGCCCGAACCGGCCCAGCCCAACCGGACGCAAACATCCTTCTCGCGCCGCGGGGAATGGAAGCTCGACCCTGCACCTGAACACCTGTCGGCCCCATGCGTGTTCCTTTCGGGCAGCGCAGCCATCAGCGAAGCCGAGTCCTGGCTGCGTGTTGTGAAGCACCATCGCATCGGAACGATCGTCGGTGCCGCGAGGGCCGGGACCAACGGCGACGCCTGCTCGATCGAACTTCCCGGGGGAGACTGCATGACCTGGACCGGGATGCGCGTGCTCAAGCACGACGGATCTCGACACCACGGGGTCGGAATCCAGCCCGACGTACCAGCCACGCGCACCCGTGCAGGTGTTGCTGCGGGACGGGATGAGGTGCTCGAAACAGGCCTCGAAGTGCTCAGGGAGGCCCGCTAGCAGCCCGTGGTGAAAGTCACGGCGGGCTCGAAGCCGTCAGGATTCGATCTGGCAAGGCGCGCTGACGACGCGTATTCGTGGATACTCGGAGGAAGCGCAACGCCGCCAGGGCGGAGCCTGGCGGATTTGAGCGGGTCGTGAGTTTCACCACGGGCTGCTAGCCCACTCCAGAGGGACTGAACGGGCGACTCGGGCCTGTACCGGATCCTTGGACTCGCGTAGGCTTGGAAGTGACCGGCGCGCGTGTACGTGTCGGTCCTTGCCATGTGGAGATCAATGTCGGGTAATCCAGTCAGCGACATCGTTCGCGCTGTGCAGTCCTTGTTGCACAGCGATCGGCACATCGTGCATGTCGGGACGGATTCACAGACCTTTGGCGACCACACGAACTTCGTCACCGTGGTGGCGATCGTGGAACCGGGATTCGGCGGTCGCGTGCTCTACTGTCGCGAGCGTACACCGCGCGCCCACTCCCTCGCACACAAGCTGTTCCGTGAGGCCGAGCTGAGCCTGGTCGCCGCGATGCAGCTGGACAGCGAGATCGCCCACGACATCATCGTGCACGTGGACGCCAACCAGGACGAGCGCCACAGCTCGTCGAAGTACGTGCGCGCCCTGGCCGGCATGGTCATCGGGCACGGTTTCCAGGTGCGCGTGAAGCCGGACTCCTGGTGTGCGACTCATGTGGCAGACCATCTCGTAAAGGGCAAGCACCCTTACGCAGCCTGAAGCCGGGCGCCGCTCCGGAGATTTCCGCGCATTTCTCCGTGACGTGGGCACGCGCGTGACACTTTCAGTGTCGTGTGCAGATTCCCGGCAAGAAGAGGCAATAGCCGTCCCGCATGCGTCGTCCGAAGGGCTGACGCCACGAGACCGTTAGCTTCCCATGTAGAGGTCACGAGATGACGAAGAAACACGCCACGTACGATTCCCGTTTCTGGATTGGCCTCGCTGGATGGCTCCCCTTGTCGCTGATCGGGTGTGCTAGCGCGATGGCCGTATCCCAGGTCGATCCAGCTGCGTCGCTGCAGACCGGCCTCTGTTCTATCTCAACGGCCGAAGCTGTGCCCGGAGCACCCCGGTACGACGCGATCGACCTGGGTGACTGGCAGCAGGGCGGGCGCGCGCGCAGCGGAAACTGGAGCATCGATCCAGGCGGCCAGTCCGTGCTCCAGGCACTCAACGGCGCGCCGACAAGCTTCCACAGCGCACGGAAGTTCATCGACGTGACTATCGCCGGGACGTTCGAGGTGTTCGATGCGTCCGATGACGACTTCATCGGCTTCGTGTTCGGCTACGAGGCCCATGGGGGCGACGAATCGCGAGCAGACTTCCTTCTGTTCGACTGGCGTGGCGGAGAGCAATCCAGCGCGGCCGAGGGCTTCACGCTCAGCCGCGTAGCAGGCCCGATGTCGAACAGCGCCGGGATCGGCACGCCCTGGTGGGGTCACACCCACCCATCGATCGACGTGCTCGCAACGGACCTAGGGGCCGGCAAGGGCTGGCGCCACGGCCGCAAGCATGAGTTCGAGTTGAGCTACCTGAAGGACCGCATCCGGATCGTGATCGATGGCCTGCAGGTCTTCGATCTGCCGGGCGAGTTCGAGAGCGGGCAGTTTGGCTTCTACAACTTCTCCCAGGCCAGGACGCGCTACAGCCTGCTCGGTGCTTCACCGGCCGGGGCCCGGATGGGTGTTGCGACGCTTCGGTGAGGCCTTTGCGGGCCCCCCCCACGTCGGGAGCATGGAGGTCAGCGGACCTCGAAATGCCGTTCGATGGGCTCGTCGCGAGTCGTTTCACCGACCTCGCTGCCGATGGGCGTTTCGAAGGGGCGCGCCAGGGCGTTGCCCGCCAGGTCCTCGATGCGGGACTCGGCGATGACGAGGTAATGCCCTGGGTTCCAGTTGCGTTGCGGACAGAACGACCAGCTCATGCCATCGGGAGCCACGACGCCTCCTCCCGCCACGACTTGACGCTCCATGTTCTCAACCCGCACCGAACGAGCCGTGATGAAGAAGTCGAGGTGCTCGTCAAACTCGATCCGCAGGGGCGCAGTCGAGCCTGCTTGCGGTGTGGTCAGGCTCCATGTTTCCGCGTCCGGGGATGCACGGTCGACAGCGACCGTGTGGAAACTCCAGCTGAAAGCGTGTGCCAGCGGACGTCCCGCGCCGTCGCGCCAGCCCGCATCCACCACCAGGGTGTAGTCGCGGTCCGGAAGAAGCGGCGGCCCGAGATCCAGGTTGGGTCGCAGGCCACGCTTGATGCGACCCGGCTCGAGCAGGAGGGTCAGGCGCGTACGAGTCGGATCCCAGAGCTCGTCCCGAAGCTCCAGAAAGGGCAAGCGGACCGGAGTGCCGTCGCTCTCGAGCATGCGCAGGTGCTCGTGGGCTTCGCCGCGTGACATCGGAGCCGAGAACGTCAGGTACATGCGCAGCACGTTGGCAGGCATGTCGCGCAACGCGGGCTGCAGCCCTTGGACCACCGTCGTGGGCGAGGTGCGGTCCTCTGGCAACGAGAACTCACGCACCAGGAAGGTCGCCGAGGTAGGGTCCGCCCCGTGGGCCGGGTAGCGAGCTGTGTAGACGACGCCCCGGGCCCAGGGAAAGCGTGGGCTAAAGACGAGCGCGCCGTCACTCACGCTGTAGCTGCCGCTGATCGCCGGCCATGCGTCCCTGGCATCGGCAACCCGCACCTCCAGAAACCGCGCTGCGTCATCGACGAGCCCTTCTCGAGCGAGAGTCGCCTGATCCAGGCCCAGCAGTGTCACGGCCTGCTGGCCGGTATGTGGGGTACGCAGGACGAGCGCAGGCTCCGGGTCACCAGCCCCCTGGGGGCCCGCACACGAGACCAGCCCAACAATTGCCACAAGCGCGGCTCTCAAGCGAAGCACCCGAGCACTCCGGATCAGGGATTCTCGATCGTGAGCAGCATGCTGCCCCCACCATCCGGATCGTCGATCAGGACCACCACGTAGTCATCGTCGAGCTTGGTAAGCTGCTCGACCCCCGGCAGGTAGTCGACAACCTCGAAGCCGACGCCGGCGGTCCCCTGTACGGGCGATTCGATGGCATCGGCGTCCAGGATCTGTTTCCCCTCGATGCGCATGAGCCCGAGGCTCGAGTTTGCGATCAGGACCCAGCTCTTCCCGTCCTTCTCGTAGGCCACCATGTCGAGCGGCGTGTTGCGCGCGCCGAGCTCGGCCACAGTCGTGCCGCGGACCTTTTCGCCATCTCTCAGATCGGCGATCGGAAAGCGCACCAGCGGAGTGCATGTGTAGGCGGCCAGGAGCTGAGACTCGCTGCCGAGCGTGTAAGGCAGGAACGTCCGAACCGGCGCGCGGGTCTCCAGGACGCCGTGGTTCCCATGGTAGATCTCGACGCTGGCCCCGCCTTCGACGCTGCCGAACGGATAGGGCACGGAACGCAGCTTGGAGGCGAACTCCTCGTTCGAGAGCCCCGCGACGAGCACGCGCCCATCGGTGAAGGCGAGATCGGTGATGGACTGGGTGCGCGGATCCAGGCCGGGTCCGGTCGTGCTCTCGGGAGCGTTCGAGAGCTCCGCCCGCGCAAAGCGCACATCCGCAAGGTCGACCACCTCCAGGCCGCCCCCCGCGGTCACGCCCACGATCACCGGGACGCTATCGTCCCCCAGACCGCGGCTGACGGAGAGGTAGGCGCGCCCGTCGACGGGGCTGACCGCAAGGTCGTGAACGAGGAGCTGGTCCTCGGCTGTACCGAGCAGCGCGGCGAGCTGGCCGCCGAAGTCGTCCACCTGGATCTGGTGCGCGGCGCCACGCTCCGTCTCGAAGTCGAGGGCGAACAGCGCGGCTCCCATCGGGTCCGCCACGAAGAGCACGCCATCCGGGCCGAACGTAATCGGACCGATCGAAGCGAAGTCCACCTTTCCGCGCGTCCACGTGTTCGACCCCCCGGAAAGCGCGAACGCGGAAGATGCAGAGAGCACCACGGACAGAATGGAAATCAGCTTCGACATGGAAAGCTCCTCGGGGTTTGGCGGGCTCAACTGCCCGCTGGAGACCCGATCCTACCCAGCCCGCGCGCAGGGTCCCCATGGGAGACTGTAAGGGAATGGTCAGCGCAGGTCGGGCGCGTCCCTTCAGACGGTAAGGGCTCGCCAGCTCCGGGTCGACGCGCTCCGCTCAGTCGCAGAAATCGATATGCAGGCCGTCGGTCAGGTTGAAGCCAGCCCCGCCCGCTGCAGCGTCCCGGAACCAGAACTGGAAATTCCAGCTCGACCCGGGCAGGAGCTGGCCCGCAAACGGGGTCGCGCCGACGTCCACGGAGCGCGCCACGTTCCCGCCGCCGTCCGCGAATACGGGAGGGTTGATCCGAAACGTCATGCCCCCGACGCAGCGCAGACCGTCGCCGAAGGCCACGGAGATCTGGCTCACACCGAAGAAGAACACGCCCGGCACTCCGGGCGGAACCTGGATCGCGGTAAGCACCAGGTCGTTGGCGGCGGCGCTCGCTGTCCCGCTCGCTCCGATCAGGGCGCTGTCACCCGAAGAGTTCGGAATCGAGCTGCAGTAGCTCTCGGGCAACGGGCACTCCGGCGTGTAGACCAGGGTCACGGTCGCCGACCCGGAAGTACCGGAGGCCGTCGTGACCTGATACGAGAGGCTGTCGGTGCCGCTCGCGCCCGGCGCTGGCGTGAAGATGGCGTAGGGTGCTGTACCGCTCGAGATCAACGTCGCCTGGGCCGGGAGACTCAGCAGAGCGTAGGTCGCACTGGCCGGATCCAGGTCGGACGCGGCCGGGAGCTCGACGATAAAACTGCTGTCGTCCAGCACGGTCTTCGTGTAGGCGAACGCGACCGGAGCGTCCGTCCCCGGGGTCCCGGCGAAATAGGTGATGTCCAAGGAGACCGGCGCACTGCGCGCCGTGCGGCCATCGACAAAGCGCGCCACGGCAACGACGTCGATCGGACCGGCGCCCAGGTTCTGGCCAAACAGCGCCAGGGTATCGTCGGACTGCACGCCTGCAGCCACGATGCGCCCATTGTGCATGAGCTGCACCTCGGCCACGACCGCACCACTCGCCGAGAAGGTGAAATCGAACTGCTGGCTCAGGTCACCGGCGGCCGGTAGCACGGCCAGGGTGATAGCGAGTCCCGCGTTGTCCACCTCGATCGAGCCGACCCAGCTGGCCCTGTTGCGTTCGAGTTCGCCGTCGTGGGCGATGACACGCAGCTCGTGCCAGCCATCACACAACTCGCCGGTGTCGAGCTGGAAGTCGGAGCCCGCGGGGACCTCCGCCAGGGTGACCCCGTCGACCAGAAGCACCAGGGTATCGATCGAGGCCAGGGGCTTGGTGGCGCTCGCCACGGGCGCGATGGTGATCGTCCCGGAGACAGGCGACAGCGGCAACCCGGGCACATCCACCGTCGGAAGGTACGACCACGGACGCGTGAGAGGATCCCCGTAGAGCAGCTGCTGGAACGGCGTGAACGGCAAGCCTCGCAGCCAGGCCTCGCCCATGCTCAGACCCTTGAAATACGTGCCGTGGGTGCGCGCGTGCGGGAACTTGCCGGGGTAGTTGCAGGGCTCCTCGACCGTGCCCGAGGCACCACTCGCACCCTTCGCGATCCAGCGCGACATCTTGACCTGCGCGCTGGTGTCGAAACGCCCCGCGAAGCTGGTGAGATGATCGGCGAAGGCCCCCGGCACGAGGCTGAAGTCCCCCGCGTCGATGTCGGGGCTCGCGAGCCCGGTCATGATGCCGAGGCAGTCGTGACGTCCGATCGGCAGATTCGCGAACAGATGCTCCGCGACACCGCCCGCATCCGTGATGCGCATGACCGCGTTCGGATAGGCGTCGTGTCGCGGGCCGCTACGGTTCGCGTCCGTGGTCTGCATGTAATAGAACGTCCCCGCCGGAAATGTGCCGTCCACACTGGCACTGCGCTCGATCAGGTCGAGGATCTCCTGCAGGCTGTTTCCGCGCTCGCCCGTGTACCCCAGCATGGCTCCGATGAAGTAGCGGCGCGCACCAGGCTCCTCGCTCGGAAGGCCACCGAACCAGCTGAACGCACTCGAGAAGGCACGCGCGCTGTAGTTGTTCTTGGCGTACTGATTCGTCGCCGACATCTGCAGGTTGCCTGCCAGGATGCGCTCACTCTGGTACGCGAGCGTGTAACACGATGCGCTCGAGAAGCGCTGGACCGGCGCACACATGTCCGACACCAGGCCGGGCGCAGGCACATGGAAGTCCCCCCCGGGCGGAATGATCACGAAGTCGATGTGATCCCCGAGTCCGCGTAGCGCCAGCTCACCGAAGAACGCGGGCAGGTTGGTCGCGGCAAACTCAGGATAGCTCGTGGCTCCAGGCGCCATGTAAACGAAATTGGAGGCCGGCAGGTCACGGCGCGCAGCGTAGACGTTCGCCACGTACATGGACTCCGCGCTGGCCGGGTCGACCACAAGGATGGCCCGTTCGCCGCCAGCGCCTGCCAGCGCCAAGGGCGGAATGGCCAGGGCGCATAGCACTGCACCGACAGCGCGCAGCCGACCACCGTTCGAGAATAGAGTCATGATGGAATACCTCGGAGTGTGCAGGATGTGGCCGCTCGCGGACGCAGGATAGACCGGGCGTCAGGCGCCGGCGATCTGTCGCAGGGCCGCCACGAACACGTCCAGCTCGGCGACGGTGGTGTAGATGTTCGGCGTGATCCGGCATCCGCGAACGCCCGGACGGTTGATCGCGACGGTCCAGATATGGTGTTCTTTCAGAAGTCGCCCGGCGAGCTCCGACGGTTCGATGCCCTCGATGCCGACGTTGGCGATGGCACAGGCCCGCATGGGGTCGCGCGGCGTATTGATCCGTACACGGGCTAGCTCGCGCACCTGGCTGGTCCAGTAGGTCTGCAGGTAACGCAAGCGCGCCTGCTTGCGGCTCGGACCGAGGCGATCGTGGTACGCGAGCGCATCCGCGATGCCCAGCTCCACATGCACCGGCTTGGTGCCCGTGTGGTTCAGCCGCGACATCTCATCCCTCGGCCGCCCGGATTCGGCGAACAACGGCCAGAGCTGCTCGACCTTGTCAGGCTTCACCCAGAGGATGCCACAGCCCAACGGGGCCCCCAGCCACTTGTGCAGGCTGGCTCCGTAGTAGTCCGCGCCGAGAGCCGGGATGTCGGATTCGATGTGTGCGAAGGCATGCGCGCCATCGACCATGACCTCGACCCCACGCGCATGCGCCATGTCGCAGATCTTCCTCACCGGCAGGACTTGACCTGTGATGTTGATCATGTGGCACACCATCAAGACGCGTGTCCTGTCGGTGATGGCGGAGGCGTACAGGTCGACGATCTCGTCGTCGTCTCGCGGGTCGTTCGGGATCGACACGATGCGGTTGACGATCCCGTGGCGCTCCGCCTGCAACCTGAACATGTCGAGCATGGCGCCGTAGTCCTGCTCGGCCATGACTGCCTCATCTCCCGCTTTCCAGGGCAGGCCGCCGATGACCAGGTCCAGAGACTCGGTAGTGTTGCGCGTGATGACCAGGTTGTCGGGCGAGCAGTTCGCGGTCTCGGCCAGCATGGCGACCATGCGCCGCCGGTTCTCGGACTGCACCGTGCGCATGTAATAGGAAGCCTGGTGGTTGACCTCCCGTACGTGGGCGACATAACGCTCGAGGGTTTCCTCGGGCATCATGCAGTAGTAGCCGTTCTCGAGGTTGATGTAGTCCGACTTGAGGCGGTAGCCGGCACGGATCTTGGCCCAGAAGTCCTCGTCCTCGGCGACCTCCGTGTCGGGCGCCTCCCCCAACGCGTGCACGAGGCGCTCGATGTAGGCGAGCAGCGGCGAGGCTCCGAGCCCCACGAGTGACATCTGCTTGAGAAAGGTTCGTTTATTCATGGGAGATGGATCCCATGGTACCCGAAGTCTCCTCTGCAGTGCGCTCGCGGGCCCTGGATCAGCGTGCGGGGTTCGTGAGCACGTGCATCTCCACGGTCATCTCATCCCCGATGAAATCGGGGATGTCGCGATGCTTGTAGCTCACACCAAACTCCTGGCGGTCGAAGCTGGCGGTCGCAACATACCCGACGGCCGTCCCCGTGCCGGGCTCATCCAGCAGCGTGACCTCGAGCTCCGCGTCCCTGGAGACCCCACGGATCGTCAGCACGCCCATGACCCTCAGGACGTCCCCCTCGGAGGCCACCTCGAGGCTCTCGAAGACGATCTCGGGGAACTTGGCCACGTCTAGACAAATCCGCTGACCTCAGGTGCAGGTCACGCTCGTCGATGCCTGTATCGATGCTGGCCGCGTCGATCAGCGCCAGGACACGTGATTTCTCGGGGCGTTCCGCGTCGTAGCTCAGGTCGAGCTTGAAACGGCTGAACTTGCCCGTGACGCGGGAGAGGCCACCGAGGATCGGCACCGAGAAACCGACCGTCGAGTGATTGACGTCCGTCCTGCGCGCGCTGAGCAGGGCGGTCAAGGAAGGTACGGCAGCGGCGCTCACCAGGAGTCCGACGAGAAGGATGAGTTTCATGGATCGCTTCCAGAGTGACGGGTCCTTGAGATGCACGCTGAGTCCCGACGGGCGAGAAACGGACGCACCAAACGGCACTATTCTGCCCGCGGGCAGCTGCGATCCGCCGGTGTCACGACCCCGTGAGCTGATACGTGCGTGCCCGCTGGAAGGGTGATTCCAGGGTGAACGCCGTGACTCCGTCCGGTCCGCGCTCGAACTCCAGGGTACGCGGCACCGAGCCGCTCGTCCGATCCGACACGAACTCCCAGAGGGCGTCCCCAAGTTGGTAAGCGAGCGGCACAAGTTCCTCATCGTGGATTTCGAGTACGAGCCCTCCGTCCACGACCCGGATGCGCAACTCCTGGGGCTCGCGTCCTTCCGACTCGCACGTGAACACACCGCACAGCTCCGCAAGGTTGGACGGCTGCTCGCCCTGCTCGCGCTGGAAGCTGGCGCCTCTGGCATGCGGAGCGAGATCGAAGCGCGTCAAGTGGGTGCGATCCCGTACGTAGAGCTCGCTGCCCACCAGCGTCGGCGCCGTGAACCCATGGGAATCCGTGACGACCAGGCTGCCGTGGATCTCTGGCCCGTCGTCGGTGAATGTCGTCAGGGCCAGGCGACCGTCCTCGTCGAAGATCACGAAGGCCGAGCCAGCGCTGATCAGATTGGCCTTCGAGAACCCGCGCGTGCGCCACAGCATCTCGCCCGTGTCGAGGTCGAGACAGGTCAACATTCCCGGTCGGCCCATTCCGCTGACCCCGTACAGGCGGCGGTTCACCAGCAGCATGTTCGTGAAGTGCAGTGACATCCGTCGACTGGACCACAGCTTCTCGACCTGAATTCCCTGATCCCCGGCCACGAGCCGGACCGCTTCCGCTGGCTTGCCGTAGGCCGAACTGCAGACGAGCGTGTCGACACCATCAAACACGGGCGTCGAGCAGTTGAACCCGAAGTCCGTCGCGTGTGGGTGGCGCCAGAGCACCTCACCGTACTCCAGCTCGAGCCCCGCCATCTCGTTGCCCATGAACACGACGACCTGCTCCTGGCCGTCGAACTCGATCAACAGCGGTGACGCCTTCGAGCCCGGATAGTTCTGGTTCGCCCAGACGATCTCGCCCGTCCCGATGTCGAGCGCCACCACCGCGCCTCCGTCGAGACCCAGATTGGCAGTGTCATCGATTGCGTTGCTCTCGTCGGTCCCTCCGACGGCGAGGATCACGAAGCCTTCCCAGATCAGTGGACTCGGGGAATAGCCGCGCCCTGGCATGGGAATCTCGAACTCCTCCATGATGTCGTGACTCCAGAGGATCTCGCCCGACGCCTTGTCGAAGCAATGGACATCGATCCCCACGCCAACGGTGACCAGGCGCTCGCCTGAGATGGCCGGCGTCGCCGACGGGCCGTCGCCATACTGCTGCGCCGAGCTGTGGGTCACCACCGGATACTCGTGCTCCCAGAGGGTGGATCCCGTGTCGCGCGCCATGCAGACTATGACCTCCAACCCCGCGCGCCGGTACATACTGTAGAGCCGCTTCCCATCGACGAGGGTCTGCGCGTATCCGTCGCCCAACTCGCGGCGCCAGGCAACCGGTGGCCCGTTCTCAGGCCAGGTCGAAGCGAGCGCACCGGCGGGACTGTGGAAGTCGCGGCCAGGGCCTCCAAACTGCGTCCATTGGCCGTGGGCGGAGGTGGCGCTGATGCCGACCAGGGCGAATACGAGTCCAAGGTGGGTGGTCCGTCTCATGATGTGTAGATAAGCGACCGACGCTCGGACTATTTCGCGCTCCACGAAAGACGGCTGCAGCGCGGTCCAGATGCGCCGATCTGCCCCCCCGTTCCGCCCCCCATCCCATCTTCCGGGGCTCCCCATGTCCAAGTCCGCCAGTCCCCCCCCCTCAGCATGCGGCCTCGTTGCGGACGGACTCAAGCACCGAAGTTGACCTCGATCCGTTCAGCGCGCCCGGCCGGGATTCCGCGCCAGGGTGAGCGCTACTGCCAGCAGCATCAGCAGCGCCATCACGATCACGCCACCGAGGGGCAATGCCGGCATCGTTGCTGGCGGAAGTGTCGGGCTTACGGCGACACCGAACGGCGCACTGACGCCCGCTCCGAGAACGGTCTGTACGTTGGCACCGTTGAGGTCGGCACGTTTCAGGGAACCGCCGCCGCCGAGTTCGGTCCAGTACATCTTGCCGGGCAACAGGTCGAGTCCGATGTCCAGGGGCATGCTGAGGCCCGTCACAAGGTCTTCGATCGTGCCCGTGCCGTCCATGTTGACCCGCTGGACGCGCCCGCTACCGATCGCCGTCCAGTAGATCTTGCCGGCGGCGATGTCCAGCGCCAGTCCGTGCGGGGAGCTCGCGTTGGCAACCAGCTCGTTCCGGGTGCCGTTCAGGTTTGCTCGCCGCACGGCGTTACCCCGGCTCCCGTAGACCTTGCCGCCGACCGGGTCGACCGCGAGACCGTCCGCGGAGTTGGCGGCGATGACGAGCTCGATATCGGTACCGTCCAGATTCGCGCGACAGATCCGTTTGGCCGCCAGCTCGGTCCAGTAGACCTTGCCCGCGGTCAGATCGAGCGCAACTGCATGCGGGTTTCCGCCGGCCGCCACGATCACCTCCACGTCGGAGCCGTCGAGATTGGCGCGCTGGATGTTGCCGCCCTGCTCCGCCCAGTAGAGCTTGCCGCCCGCGACGTCGACGCGGATCCCATCGGCTCCGGTCAAGCCCGAAGACACGAGCGTCATCTGGTAACCACCAGCCAGATCACATCTCCCAATCTTGCTCGAAGCACCAGAGCCGTCCGTGCAGAACAGCTCCTGGGCCGTTGCAGGAGCGACCAACAGAAACAAAATAGCGAAATACGCGATGCTCTTCATGATCCAGATTCCACTCATGGAACGTCCGTGCCAGGTCCATGTGGAGTCCCGATAATCCCCTGAGTTTGCGGCCAACGGATGTAAGAGACTTATAACGAATGGGAACGGCGACCCCGGGAGCGGTGGTTCTCCACGGAGGTAAGTCGCCTGGGGTTGCGAGCCAATGGAATATCGACAACCATGGACTCTCGCAGCGCTGATCGGCGCCACGTTTAGCAACCCCAAACGACACCCGGGATCCTCACCGACGATGAAGGCCACCCTCGTATTGTTAGCACTCGCCCTGTCCAGCGCTCCCCTCAGCGCTGATGTGATCGTCCAGGAAGGAATGCTGGATGGCAACAAGGGCGGTCCGGACATGCATGCCATCGCCCTGGACCAGTTCGACACCCAAGGCGGAACCCGGGTCTTGAATTTCGTGCAGCTCGACCTCTTGACGAGCACCGTCGGCGGCGGCACGACCACGGGCACCGGCATCGCGGTCAACATCGGGGTGACGCTCTCGGCGGACTACCTGCTAGGGATGCAGACCCTCGCCAACACCGAGGCCGTGATCGACCTCGACGTTGCGAACAACGGAGCTCCGACTGCTTTCAGCGCGTTCAACACGGACACCGAGGAGGTGGTCATCGACCAGCCCGGGGACATGGCACCATGGATCGGCCCGGGCCAGATCGACCTGACGGGTGTCACCGAGTTCCACATCGTCCTGACGCCTGAGGGCGAGATCGACTTCAGCGCTGGCGGAACGGTGCGCTATACCCTCACCTACGATTACCTCGTGGTCGGACCCGTGCCGGCGCTCCCGGTCTGGGGTCTGCTGGCGCTCACCCTGGTCATGGCAGGAGCCGGCGCACGCATGCTCCACCAGCGCGCGCAGGCTGCCCTCTAACCGGCACTGCCTCCCGGCGCGACTCAGCGCTCCAGGGAGCGCGCGAGCACGCGCGCTTCATCGTGCTCCGCATCGAGTTCGAACGCGGCCTCCACGAGGTCGCGTGCGAGCGCGGGATCCCCGTTTGCCTGGAAGACTCGCCCGAGCATGACGTGCGCCATCGCGGACATCGGGAAGGTCTCAAGCGCCCGCTCCGCAACCGCCTGAGCGCGTTCGAAGGCCCGCTGCTCGAGATGCGCATCGAACTCCCTCAGCAGCGTGAGCTCCGAGATCATCGTACCGTCTCCACCCTTCGCCGGCCGGCTGATAAAAATGTGCAGTTCCCGGTCCTCGACCAGGAACACGCTGTCACTGCCAGCTACCGGTAACAGGCCGAACACGCCGCGCTGGTCCAGCTCGAATAGCAGAACACCCTCCTCGGCGCGCAGGTTCACGGGTACACCGCTCGGCTCGTACGCGCCGACGTATCGCGCGACCTGATCCGCATCCAGCTTCGGAGTCGCAGTGCTCGCGGGCTCCATGTGAACCAGGCTTGCCTCGCTTTCCACCGCTCCGCTGCGCGCGGCCAGGATCATGCCCATCAGTTGCATGTTCTCTCGACTATCCACGTTGTGACCCATGTACGTGTCGGTGCGATTCACCACGACCAGTCCGGCCTGCGGCAGGACCGCGATCGTCTGTCCGCCGACTCCACGCGCCGTGTATCCGGAAAGCCCGGGCGTGTTCGCGTCGTCGAAGGTCCACCACATGTAACCGTAGCCCCCGCCCGGCGAGCCCGTGTCCGAGTACGACGCCGTGCTGCGCTCGATCCACGCTTGACTGAGTATGCGCTCGTCCCCCCACATCCCGTCGTTCAGGAAGAGCAAGCCATAGCGCGCGCAATCACGGGCCGACAGGCGGAAGGGGTAGGCGGGGTGGATCGACTTGTCGAGCTCGAAGTGGTAGTAACCGTCGCGGGCACGGTAGTCCTGCATCCCCAGGGGCTGCGCGAAGCACGTGCCGAACTCCTCGAAGATCTTCGTGCCGGTCTCCTGCTCGAAGATGGTCCCGAGCGTGTTGAAGTCGAAGTTGTTGTAACACCAGAAGGTGCCCGGCTCGTGGGTGCCGCGGTCGGGCTTTGGATTCTGGGGCGGCTCGTACGCCGCAAGCTTGTAGACGCCCGAGCGAGCGCGCAGCAGATCCTCGATACGCGCGCGCCGCTCCATCTCCGTCAGCTTCGGCTCGTCGTCGATATCCAGCTGGGCGAGCGTCTTCTGGGTGTCGATCGTGCCCGCGTCAACGTGCACCCCATACATGCCCGACAGCAGGCTCTTGCGCACCGAATGACACATGTAGCGGCGCTCGCAATCGCCCCAGGCAACCACCACGACACCGTTCTCGACGACCATCCACGCCGCCGAGTCGAGCGACTCCCAGAATGCCCTGGCTTCCGCAAGCTTCGCGATCGACCAGCCCGCCTTGGCCGGATCCGCGTAGCGCGACCAGGTTTCCCCCGGGACCCGATTCGCGACCAGCGCTGGGGAGCCCGCGCCCGAGGAGGTCACGCCGGCAACCGCAAGCGGGAGGAGACCCGTGCAGCCAAGCACGAGCAGAGTGAGGGTCAGTACGCGCTTCATGGATGTCCGATGTTCAGAGCGAAATGGAATGGGCGTGGCGACGCAGTGGCGCGAGAGCCTACGGACGTTAGCGTGGCCATTTCAGGGGCGTGTGGACTGATCTACGGCACGCAGTAACGGATGGGTAAACCAGTGCACCCCGACGTGCATCGGTCGCTCCGGTTCTCGCTACATTCATCCCGCTCGCCACGGCCCCTGACGACGAAGCCTCCCATGACACTGCTTGCACTCACCGCCATCCTGGGCACATGCCTTCCTTGTCCGACGGCCTCCGGCGACCTGAGTAGCGTCGATGAACGCTGCGAGGCGCTCGCCTCACAGCTGGACGACCTCGCCCTGCGAGCGGGCGTCCCCGGGGTATCCATCGCATTGACGAACCGGGATGGGCTCCAGTGGAGCGGCACATCCGGAGTACGAGATGCGCGCCAACCCGGCGCGGTGGATCGGAATACGGTCTTCGAGGCCGCGTCGTTGAGCAAGCCCGTCTTCGCCTATGCGGTCCTGCAGCTCGTCGACGAAGGGCTGCTCGAACTGGACACCCCGCTGGTCGAGTACGCTCCGCTGAACGACATCGCCCACGACCCACGCCACAAGAAGTTGACGGCGCGCATGGTGCTCAGTCACTCGACGGGCCTACCCAACTGGAGGCCGGACGGCGGCCGCCTCGACTTCGAGGCAGATCCAGGCAGCGGGTGGCGCTACTCGGGCGAGGGCTTCGTGCTGCTACAGCGTGTGATCGAAACGTTGATCGGCGACAATCTGCAGGGGCTCGCGCAGGCGCTGGTGTTCGAACCACTCGGCATGACCCGCAGCAGTTTCGTCTGGAAGCCCGAGTTCAACAGCAACGTGGCCTTTCCCCACGACGGCGAGGGCCAAAGTCGTGAAGTTCGCCACGTCAGCGAACCGAATGCGGCCGCCAGCCTGTTGACGACAGCCCCGGACTACGCCCGCTTCCTGGCAGCCCTACTCTCTGGCGAGCAGCTGAGCGCGGACCTGCACAAGCAGCTCCTCAAGTCCGTGGTCACGGTCAACGAGCACGGTGTCGCGTGGGGCCTGGGCATCGGCCTCGAACAGAACCCGGACGGGCCGGCCTTCTGGCACTGGGGCCACAACAGCGGTTTCCGGGCCTACACGATCGGGTACCCGAGCCGCGGAACGGCCATCGTCTACTTCGCGAACAGCGACAACGGTATGCGCTTCCTGCGCGACGTCGTACAACTCGCAACCGGTGACGAGGAACATCCGGCCATCGACCACCTGGCCTACCCGAGCTACGCCGAAGCGGAGTAGCCCGGTCCAGGTGAGCGACTCATTCCGAGCGCGAGAATGCCATCGCGGCTGCCGAAGTGGATCTAGATTGCTTCACGGTCAAGTAGCTATCCACGGCCACCGAACGCAGGACCGTCGTGGCACCCGACGGCCACTCGACCGGCCCCCCCGGCGGCTGGCTCCTGCTAGAAAAGGGTCAGGTGCGCGACCGGGCTGAGCGCGAAGCCGCCGGCAGCGCCGGGGTCCACGACCCAGGCCTGCAGCCACAGTTCCAGCCCGACGAGGGCCGGGTCCAGCGGGATCGGCATACCGATCGTGGCGTACCCCTGCCCGGCGCCGCTCCCGACGAGCGTGCTACGTCCGATCCTCGCCCAGCGGGCACTACCGGGCGCACCCAGCGAGGCTGCGAGGATCGCGCGCGCGCCGCCGAGACCATTGAAGATCCCGATCTTGAAGTCCGGGCTGCCGGTATGGGGTGGCGAGAGCGCGATCAGGTCCGGCGCGTGCCCGCCGCTTCCGGGCGTCTCGCCGGGGAGCAGCTCCGGGTTGGCAAGTGGCTGCTCCGAGTGCAGCTTCGGTCGGTCGAAGGGCGGTTGTTCGGCAGCGACGCGCGGATCGGTCAGAGCGTTCTCGACGAAGTCCGTGACGCTGTGGAGCATGCGCGGCGTCATGGAGATCGGAAGCACATCCGGATCCACATTCTCGGGATGGGCCGAACCACCCTGATTGTAGAAGAGCATCGTATCGAGCACGCTGCCCGCCTGGCCATCATGGAAGAACGTCGTGCGCAGACCGGCATTTCGCAGCGACGGCACCTTGAACTTCCCGCGGTCCGCAGGGTCCCCCGTCACCTCGGCGCGGCCCTCGTCCTCGATGATCGGACGTCGCCCAATATTGCGATAGCTACCATCACTGAAGAGCGGCGGGAGGTGACAGGCAATGCAGCGCGCCTCGGCGCCCCAGAAGGCGTCGAACCCGTCGATCTGGTTCTCGGTCAGGGCCTCGAGGTTACCGCTCAGGTAGCTGTCCACAGGGGCGCGGTTCGGAGTCAGCGTACGCTCGTAGGTGGCGATCGCGAAGGCGATGCGCGTCGGCGTGATGTCCGGATCGCCGAAGGCCTCCGCGAAGAGTTCGGGATAAGCCTCCACGCCCACCAGGGCGTTCTGCAGATCGGGCGGCAGGTCCCACGCCAGCGCCAACGGGCGCGCCTCCTCCAGCTTCACGCGTACGTCGTCCCAGCTGCGGCCGTCGCACGCCATCTCACCAGTGCTCAGGATCGGCCCCAGGGCTTGCGACTCCAGGGCGCCGCCGGACTCGATCAGGATCTGGCCCGTTTCGGGATTGACGAATCGGCTCGTGGCACGCCCATCCGAGAACAGCTCGTCAAGATAGGCCGCACCTATGACGCTCGTTGCCGCACGCCGGGTGACCTGGGTCTGAAATCCGAAGACCTCGTCCGGAATGAACTCCTGATCCGGGTTCTGGCGCCGCACACCGAGCGAGCCGAACAGGTCGTCCCGGGTACCCACGATCCCGTCCGCTCCAGGGTTGACCGCTTTGGCGCCAGCGCGCGGATCTGCGCCGCCCGCGCTCGGGATGTGGCAGGTACCGCACGCCATCGTGCTGTCGCTCGATAGCTGCTCATCCCAGAACAGCGCCTTACCCAGAAGACGCTTGGGCTCGGTGATCGGGTTCTCGGCCGGAACGGGCGGAAGGCCAAGCTGCGCGAGTGCGGCGGGCCCCAGAAGCATGCCCGCCAGCATGAAAGTTGCGCATCTCATATCGGTGCTCTCGAAGCTGCGAATACCGGGACACCCTCCCACGCGGAACTGGGCATCCAATGATATCACGCAATGGAGCCTGTCGCCGGATCACCGCAACTGCACCGCCCGACTACGGAGTGATGCGTGGCGCCATGGCCGTCATGACTGCGCCTGCACACTGATGGCCGGTGTCATGGAAAAAATGTCCACACGCGACCCTCGACCCGGCCGCTAACGAACTGCGTCGATCAATGCATCGAAGGCCTTCCGATCGCCTGGGCGCTCGGCCACGTTTGCCGCGAAGTCGTCCCGGCAATGGGTATTGCAGAAGCCGACCAGGCGCCCGCGATAGTGCGCGATCGAGGTGCTGACCACGGGATCACCGGAGCGCGGACAGGTCGCGTTAACGGGTTCCGTGATCGCCTGGGGCGAAGCGCCTACGGGCCCGATATCGAAGGCCCCGTCATATCCGTCCACATCGGCGTCGCGAAACAATTGCAACCCACCACCTTCGGCGGGCCCCTCGCCGCCAAAACGGTGGACACCGCGGCCATCGTCCGTACAGCACCAGAACCCACCGCCGCTGCATCGGAGCTTCACGCAGCGCACACTGGCCTTCGCCTGTCGCAGATGCCAAGCCATCGGCGCCAAAGCGCGATCCGCGGACGCGCTCGCATGGGAACGGGAATGCCAGTTCCCCATCAGCAAGACGTACTTCGCGTCAGGATTCTGGGCGCGACCCGCCAGTACCGTGCGTGCCATCAATTCGTCCCGCGCGTCGGGTGCACCCTTCATGTACGAGTCGAAACAGAGCACCCACGCCGCCAGCCCCGCGGAGACGCGCCTTCGGACGGCCTCGAACAGGTCGAACATCGCGCGGCTGGAGCGACCATCCTCGGTGCCACGCCAGAACTCCCCCGCGAACAACTGCTCGCGTGCGGCCACATCCCCGGACGAGGCCAGGTACCCGTCGAGCGCCGCTTGCTCGGAGGTCCATATCTCGAGCCCAAGGATGACCGCACCGCCTTCAGCGAGCACCGCATCGACCGCGCGCAACGCGACTCCGGGCATCTCCTGGGACCCGTGCGTTACCCCGAGCACCAGCATGTCCGGCATTCCACCCAGCGCGCTGAAGTCGGCCTGCGCGGCCGACTCCTGAGCCACCGCCACAGTCTCCGAACGGCCTTCGGACGCGGGCCCGGAATTCACATCGGGCTCCACAAGTAACCGCGGCTGCGTTATCGCGGTGCAGGCAGACGTGAGCAGCCAGGCAGCCAGGCCGACAGGAGAGCATGATGGATGTGGATCATGGGAATTGCAGGCAGGGACATCGCCTCAAGGATACGCCTGGATTAGCTCCTAGCTCGAACGGGGTTTCGCGGAAAACGTGCACTCGCGACTTGGGCAGCCCGCGAGGTGGGCTGCACACAGGATATCAGGCGGCCAGCCTGATCCTCTGCTCGGGGCGGATCGGAGACAAGCGCGAGGGATCGCATTTTCGCCACGGCCAGGAGCTGCCAGCCCTCGGCGCCCTGCGGATCGTCACCGGCGCCGCCAGGTACAGCGCGCACAGGCTCCCGAACGCGATGAACCTGAGCGCAGGGGCTTGGAGCCAACGAGCTTCACGCCCAGGGATGGGGAAGCTCGCAGGCTGTTGATAGAGTGCTCCGGATCCTACCGTTATGGGGCCGGATGACTTCTCCAGCAGCCTGTGAACCTCGACGCCACGCCGCCCCACCAGCCCCCCTCCTCTTTATGCGACAATCCCAAGGCCTGCTCATCGGCGCCCACGCTCTCATCCTGCTCGCTGCGCCGGCAGCCGGAGCTCCCCAGACGCCAGGTGCGCCGCCCGACGGGAAGACGCTGTTCCTCGAGCACTGCGCCAGCTGCCACGGCGAGAGCGGTGATGGACAGGGCGTGACCCAGCTCGACCGGCCGGCGCGCAGCTTCATGGACGGCGGCTTCTCGTTCGGTAACACGCCCGAGGCCCTCTTTCGCACCTTGAGTACAGGCATTCCAGGGACGCCCATGCCCGGATTCGACAGCGCCATCGACGAGCCGGGCCGACGTGCCCTGGCGCTCTACGTGCGCTCGCTCGGTCCGCCGATCGAGGAGACCGACGTGAGTGGCGCGATCCTGGAGGTGCAAGACACGCCCCTGGTGGTGCGCGGACACCTGCCACCGATCAGCGAGGACGCGCAGTCGCACCCGCGCGGATTGTTGATCGGGACGACCTCGGGCTTGACGTTCGAGTACCGCGCCGACGACGTGCGGCTGCTCGGCGTTCGACAGGGGCCGTTCGTCGAGCGCCTGGACTGGGCGGGCCGCGGCGGATCGCCCCTGCAACCACTGGGTCCGGTGATCCACACGCTCCACGGCGGAGTACCCGAAGCGCTCTTCCAGCGAATCGACGGGAGCAGGGCTCGAACACTGACGGCGAAGTTGCGCTCCACCTGGGTACGCCCGACGGAGGTTGGCCTGACCTATGAATTGATGGACGAGGCAGGTGAATCCTGGGCCCGGGTTGAGGAGAGCGTTCGTGCGGTCGCCACGCCGCGCGCGTCCGGATTCGAGCGCACCTTCGCTATCGAAATGACCTCGGCCGCCGCCGAGAGCGGCGGATCCCTCTCGGGTGACCTCATCGCGCCCCTCGGAATCGCCATGGCCTACACCGAACCAATGGCCGCGCGGCATACGCTCGCCTATCGATCCGACGATGGCGGCGTACAGGTCGTTTCCGTTACCGGGGCCAGCTCCCTGGACGACGGACGGGTGAACATTGCAGGCGCATCGATGCCGCGCCTGGTGGTCACGACACTGCTCTGCCCTAAATGGGACGACGAGACCCAGGCAGCCGTTCGCAAGGAGCTGGAGCGATGATGAACACCGCAAACTGGATCTGCACCACCGGCCTGGCGGCCAGTCTTGTCGCGAGCGCCGGGCTCGCCCAAGAGACTCCGGAGAACGAGTCCACGTATTACACCGTCGAGCACTTCAGCGCCCCGGAGGGCGCCGTGCTGGAGGTCGGTGGACTGGACTTCCTGTCCGACGGACGGCTGGTCCTGAGTACTCGCCGCGGCCAGGTATGGATCGTCGATGGCGCCATGGGCGAGGACGTGGACGACGCGATCTTCACGCTCTTCGCCGAAGGATTGAACGAGGGCCTGGGCCTGTCCGTGGTGGACGACCAGATCTTTGTCGTGCAACGCGGGGAGCTCTCGCGCCTGATCGACCGCGATGGCGACGGGCGCTGTGACCAGATCGATACGATCAGTGACGACTGGGGCATGTCCGGCAACTACCACGAGTTCTCCTTCGGCCTACCGCGCGACATGGCGGGCAACTTCTACGTGGGCCTGAACGTGGGCTTCATGTCACCCAAATGGTGGCACGGAAAGGCCGCCGCGCCCTACCGCGGCTGGGTCATGCGCGTCGCGCCGGACGGAACGACGACTCCGTTCGCCTGCGGCTTCCGCAGCCCCGCGGGTATGGGCCGCAACGCCCAGGGTGAGATCTTCGTGACCGACAACCAGGGCGACTGGATGGCCTCGAGTCCAATCTTCCACGTCCAGGAGGGCCACTTCTACGGCCACCCGGCTTCACTGGAATGGACCGAGGAGTACCGCAGCTCGCAGGCGCTCGCCAGCGATGAGATCCCCCCCGCGCGGGCCAGCGAGCGCACGCCGCCCGCGATCTGGATTCCATACGACTGGTCGCGCTCGACCGGCAACCTCGTGGTTGACTCGAGCGGCGGCGCCTTCGGTCCCTTCGACGGACAGATGTTCGTGGCCGAGCTGACCAACGGACTCGTCCTGCGCGCCTTGCTCGAGAAGGTACGCGGTGAGTACCAGGGTGCCTGCGTGCTCTTCCGCCAGAACATCGGCTCGGTTTGCCGCGTCCGGTTCGCACCGGACGGGTCGCTCTTCACGGGCCTGACGAACCGTGGCTGGGGCGGCCTGAACCCGGGCCATGGGCTCGCCCGCGTGCGCCACACCGGAGCCCTGCCACTCGAAATCCACGGAGTGCACCTGCTACAGAACGGATTCGAGGTGCGCTTCACGCAGCCCCTGGCCGCGGACTGCACACCGAGCCCGGACGACATCGACATGCTCCAGTACGATTACAACTACTGGTGGGAGTATGGATCTCCCGAGCAGGCGCGCACCACGCTCGACGTCCAGGCGCTGCAGGTCTCCGCGGACCGTCGGACGCTACGTTTCACGACGGCCGCGCTCACGCCCGCCATGGTCGTGCGCTGCCGCCTGAGCGGACTGACCGCCGAGAGCGGCGCACAGCTACTCCATGAGGAGTTCGCGTATACCATCAACCAGCTCCCCGAGGGACCGCTCACGAGCAAGTTCGTGGCCAAGACCGTGGAGCCGCCGCCCGCACGGGACGAGGACCAGGTCGGCTGGTTGCGGCTGTCCTACGGGGATGCGCTGGACGCCTGGCACTCCACGGGTTGGGAACTGTGCGACGCCCAGTTGGATCCTGATGACCCGACGCGCTTCAAGACCTCGCCCGGCGTGAATGCGCTCACCAATACCGCCGACAGCGATGGCAGCGGACCTTCGCCCTACATCAGCAAGGCACTGTTCGGCGATTGCGAACTCTCGCTCAGCTTCATGCTGCCCGAAGGCGGAAATTCCGGCGTCTACATGATGGGCCGCTACGAGGTGCAGCTGTGTGACAGCGAGGGCAAGCGCGACCCGAATCGCGCGGACTGTGGTGGCATCGGCAGCGGGCCCGAATGGCCGGGCAGCGCGCCATCCCACAACATGTTCAAGCGACCGGGAACCTGGCACGAGCTCGTGATCGACTTTCGCGCCCCGCGCTTTGATGCGGTCGGGAAAAAGACCGAGCACGCTCGTTTCGTGAGTGTCGAGATCGACGGCACGCAGGTTCAGGAAAACGTGGAGGTGCCCCACCCGACCGACGGAGCCCTCACCGACAAGGAAGCGTCCCTGGGACCGATCCTGCTGCAGGGTGATCGCGGCCCGGTGGCCTACGGCTCGATCACGCTGAAGCCGACCGCCGCAGCTGAGGGCGAGAGCGAGGCCGGGTGGGTCGCACTCTTCGACGGAGACGATCTCGATGGCTGGCACGTGCTGGGCGACGGTGACTGGGAGGTCGATGGTGAGACTCTGGTAGGCACAGGAGAAGCGGGCTATCTCGTCAGCGACGAGGCATTCGAGGGCGACTTCGACCTGCGCGCACAGGTCAAGATCAATGACGGCGGCAAGTCGAGCCTGCTGGTGCGCGCCGCGGGCATGGACACGGAGCTATCGGGATACGCAGGCCAGATCAGCAGCTCGTTCCCGAGCCCGGAGAAGACCGGCAGCCTGATCGGATTGGCCCCGGTTCGAACGCACCTGATCCCGGCCGGAACCTGGTTCGACTACGAACTGCGCTGTCGCGACACCCCCGATGGTGTGCACCTGACCCTGCTCATCAACGGCGTCCTGATCAACGAGCACCTGGACACCGACAGCGCTCACACGGGCGGTCGCATCGGACTCGAGCAGCACCACGCCGGATCGGTGGTCGAGTTCCGCGACATCCGGATCCGGCGCTAGCAGACCGTTGATAAAGTCATTCGGCGCCAGGCCAGCATCCTCCACTCCGGTGCGGCGCCCGAAAACCTCGCCGAATCCACCGATTCGCCTGCGTTTACAGGCTCCACACCGAAGCGGATGCTGGCGGCCTGGCGCCGGAGCACTTTATCAACGGCCTGCCAGGAGCGCTACGACGCTTCGAGCGCCGGGTACTACGCTCGCTCGACTCGTCGAGCGAGCGGCTGGTAGCGCTACCTGACAGGCGCGCACCGATGCGTTCGATATCGCCCAGCAGAGAGCGCAGGTCCTCGTCCGTCACACGGGGATTGACGGCCACCTAACGGAACGTCGGATCACCGTCGAGAACGGCATAGTTGGTAAGGAATCGGCCCTCGCGGCGCAGGTGCTCCCGGATCTTGATCGTGAGCTCTCCGAGCCGTTTGCTGCGCTCGGGACGTAACGGAAACAGACGTTGCATCCTTCCGGCTCGCGCACCAGTTCGAACTAGGGGCGATCGACGAGCAGGTTTTTCAGTGCCCCCGCCTGCCCGAAGAGCAGGTCGATACGGCGCCCGTGGCCCTCGTCCCCGAGCGCACGCCATGAGAGCCATAGCTTGAACGCATCCACCCGACGCCCGCACTGCAGGCTGAGGTCACCGAGATCAAAGCTGGACTCATCGTTGTCGTGGAACAGGTAACTTGCGCCCATTGCGTTGGTCGTCGCCAGGCGACCCGGCTCACGCACCAGAAGCGTCGAACAGGTGAGCGGCAGCCCCATCATCTTGTGCGGATTCCAGGTGACCGAATCCGCTTGCTCGCAGCCGCGCATCAGCGCGCGATGACGTTCGGAGAGCAGAACGGCCCCGCCACAGGCCGCGTCCACATGTAGCCAGAGACCGTGGGACTTCGCGATGTCTGCGATCCGATCTATCGGGTCGAAGGCACCGGCGGCGTCGCGGTCGTCGAGGACTTCATCGATACCACGAATGCGGACCACAATCGCATCACCCAGAACTCGATCTTCGACAACGGTGGCCTGGGCATCGACCTGGTCGACGACATGGTGACAGTGAACGATGCGGGAGACTTCGACTCCGCCCCGAGTCAGGAGGTGAACTTCCCGCTGATGCTGAGCGCGTCCAGCATCGCCGGCATGACGACCCTGAGCGGCATGCTCTCGATCGACACGAACCCGGCCCTGGCGACGGTGGAGATCTTCAAGGCGCGCTTCGACCCCGGCGGTCACGGCGAGGGCGAGATCTACCTGGGCAGCACGCCCCCGACGCGCTCGGCAACTGGAGCTTCATGACGGGCAGCTTGATGCCCGGAGACTTCGTCACCGCCACGACCACGGACGTGGCGCAGAACACGTCGGAGTTCTGCCAGAACTTCATGGTGCCGTGAATGACCGCGAGCGGGCGGCGGCCATGCCAGGCCAGGCTCAACGCTGTTCGAGCGCCTGCTCGATGGCACGCAGGGTCGCCTCCCGCTGCGCCCGTAGAGCGTCGTCGGATCGAGTGCCCTCGAGCGCCTCCATAGCCAGCTGCCGGGCCTCGTCCAGGCGACCCAGCCGGTGACAGACGCCGGCCAAGTCGTGCAGCACAACCAGGGTCTCGGAATGCCGCGCACCGAGCACGCGTCGATAGGCCTCGAGGAGCTCGGCGTAAGCATCGGCCGCGCCCTCCAGGTTCCCGCGCTGTTCCTCGAGCAGGGCGAGCCACGCCAGCACCTGTAGCGTCTCGGGATGCTCGGGGCCCAGTACGCGCGAACGGACGCCATGGAGTCCGGCGAACTGCTCCTCAGCTTGCGCGCTGCGGCCCATCACCAGCAACAGGGACCCAAAGGATTCCCAGACGCGCAGGGTGATCGGATGCCCGTCGCCCAGGTGCTCGCGGCACTCGGCGAGCACCGCTTGATACAGGGAGAGCGCCTGGCCGTACTGCCCGAGACGCTCGTGATGATCGGCCATGCACTCGCGCGCACTCAGGGACCCGGGATGGTGCGCCCCGAGGACCCGCGCGGAGGTGGCCAGGAGTTCCTCGAACAGGGTCTCCGCCGCGGCCACGTCGCCGAGGCTCGAGCGCGCTTCCGCCAGATTCTGGATACCCGTCAGGGTGAAGGGGTGGTCGTCGCCGAGGACCCGGCGCCAGCCGGCGGTGGCACGCTCGAAGAGCTGCAGCGCCTGGGCGCTCTGGCCCGCGCGCGCATGGTACAGGCCGAGGTTGTTGATCGTCAGGAACAGGCTCGGGTCATCGGGCTCGAGCGTGCGTTCCTCGATCGCCAGCACTTCGCGGTAGAGCGCCCCGGCTTCCTCGTCCTTCTTCACGTCCTCATAAGCCCCGGCCAGGTTGAGCATGGACGAGAGGGTATCGGCCGCGTCGCGCCCCAGCAGGCGCGTCGAAATCTCGACGACCTGCTCGTACAGCGCGACGGAGCCGGAATAATCCCCGCGATCCGAGCGCACCAGCGCGAGGTTGTGCAAGGCATCGAGCGTGGCCGGATCCTCTTCCCCGAGACCCGCATGGCGCAGCTCGTGGCATTCCTCGAACGCCTCCTGTGCCCGCTCGAACCGCCCCAGGCCGCGGTAGGCCGTCCCCATCGCCATCAACAGCTCCGCTCGCACGAGCGGGTCGTCGCCCAGGCCCTCGCCAATGGTGCGCATGCCCAGGTCCAGTAGCTCGCTCGCCGTCAGCTCCTTACCGCGCGCCACCGCCGGGTCCGCGGCCTCGAACAGGCCCACCATGTAATCCACCACTCGCTCTGCTGCGTGGCGCTGGCGCGTCGCTTCGGCGGCGCGCTGATCGGCTCGGTCCGCATTCAGGTCGGCGCTGTCCCGAGCGACGGCGATGGCCCTGTTCTTGTCGGCCAGCACCAGCGCGCTGGCGAGGGTCGCGCCGACGACCAGCACGAGCCCGCCGATCCAGGTCACGGCGAGCGCCCGGTTGCGCACCACCCACTTCTTGAACTCTGCCAGGGCACCCGTCTGATGCGCACTGACCACGCGCTGCTCGAGATAGGCGCTCAGATCGGCACCCAGCTCGCCCATGTCCCTGTAGCGGTCGCGGGCCTCGCGCTCCATCGCCTTCTCGCAGATGGCCTCGAGCTCCGGTGCCACCGCGCTGGTCAGCTCCCGGATCGGCGTCGGTGGTCCCTGCAACACCATCGCGAGCACCGTGTGTGCAGAGGGCCGACTGCCGGGCCGAAGGTACGGAGGGCGCCCCGTGAGCAAGTTGTAGAGCATGGCACCCACGGCGTAGACATCCGAGTGCGGTCCAACGTCTCCGACCCGTCCATCGGCCTGCTCCGGAGGCATGAACAGCGGTGTTCCGACGACGGTGCCATCCTGGGTACACAGGGCCTCGTCGCTGGCCGTCTTGCGACCCTGCGCGCGATCCGTATCGATCTCCGATAGCGACGCGCCAGCCGCCTGCCCCGGGCGCAGATCGTGGGGGTCAGGCTGACCCGTCACACGCGCCAGGCCCCAGTCCATCACGTACACCTGACCGTAGCGCCCGACCATCACGTTTGCAGGCTTCAGGTCGCGGTGCACGACACCCTTGTCGTGTGCATACGCCATGGCATCGCAGACCTTGGAGAGCACGCCGAGCGCGCGCGTCAGGGTCCAGCCCTCGGAACCCGACTTCACGAGCTCGAAGATCTCGCGCAGCTCCTTGCCGCGCACGAGCTGCATCGTGAAGTAGACGCGCCCCTCTGGATCGATGCCCATCTCGTGCACGGGCACGACGCCCGGGTGGCTGAGCTGGCTCGTCACCTGGGCCTCCTCGAGGAAACGGCCCAGCGCGTGCGATGCGACCTCGGTCGCCCGTCCTCGGCGCGCACCCGCTGGTTCGAGGATAACCTTCATTGCCAGCGTGCGGCGCAAGTCGCGGTCGAACACGCGCATCACCGCCCCCATACCGCCGCGCCCGATCTCAGCCTGACGGTCGTAGCGATCCGCCGCGGTCCTGGCGCGCGAATTCAGGTGTGCGATGCGCGCTTCCAACCCGCCAGCATCACCGCTCACCGGCGCGTCATCACCTGGCGACAGCTCGTCCAGGCCATGCCCGAACGCAAGCCCGGCAGCCGGTACGAGGCGCCCCGCTGCCAGGGGCTGCGTGCGCTCCAGGTCCGCCCCTTCGTCGTCCGGGATTCCTGATTCCTGTGAGGGTTCGTTGGACATGCCTGCGGGAGCCTACGGACCCAGCATGCCCATGCCCAGGGTGCGGTCGTGCGTGACGACCGGTCAGGCAGCGCGCGCGTCGGGACCGGAACCGGCACCGGGAGTCATTGCAAACGTCGCGAACGCCGCCCGCAAGCGCTCGGCCTTCAGGCGACGCCCGCTCGCCAGGCCGCCGGCCTTGAGGTGCTGGAGGATACTCGCGAGCTCCTCCGGCGCCGGCTTGAAGGGCGTCAGGGCACGGACGATGCGGGGCTCCGCCTCGGTCCTGATGAAGGAGCGCATCGAGGTCGCCCAGAAACCCAGGAACACGATGAAGGAGAGCACCAGGGCCAGCCCCACGGCGGCTCCCATCTGCTCCTGGCTCTCCTCGGATCCGGCGCTGCCCATCACGACCATGAGAGCCACGAGTAGCAGCAGCATCACGGTGGCCGCGCGGCGTCCATTCTTGCTGAGCGCATTGTTCGACTGCTGCTGCTCGATCATCGAGTTCACGAGCAGGAACGGTTCCATGAGCATGTCACGCCGCTCCACAGCGGTCGCATCGCCGGAGCCAACGCGCAGCTCCCGGGTGCGACGCTCGGAGGAACGCCGCTCGAGCTCGGGTTGGGTCTCGCGCACCAGAACGTCGAGCGGCAGATTCCGATCGGTCGACACCGCGCAGTAGCGTTCGAATTCGGTGGCTACCGATGTCTTGCAGCTCTCGCAGACGGCCTCGTGGCCGGCGAGCTTGCCCGCACCGAAGGACAGGTAGTACACGTGGCCGGCCGCTCCGACGCGAACCAACCGGAATGCACGCTGCGCGTGGCAGACCATGCAGTAGTCGGCGACGCGACCGACCGGCTTACGTTTGATCTTTGTTCCCCAGACGATGAACATGGTCAGGCTCCCGGGCGGGTCAGTTGGACTCCGCGACGTCTCCGGGGTCTTGCCTGGAGAAGGACGGAAGTGTCCTTCTCGGCTTGCCCCCGACCGGATCTGAACAGGATCCCGAGGCCACAATCGCCGCCCCACCGCGGAGCCTTACAGGCTCCTATCCGCCCGACGCCAAGCCCAGAAAATCCAGGATTGGAGCCAGGGCACCGTCCCACCATTCGTCCTCGGGCATGTCGACACGCTCATCATCGATGACGTATTGCCCGTCCGCGTTGCCGCCCATCGCGTAGGTACCGCGCGCATGCCCACCGACGGCCGCATAGCCGCGCGCCAGGCCGCCGATTGCGAGCAGTAGCGCGAGCGAGACACCGCCAAAGGAAAGCAGGCCAGCGAACGCGACCCCGCCCGCCGAGAGGATGAGCGCAGCGGAGAAACCGCCCATGGAACTGAGGACACCCAGGGAGCAGCCACCGAATGAGATCAGTCCGGCCGAGATGCCGCCTACACACAGGCCTCCGTAGGCGACCTCGCCCGCCGCGATCCAGCCCTTGGCGACGCGCCATTTCTGGCCCGGATACCGGCGACCGGAGTAGATGTGCACCAGCGGCAAGCCCAGGAAGGTCGCGCTGGACTTGAACTCGTAGGGCATCCCCATGCTCATCCAGCGCAACTCGTTCAAGCACCGGCGTAGCATTCCGCCGTGCACCTGCCAGGCACGCACGGGGTGTCCGTCGGCCAGGGCCTGCAGATCCTCACGGAAGGCCTGCGCGGTCTCGTAGCGTTGATCCACATCGTGGGCCATCGCCATGCGCACGACCGCCGATGCCTGTTTCGACGCGCGACTCTCGTGCGCCCGCACGGAGCGCGGCAGGTGTGACTTGATGGCCTCGAACACCTCCAGGGCGCTCTCTCCCTCGAATGGGCGCACGCCGGTCAGGGCCTCGTACAGGGTGACGCCCAGGCTGTAGATGTCCGTGCGATGATCGACCCTGGTGCCCGAGAGCATGGCCTGCTCGGGCGACATGTAATATGGAGTCCCGAGCGTGTCGCCCGTCATGGAGAGCGCCGGATCGCCCTCGCTCAGGGCCAGGCCAAAGTCGGCGACGACCGCCGTACCGTCCGCGCGCAGCAGGATGTTCGACGGCTTGATATCACGGTGAACGAGCCCTTTTTCGTGGGCTGCGCTCAGCGCATCGGCGACCTGCACGAGCAGCTGCGCCACGGCCTGCTCGTAGCCGATCGCGCCGGGCGCGAGACGCGGAGCACCGGCTGCTCGACGCAGCTCGTCCGCCGAGTAGCGGTTCTTCTCCGCGGCATCGAGCACGGTCGCCAGGGAGGGTCCCTCCACGAACTCCATCGCGATGTAGTTGTAGCCGCGCTCCTCGCCCACATCGTGGATCTGCACGATATTGGGGTGCTGCAACTTTGCGACGGCCAGGGCCTCACGCCGGAAACGGTCCGTGTGCTTGGCCTCGAGCGCCAGGCCGGGGCGCAGGAGCTTCAGAGCGACGGGGCGCTGCAGCTCGGTGTCCTGGGCCAGCCAGACGATCGCCATTCCCCCGCGCCCGATCTCGCGCTTCAGAATGTAGCGCCCGAACGGCGCATCGTGCACCAGCGGCAGCAGACCCGCGGGCACTGCTGCCAGGCCAGCCTCGATCATCTTCAGGCAGCGCTCGAGGCCCGGTCGGACGGTCACGTCCACGCGCGCCAGGTAGTCGGCACGGGATGGGCAACGTCCGGCGGCCAGGGCGTCGGAATACTCGGCCACCACCCGGTCCAGGAGGTCATCGATGGGTTCGCTTGTATCCATGGGCCTCTCGAGCGTCAGACGTGGCCGGATTCGTCGCCGAATCCATCAGAAATCGGGTCGCCCTGCCAGGCGAGCAACGCCCGCCGATACAGGGAGTGGACCGCCGCCTCGCTGCGCCCCATACGCCCGGCCGCTGCGCGCGCCGACAACCCCTCGAACTGGCGCAGGCCGATCACGCGCTGGTATTCAGGAGCGAGAGCACGATAGCGCTGCTCGAGCCGTTCCTCGATCTCGCTCGCCATGACGCGTGTCGCTGGTCCCCAGGTCGCCGCGAGGATCTGGCTCGCGCGCGGACCACCGGCACTCCAGTCGGAGTGCTCCAGGCGCGCGGTCTGGCCATCGCGCTTCGCGGTCCGGATGGCGCGCACCGCGTCGACCACCGTGTTGCGCGCCAGTCGCGTCAGGAAGCGCCAGCGGCCCGCGTCCGCAGGCTCCTCGGCATTCCACGGGGGAAGGCCCTTCGCCACCAGGGCGCGCAGATAGACCTCCTGCACGAGATCGTCGATCTCTACCCGGGCGCGTAGGGCGCGACCGGTGAGGTGCACCAGCAGTAGCCGCAGGCGCCGCTCCTGTCGCGCAAGGCGATCTCCTGGATCTGGATCGATTCCCATAAGAAACTGGGGTCCCGGTCGGCCGCTCGAATCGCGCCGGTCCGAAATACCTGGGCAGCATGCATTCTCTGCCGTCCTGGTAGCGAGAGTCGAGCCCAGAATTCGATCCTCGCTCCACCCGCCCGGCAAGGCCCAATCGCTCGCCCGGCAGGCGCTTCCGTGAGGGTTTGCCACGATCCGGCTCCACACGGTACGGTCGAGCGCATGGCCCCCATCTCGACACACGCCTCATGAAGATCCTGCACTCGATCATCGCGCTGGTCTTCATCTTCATCGGCCTGTCGATCTACACCAAGACCGACAAGACCACGCCGGCCCTTCTGGCGCTCCTGATCGGCAACGTGAGCCTGGCTGCCATAAGTATCGAGCGCGCCCTCGACAAGTCGCCCATCGAGCCCGGTCCGATCGACGACACGCGGTCATGATGACAGGTGCGCGCTGGCCCGGATTATTCATGACCACGCGGACGAAATCCCACGAACGGCCGGCTTCGCCGTCCTTTCGATCCCTGGCGGCTCATGAATAACCTGGGCTAGGGATGGCACGCTCTTCTGCGGCGCAGGGTGACCGCACATGATGCCGCTCGAGTTCTACTGGGGTCACTTCCTGCGCACCCAGGTCACGACCGTCGACGGCTTCCTCTGGATGGTCGAGAGCGCGTTCCCGAGCTTCATGCTCTCGGTGCTGATGGTCTTCCTCGTCCTGGAACCGCTCGAGTTCCTGCGACCCTGGCGCAAGGCGCAGAAGAAGATCCGGCCGCAACTCTGGATCGACGTGTTCTACACGCTCTTCAACACGCAGTTCATGTGGGTCCTGTTCGGGACCG
>JBLHKW010000043.1:0-34499 GCA_047618565.1 Planctomycetota bacterium
GCGGAAGGCCGCCCTACCAGAAGAAATCGCAGCCGCTCAGCAGAACCTCTCCTCCGCTCAGGAAGGACTGGCCGCGCTTCCGGCCGGAGCCGATAACGAAGCGCGAAGAACGTTACTCCTGGCCCAGATCGACGAGCTTGATGCAACCGCCAGGGCCCTCCAAACAGAACGGGACACCTATGAGACCCGGCGGGAGCTTCTGCCCCTCAGGCGGGACCGCGCCCTTCGGCGCGTGACGTGGGCCGAGCAGGTCGCTACCTCTTGGAAGGAGCTCGCCGATGCTCGACGCGCTGAAGAGGGGGAAGCCGCTGCTCGGAGCGCAGAAGAACAGCAAGAAGACATCACACGAAGTTTTCCGCTCCTTGAACGCCTCGCTACTCAGACGCGTGTACTTGCCGCTCGTCGGTCCGGTGAGAGCGGGCTTCCACGCCGAATCTCTCGTGCCCAGGGCGACCTTGAGTCGGCCCGCGTCCAGCTTGAGGAGGTGCGGAGCCGCTTCCGCGCCGCACGTCGACGCATCGCCGCAGGGGGACTGACGGAGGGCATGGGGCTCATTCTCCGGTGGGACTACGAGTGGTTGCCGCAGGTACCGAATCTTCGAGCGGACTCAGTAGCACGAGAAAAGTTGCTGTCTGCGGCCCAACTTGAGCTCATTGTCATTGAAGAGCACCGCGGCACGGCTGGCGATATCGTCACTGCCACGGATCGCCTCCTCGTTAGCATCAGCCCGTCGCCTTCCGAGCAGCTTCGGGCCGCCGCTCGCAGGCTCCTGACCACGCAACGTGCATCGCGCGACGCCCTCCTCGTTGACCTCGAGACGTTGGCCGGGATCTTCTACGCGCACAAGGAACTCGCGAGCATACTCGTTGCGGAGTCCCTCATTTACCGACAGTACATTGAGAACCGCATCCTCTGGGTTCGCAGCTCTCCCTCGAATCCTGTCAACAGCGTGCTTGCTGCACCATCTCACGTAGCCGAACTCGCTCGCATTCTGGTGTCGCGCTCCACGTTCCAGAGCCTGAAGGACGACGCGAGGGAAAAGTGGGGCCGCGCCACCGCGCTGGGACTGCTCCTCGCAACGTTGCTTGCACTCCGGCCCCTGCTGAGGCGCAAGCGAGAGGAGATGGGAGTGTACGTTCGTTCCTTCCGCACGGATAAATTCAGCTACACAGCCCGAGCGCTCGTTCAGTCGCTTCTGCTCGCGTTACCAATGCCGCTCGGTATGTGGACGCTCGGATGGCTGTTATCCGGAGTAACCGAGGCTACTGAAGAACTCGCGGGGGCTGCCGGTGGGGGCTTCCGTGAGATTGCTCTTGTATGGCTAGTCTTGCGGTACCTTCTCGAACTCGCTACCGACAGGGGCGTCGGCTCCGTGCACTTCAAGTGGCCAGCAAGCAGCTTGACGGCTCTTCGAAGAGAGCTTCGGTGGTTTGAGCCCATCGCCGTGACGCTTGGACTGGTCGCGCTAGCTCTCGACCGAGTCGGACCAGGCGGTGGAACTCTGGCGGACCCGCTAACCCTCGACCTCCAAAGTCCGATAGCATGGTCCGACTCGGTCGGTCGGCTCTGCTTTGTATCGGCGATGGCCGCTCTGGCCCTGTTTACACACCGCCTTCTTCGTGCAGAGAGCCAGATGTGGGCCATCTCCCCCCAGGCTGGCAGGGGGCTCCTCAGGAAGACCCATGGTGTATGGTCGATACTCGCGTCAGGCCTGCCGGTCGCCCTCGCGCTGCTTGCCATCGCGGGCTACTACTACACCGCCCTGCAATTCGAACTCCGGCTGCGCTACTCCTTCGGCTTTGCCGTCGCCCTTGTGATGGTTAACGCGCTCCTTCTTCGGTGGCTATTCATGACGCGCAGGCGCCTCGCTGTGCGACAAGCTCTCGAGGCCAAAGCGCGAAGGGAGCAGGAGGAAGAGGCGGAATTAGAAGGGGCAACTGAGTCGAGCACGGCCGCGCTCGACGCGGACATGGTCGACATCCCGTCAATCGACGCTCAGACGCGGCAGTTGTTCAAGACCAGCATCACGTTGGCAACGGTTGTCGGGCTCTACTTCATCTGGGCAAGCGTGCTCCCCGCTCTGCGAGGACTCGACCGCGTACAGATTCTGCCGAGTCTCGCCATCGTGTCGGTCGAGACCGATGTCGCGTCTCAAGAAGTGATACCTCCTACAACGAGCGGGATGTATGCGGCGTCTTCTTCAACACCTTCCATTCCGGGGTCGCTTCCCCTTGGTGCTGAAGCTCCCGCCGATGGCACGACCAACACCCTCGGGCTTCCCGCGAAGCTCACACTCGCAGATATTCTTTACGCACTCGTATTTGTGCTTCTAACGGCCGTTGCATTGAAGAACCTCCCGGCGTTCCTTGAGCTTGCGGTTCTCCAGCGGCTTCCGCTTGATGGTGGCTCGCGCTACGCGGCCTCGACCATCGTTCGCTACTTCATCCTGATAGTGGGCGTAACCGTGGTCTCTGGAGCGGTCGGTGTCGGCTGGGAGAAAGTTCAGTGGCTTGCTGCTGCACTGACTTTCGGTCTCGCCTTCGGGCTCCAGGAAATCTTCGCGAACTTCATCTCCGGGCTCATTATCCTCATCGAGCGGCCGGTCAGAGTTGGTGACATCGTTACGGTGGGAGAAACAGAGGGACGAGTCACACAGTTGCGGATGCGGGCGACGACCATTCTGGACTGGGACCGCCGTGAGCTCCTGGTCCCGAACAAGGAGTTCATCACCGGGAGCGTTATTAACTGGACGCTGAGTGACCCGGTCACCCGAATCATCATTCCCGTCGGCATTGCCTACGGCTCTGACACCCCGAAAGCACGGCAGCTTCTCCTTAAGGCCGCGGAGAAGAACCCGCTTGTTCTCGATGACCCAGCCCCCTCAGCCATCTTCCGGTCATTCGGAGCGAGCTCCCTTGATTTCGAGCTCCGCGTGTTCATAGCAAACCGTGACCTCTGGCCGGAGCTCATCGACAAGATTCACAGCCAGATTGACGATGCGTTCCGCAACGCGGGCATCGAAATTGCCTTCCCGCAACGCGACCTCCACATCCGGTCGGCAGACGGCTTGCGGGACGTGCACCTAACTCCCGAGGGAAATGCACACTCAGCGAAGCCCTAGAACCACTTCATCTTTCGCATGATGAAGAGTTGAAGGCCCGCGAGAAGAACGATCAGCGCGCACACCACGAGGAACGCCCACTCGTTGGCAGCACCCGGGATTCCACCTACGTTGATTCCGAGGAGCCCAGTGATAAGTCCGAGGGGCAGGAAGATGGCCGCCACGAGTGACAGCATCAGCATTCGGCGGTTCATCGAATCGGCTTGGCGTCCCGCAAGGAGGTCGTGGGTCACCGCCGTTCGGTCGCGGAGCTCATCCAGGTCCTCGACATAGCGGACCACGTGGTCAGCGAGGTGCTGCAAGACCGCTCGGTGGTCCTCATCGAACTGGCTTGCCGTGCACTGCGCCAACTGAACCATCGCTTCTCGCTGCGGCGCGAGATGTCGGCGCAGTGAAATCACCTGCCGCCGTAGCCCGGCAAGGTCAGCTTGGAGCTCGCTCGGCGACTCGGTAACGGCCTTCTCCTCTTGAGCATCGACAGCGTCGCCCAGGTCTTCGAGTGCAGGCGCCATGTGCTCAAGAAGATGTCCGGCCAGAACTGTCAGAAGGTCGGCCGAGTTTTTGGGACCAACCCCCTTACCTACTTCTTCAGCCAGCTCCGAGACCGCCATCAACCGGCGGCGGCTCAGACTGACCATGCGTGTCGAGTCGCCCCATAGGCGAAGCGACACCATATCTTTCGGGTCAGCGCCGGGGTTCAAGTTGACGCCCCTGAGAATCACAAGGAGCCCGTCGCCAATCGTCCGGCTCTGGGGTCTGGTTTCGTTTGCCAGGAGAGCATCACAAACAACCCCATCAAGACCGGAGCGTTCACGGAGCCACGCTTCGGCCGTATCGTCTTCGGTGTCGAGGTGAACCCACAACGAGCCGTCCTGGGGTGTCCACTCGCGGACCTGTTCCCAGCCAAGGGCAGCTCCCCCACCCTCTCCGTTCAAAAGGAAGGCACGGAGCAAGCCTATAGATTCTTCGGAAGGCATAGTCATTAGTTACCTTAGCAGCTCCCGATAAGCCAGCGCCGCGCTTAGGTCGAACGTGCCGAGGCCCTTGCAGAAGCTCGATGTTCTCGTTCCCTTTCGCCGGTCGTGTTGCTGACCAAAGCCGATCATCGGTGCGGCCAGAACGCCCAGGCTTCCAGGCAGCTCAAAGCTGCCCGCCCGTATGAGGCCAAAGTAGCCAAGGAAGGCCACGGTCGTTCCGCCCTCACTTGGCTCGGGCGGGGGCCCAGAGCCAAGAGTTATGACGGCGCATAGGGGCGCTGGTGCATAGACCGAAACGGGGCGACAACTCCGCCTTCTCCCGCGGTTTCAGGGCCTGGTCGGGACCGAACTCGGTCGACCGAGCCCCAACATCCGATTCAGGATTTTGCAGGGCGCCACCGCTTCAGCCTCTTGCGCTTCCAGATGACGAGCCCGTAGCCGCCCCCCGAGGATCGGCTTGAACCGGAAGGAAGCGTTCTCGACGGTGTGTCTTGGTGGTGATACCCGGACTCCTTCTTCCACTGTCGCCTCCCGATCTTCCTCACTTCTCGAACCGTCCGATCACGAACTGGCGCCCGCGCCCGACGACCTGACACGACGGCGTTCTTCGTGGGTGGAACGGCGGCCCTCGCACCACGCGTTGCGGCGGCCTCGTAGATCGCGATCGTGTCGTACGCGGCATCGGCCGTGAGGCTCTTGATCTTGCCCTCGACTTCATCGATCAGGGCGAGTCCCGTTGCCGCGTCATCGGCATGCGCTTTGGTCAACGCTTGCACGACGATCACACCTCCCCCCATCGACGCCGAGGTGAAGCTTCTTCCAGCCGCGTTTGCCCTTCCTCCCATGCTTCGCCGCCGCCCACTCGCCCTCGCCAACAATCGCCAGCCCACTGCTGTCGACGACAGGATCGATGGCCCCTTTGGCGGGCGCGACGTGTGGCGCGGTATCGAGATGCCGGCTACGCCGTGACAGAGTGGTGTGGTCCGGCGCTTCGAGGTCGACGTCCATCAAGCCTAGTACCGACCGCAGGAAACCCTCGGCCTGGCGCAGTGGAAGATGGAATACGATCCTGAGCGTCAGCCCGTCTCGATCGCCAGGTCTAAGAACTTCCGCTGCCCACCACGCTTGCACGAGAGCCTCGGTTTCCATGCCTCGGTTGCGTCCGACGAGATCCACCGCGTGATGTCGCCCCGTTGCACGAGCGCTCGGTCGTACGCTGGCCAGTTGCTAACGCGGTACTTCGTCTTGTAGGACGGGTGGGCGCGTGAGTTCATGCCAAGATCATCCTCGCCCGGCAGTCATGACGGCGAGAGGATCGACGGCGGAGCCAGGGGAGCGTACGGCTTGTGCACCAACGCCCGAGTACATTGACATTTCGACTACCCACAGCACGCGCGCGCACATCATGAATCCAGGCGCTCCGTCCGCACCGACCAATCTGAATCCCAAAAAAGAAGGGGGAGGCTGAGACCTCCCCCCTCCCTCACTTACTTACCGCAGTGAGGTGGAGCCGAGTGGGCCACGAACAGCGCACGCGGCTCCGGGTCCTGCCTATACGGCCAAGAGAGCAATCAGGGGATCAGGACGTTCTCGATGATGTGGATATTGCCGTTATCGGTCTGGAGGTCGGTGGCCACGATCTTGACTCCATTCACAAAGGCATCGTTGCCCACAACCGTCACGGTCAGCTGGTCGCCGTTCAGAGTCGTCAACTGCCCTGCGGCGATGACGTCCTCGGCGAACAGACGTCCAGGAACAACGTGGAAGAGGAGGATCTTCGATAGGACACGGTTGTTACCGGGGATCAGGAGCCTCGTCAGCAAACCAGCCGGAAGAGTGGAGAAGGCCAGGTCGTCAGGGGCAAAGACTGTAAACGGACCCTCCGTTCGCAAGGCCGCATCGAGCCCGGTAGAAATCAAGGCCGTCTCAAGTGCGGTAAAGTTCCCGGCTGCTGAAGCGGTGTCGATGATGTCGATAAGGCTCGGCAACAGAACCTCATCGATCACGTGGATGACGCCGTTCGTGCAAAGGATGTCGTTGTCGAGCAGATTGGCCTGGTCGACCTGTACGCCCGCGCTGGTTACGGTGACATCGATACGCTGAGCGTTGAGGGTCGTGAGGGAGTCCGACGCGACGACCTCGCCCGCGCGCACTCCGGCCGCGATCACGTGGTAGGTCAAGACCTTCGACAGGAGCTCAGCATCATTCAGGAGCTCGGTGACCAGCGCAGGCGGAAGAGCACCGAAGGCATCGTCTGTGGGAGCGAATACGGTCCACCGCTGGTTGTTTAGGGATCCGTCCAGGGCAGCGTCTAGGCCCGCCATCTGTACAAGCCCCACGAGTTGGCTGAAACGTCCATCCGCAACAGCAGTGGCAACCACATCCTGGCGCACCGCGCCTGCTGGACTTGCAACGGGGGTAACCGCCGGGGCAGCGAGGAAGGCGAGTTGCGAGATGAGAGAGATCATTGGTCTTCGTAGAGTGGAGTGATTGACGAACAGTGCTGGAGAAGTGCGCTCACCAGCTTCGACGTGTTCTTCGCTCCTCGAAGGAACCTGGATTCGTCAATCCCAGAGATTCTTGAGATTGCGCCAAGGCCTGCCTGTCACCGGCAACCGACACCATTCACATGCCAACATCAGCGCACAGGACGTGGCAACCCTAGACCCCTCGGGCGTCGCCACGGGGTGATCCGCCCGGCCCAATGCACCCAGCCAGTCGAACGTCGCGGATCAGGAACCTGCCTGGTCGGCTGAAGCATTCCAGCGTTCGATGTAGCGGCCGACATGCAGCTTGCGGCGGGTGTTGGCGCCCGACATGTACCGAATCTTGCCGAACACCGGGCGTTCCGGTCCCCATGCTCGATCGTTACGACCAAGGACCCAGAAGATGCCGCTGTAAGAATTCGGGTTCCTGCCGTCCAACGCGTACTTGTTGTTCAGCTCGACCATGATCTCGAGCGCATGGCGGGGGCTCGAGGTCCAGTGGAGGATCTTCTTGCCCCATAGCATCCGCAGGTAGTTGTGAATGCGTCCTTCGACACGCAGCTGCTTCTGGGCAGCGTTCCACAAGTCGTCGTGGGTCTCGGCGCGCTCGAACTGCTCGAGCGAATAAACATGGGGCCGGGGGTCCCCTGAGTGATCCTCGAGAGTCGCCCTCGCCCAGTCCGGAAGCGACTCATACTGGTCATAGTCGTCCCGGTGAACGCAGAAGTTCAAACCGAGTTCACGCCAGGTAATGAGCTGGTCCAGGAAGGACTCCGCCGCCGGCCGCATCCCCCACCACCCCGAACGCTTGCCACTAGCGGGTCCGGAGATCTTCTCCGAGCTCCAGTCTTCACGGGAGACGAGCTCACCAAAAATCTCGTGGGCGGACAGATGCCCAAAATGGAGATAGGGTGAGAGTCCGCTCGCTCCGTCGGCATCCGGATGATTGCGATCCTCACCGTAGCGCTCGAAGGGTCCAGCCAAGAAATCGCGGAGCACACGATGGCCTGCGGACGAGCCGCCAGCACAGGATCCCGCCTGAACACTGTGGTCGATAGGTAATCGCGCGATCTCCCCTTCGCCGCCCAGGAGACCTGGAGTCGCACGCGCCCAGCGCTGCGCAATTCCATCCGGGAGTCTCCGTCGCGGTCGCAGTTTGGTACGCAGCGGGTTCCGGCGTGGCATCTGATCGAGAAAGGGCCCCAGCTCTCGCTGCAGGAAGCGTCGGAAGTCATGAGCGCGGGCGAACACACGGTCCGTCGCCCGCATCGGTAGAATTCCGTTGGAGTCGATGGCCTCGAGGCGAACGGGGAGTTTCTTCCCAGCAGAGGCGAGCATCCGGGGAATGAAGAAAGCGGGAAAGTCATCCGTGACGACCACGCACGCTTCTGCCGCCAGCCTTTCGAGCAGCCCCTTCCCCGCCCCCGGCTTGGGTTCCACATAGGGGTAGTAGAGAACTCCCGTGTCGGCAAAGGCACGCTCGTTGTCAGCCATTCCATCGATAACGAAGCGGTGGATCCGATCGTTAGACCAACGGTAGCCCGCTCGAATCGCCTCCAGCACGATCAAGGGTCGATCTAGCTGGCGCGCATGCTCAACGGCCCTGTCCAGCGCGAAGCTCCAATGGGCACGACGGGCAGCGACCATCCAGTAGAGGACGTACTTTCCGTCTGTACGAACGGGAGCATCGTTCATCTGGCGCACGCGAATTTGCGGCACCTGGCTTGCACGAACTTCCACGGCGCGATCCTCAGGCGTGATTGCGGAGCATCAGCTCCTTGGGGTGCGGATCGAAGTAGAGCTGCCCCGCGAGATACTCGATGCCGTGAAGGCGGATGTGGTAGCGCAGCAGCGCCATCGGTACGACAAGAGGCAAAAGCCCCAATCGAAAGTCCTCGATGGATGCGAGGATCTCTCGCTTCCCGGCGGCGTTGACAATTGTCTTCAAATAGCCGATGGCGTGCTGCAATACATTCACATGCTTCTTCACGGTAGCCTTGGTCTGCAACGCCCCCTGAAACTCGACTTCGTATTCCGCAAAGAGCTGCTGATCGTCCATTGTGCCGGCGCTCCCCACTAGCCGGCCAAGCCTGCGGTAGGCCGTCTCGTTATGAGCCCGGATGAGCAGCTTGTGTGCCGTATGGAACTCGATCAAACTGCGCCGGGACAGTCCTCGACCGACGAGTGCTCGCCAACGATTTCTGGAGAAGACCCGCTCGATAAAGTTCTCGCGCAAACCGGGGTCCTTGAGGCGCCCATCTTCTTCCATCGGCAGGGCCGGCCACAGCTTCGCTATCTCGGCCGCAAACATGCCCTTCTCATTGCGCCGTATGGGCGTGCCATTGCGATACACACGGATTCGTTCCAATCCACAAGAGGGTGAGTTCTTCTTCAGAATGTAGCCGTCGAGGTCGAGCTTCATCAGCTCGGCGACCTTAGCTGCCGAGTACGCCGCCATCCGCTCGGTAAAATCTTCCCCCGTCGACGGCGCCACCAGCTGCATCCCCTGCCCTTCATCCACCAACCTGATGGTTGGGCGCGGAATCCCCATCCCCAACTCGACCTCCGGGCAGACGGGTACGTACTCGAACCATTGCCCCAAGGTGTCGGTTACAAATCGATCACGCGCGTGCCCCGAATCGAATCGCACGGCTTCGCCCAGCAGGCAAGTTGAGACTCCCAGACGCAGTGGTCGCCCTTCCTCGTGCCAGGCATCCCAGGAACCGAGGTTTGAAGGTGCAGATTGAGTCATTTGAAGCTCGTCATGGTCGAGTCTTGGTCATCGGTAGCCACGGCGTTTGTGATGTTGTTGAGCATCCCTGTGAACACGAAACTGTGCAACGGGAAAATCAAGTACCAGTAGGCCAACCCATGCAGGCCCACGGGATCGTAAAGCGCGGTCTGGTGAATGGTCGTCACACCTTCCGTTGAACGCACTTCGAATTCGAGCCAGGCTCGCCCTGGAAGCTTCATCTCGGCGTGCAACCTCAACCGCCGGTTCGGTTCATACTCCTCTACGCGCCAGAAATCGAGTGCATCGCCCACGTGTATTTCAACCGGGTCGGGGCGACCACGACGCACGCCCACGCCACCTACGAGTAGATCGAGAAAGCCGCGCACACGCCATAACCAGTTGTAGGCGAACCATCCATTGTCGCCGCCGATGCGCTGAATGGGCGCAAACGCCTGCTCAGGGGTCGCAGCAACGGTCATGGAACGCGCGTCGACCAGGCGATTACCGAACCGCACTCCAGCCCAGCTGCGAGAATCGCTTCCTGAAGAAAATGCGTCGAACCAACGACTCTCTGCGATCTCGCGCTCTTCATTGCGCAGGGCCGCAGAAATGGCGTCTGCCATCCCTCGCGGTTCGACCGCGAACTCCTCTAGTGCCGAAGCATCGCGCACGACGCTCGGATGCTTGATCGACTCGACTAACTTGCGGCCTACGCGAGCGTAGAGAGGTGTCACGAGCCCGAGCCACAGGCTCGAGAGGCGCGGTGTCAGAGCCGGAACGCGGATCATCGCGCGGCGCAAGCCACGCTGACGCGCATACTCGCGCATCAAGGCTCCATACGAGACTCGATCGGAACCGCCGACTTCGAACACCCGACTCTCCTCGAGCGGGATCTCGAGCGCTTCCATGAGGTAAGCGAGCAGGTCTTCGATAGCGATCGGCTGCGCCTGGACCTCGACCCAACGCGGGGTGATCATGATCGGAAGCCGCTCCACCAAGGCCCTGATCATCTCAAAAGACAGGCTTCCCGAACCGAGGACGACCGAAGCCCGTAGCTCGAGCACCGGAACCCCTGACGCGCGCAGCACGTCGCCCACTTCGTGCCTACTGCGCAGGTGTGGCGAGAGATCATCTCCATGGGCGAGCCCGCCCAGGTAGACAATTCGGCGCACACCAGCCCGACGCGCCGCCCGGCCAAAGTTGCGGGCCGCAATGCGATCCTGCTCCTCGAAGTCACCATCGGCACCCATGGAATGGATCAGGTAGAAGGCCGTGTCCACGCCTTGAAAAGCCGGGCCCAACGTTTCGGGCTTCAACACGTCTCCCTCAACCAGCCCAGTAGTACTGGCCACTCGAGAGGTCAGGCTTGCCGATGTCCGCGTCAGGCACCGCAATCCCACCCCACTCTCCTCCAGCAGCCGCCGTAGACGGCCACCCACGTAGCCTGTGGCTCCCGTCAGTAGGATTTGTTGTTTCATACTTCGAAGTGGAAAACGCAATCACATGTGGAGCTATCCACCCGCGCAACTTTCATCTGCTCCTGCATTCGTTCCTACCATGGACTCAGATTCAAGAAGTCACAAATTGACGTCTGCTTCCGACGCCAGTCCATCCTCGAGTGAAGGCGCTTCATTTCCAAGGCGATGCCGAGCAAAGCGCAGCATCAACGGGGTGAGGATTGCATATTCGAGCGCAAGAGCAAAATAGGTCAGGACAGCCGATTCTCCGTGGGCGACGGCCCCGAAGCGAACGCCTCCCAGGAAAGCAAGGGGCCCCCCTAACGCCCCTAGCACGACGGCCAGGCCAGGCCGTTCCGCAAGCCAACTCAGGGAATGGTGTGGCATCGTTCCGAAGAGCATCCACAACGCGGTGATCCAGGGTGGCGCAAGCGCGGATGCCCAGGCAGCCTCGGAGGATGGGTATTGCGTGGCCCCAGCCAGCCCGAGTCCCGTATCCGCCAGCATTCCAACTAGCCCGATGCTCAGAATGTACCCCAGCTCCCAGCGGCGCTCCGACGGGCGCACGACGATTAGCAAGTGCAACGCGGTGATGACCAGGACTGCGAGAGGTCCTGTCCACATATCGCCTTCCGCCGCGCGGCTCACACACGTGAACCACCCGATCTGGAACAGAAGGTAATTCGTGAGGCTCCTCACCCCTGGCTCGCGCGCACAAACGGCGGCGTCTGAGCGCCTGGCCCCTGAAGCAGCATGTGTACATCACTGATGTGCCTCTCCGCGAAGCCTCCTTCGCTGTACGCGAAGTAGAACTCCCACAAGCGCAAGAACTCATCTGAGTGGCCCATGGCGCGCGCCTCCGACCAGCGCTGGGTCAAGTTCTCACGCCAGGTGGCAAGGGTCTTGACGTAGTGCATCCCGATATCCTCCAGGTCGACCACACGCAGGTCTCCAGACATGGTCATCGCCGAACACAGCGCCGTCACGGACGGGATGCATGATCCCGGAAAGATGTGCCTCTGGATAAAATCAACCGAACGCCGGGCGCTCTCAAAGTGTTGGTCCGCAATCGTTATAGCCTGCAGCGCCATGGTCCCCTCCGGCTTCAGCAGCCGCGAGCAGCATCGGAAGAAATCCGGGTAGTAGGCAGCCCCCACGGCCTCGATCATCTCGACCGAGACGATCTTGTCGAAGCGCCCCTCCAGCTTGCGGTAGTCCTGGAAGAGCAGCGTGATCTGGTCCTCGAGGCCCGCGTCCTGAATCCGCTGTGCCGCGAGGTCATGCTGTTCTCTGGAGATCGTCGTTGTCGTCACGCGACAGCCGTACTCGCGGGCAGCATGCAGGGCGAACGCTCCCCAGCCCGTTCCGATCTCAAGTAGGTGATCCGTGGGGCGTAAGCCGAGCTTCATGCACAGGTGGTCGATCTTCGCGATCGACGCGTCACGCATGGTCGAGCTATCGTTCTCAAAAATACCGCACGAGTAGGTCATCGTGTCATCGAGAAAGAGCGCGAAGAAGTCGTTGGAGACATCGTAGTGCGCACGAATATTGTCACGGCTCCCGCCTTCGTTGTTACGCCGCAAGGCATGGCGAATTGCAAGCAAGGGCCGTGAAAGCCTCGCCAGACCACCCTCCAGTCCGGCGAGAGCATCCTGATTGCGCACAAATAGGCGAACAACGGCTGTCGGGTCCGAACTGGTCCACCAGCCCTTGGCGTAGGCCTCCCCGCCACCGACACTCCCGCGGTAGGCTACGGCACTCCAGAAGCGTGCATCATGGACATCAATCGTGGCAGCGGGAGAAGCCGCGTCTGCTTGCCCGAACTCGTGGCGCCGGCCTCCTTCATGGAGCGTCAGGTCGCCCGACGCGATGCCCTCCATGCGCGACAGGACGAGTCGCTGGGTCAGGGTAGTACGGGCCGGACGTGTGGCCAGGCTCATGCGCGCGGTGGAAGTATTGAATTTCATGAAAGAGGAGCGTCCTGAACGGGAACGCGTTTGTCCGGATGCGTGAAGAAGGGTGTGCGTTTGAGGTAGAGGCGAGCTGCTTGCCAGTAGATAGCCAGGTGCAAGCGCAGCGGCTGGAGCGGATAGCGACAGAGCGCGACCGCCAAGCTCCATCCGGTAATTGGTCGACGCTCGCATGAAAGATCCGCATGAAACACGGCACGTTCCTTTTCGATGTTCGTCATCGAAACTTGAATGCGGTCGCCCGACTGCGTGAAACGCCACTCGTAGACCTGGTCGAGGCCAAAGAAGGGCGAGACATGAAATGCCTTGTCGAACCGGAAGGCCATTCGCTCTGCCCCCTCTCCATCGATGCTCGAGGGTTCCTTGGACCCAGAAGCGTCAAGAACGTAGGAGTGCCGCTCGCCCCAGGGCGTGTTCGTGATTTCGGCCACAATGACGTCCAGCTGGCCGTGTTCGTCGTGGCAAAAGTAGAAGCTGACGGGATTGAAGAGATAGCCAAAGGTCCGAAGCTGAGTCAGGAGCCCAAGAGAACCCGATGGGCGTCGTCCCAGCTCATCCTCAACCCGGTCGAGCACCGCTTCCCGTAACGGCTGCGATGGCGCCCCGAGGTAGTCAGAGCGGCGAAACGAGACCAGATTGCGGCGATTCACGGACCACAGCCAGCGTCGGTCAAAGAGCGTCGAAAGCTCCGCCAGGTCGAGGTACGCGAGGTGTACTCCGTACTTGAAAACGTGCGGCGTCGGTCCGATTCGCTCGTGCTTGACCCGGCCCCGGTACAGTGCGCTGCGCATCATGCCGGCGACTCCAGCCGCAAATTGTCGAGGGACGCGAGAGCACTCTGCACGCCATCCTCGTGAAACCCATAGCGCCAGTACGCGCCGCAGAAGTGAATGCCACTCGCCCCATCGATCTGCGCGTGACGCCGTTGAGCGATGACGGTGTCGTTCGAGAAAATGGGATGGTGATACACGAAGCTGCGCAGTACCTTGCTCTCATCGATATCGGCCGTGCGGTTGAGAGTGACGAGGTAGGGTTTCTCGCTTGCCAGGCGCTGAAGCTTGTTCATCCAATACGTAACAGTCGGTAGCCCAGAGCCCTGCTTTGCTACGTGGTAATTCCAGCTGGCCCAGGCTCGGGGACGGCGCGGCATAAGGCTAGCATCCGTATGCAGCACGACCTCGTTGCGCTGAAACTTGAACGCTCCGAGGACCTCTCGCTCCAATGGCGTGGCGTCGGAGAGCATGCACAGACTTGTATCGGCGTGGGTCGCCAGGAAGACACGATCGAAGAAGCATTCATCACCCTGAGCTGTGCGCACGCGCACGCCGCGCTCCGTTCGCTGCACGTCAACCACGGGCGTGCCCGTATGGATATTCTCTCTGAACGGTTCTACCAGCCGCTTGACGTACTCCCGTGAACCGCCCTTTACAACGAGCCAGGTGGGACGATCGTCGACCCGCAGGAACCCGTGGTTATGGAAGAACTGCACCAGAAAGCGTAACGGGAACGCGAGCATCGTTTCCGGCGTGGAAGACCAGACCGCGGCCCCCATCGGAATCAGGTGTTTTTCCACGAACAGCCGAGAATAGCCTCCGCGCTGCAGGTATTGGCCCAAAGTGGTTTCGTCATCCGGGCGCTCGAGTACCTCGGGTGCCTCGCGATAGAAACGCATGACGTCCTTCACCATGCGCCAGAACGACGGCCGCAGCAGGTTCGATCGCTGAGCAAACAGACCGTTCATGTCTGTGCCGTTGTATTCCAGCCCAGAGGCCTCGCAGCGGACTGAAAAGCTCATCTCGCTTTTCTCCCAGCTGACGCCAAGGTCCCGGAGCATGGCGCAAAAGTCAGGATAGGTCGACTCGTTGAAGACGATAAACCCGGTGTCGATCGCCAGAGACCCAGCCTCGCTCTCGACGTCGACCGTATGCGTATGCCCGCCGATCCGATCACCGGACTCAAACACCGTCAAATCGTGCTCGCGGTACAACCCCCGGGCCGCAACCAGGCCCGAGATCCCGCTGCCTATTACGCACACCCTCACTCCCGCTTACCCTTCTCGATGATTCGCGCGGGCACTGGATTCAGGCTCCAGACCAGGCCGAGGCCTGCCATTCCACGCAAGAGATAGTAGCTCAGGTCAATTTCCCACCACCGAAATCCCTGGCGTACGGAACTCTGATAGCGGTGGTGGTTGTTGTGCCACCCCTCGCCAAACGTCAAGAATGCCAGCAGCAAGTTGTTGCGGCTGTCATCGTTCGTGTCGTACCGCTGAGATCCAATCCGATGTGCGAACGAGTTGATGGAGAATGTCACGTGATAGGTAACGACGGTCGAAATGCAGAAGCCCCACACGATCAGTTGACCACCGCTCGTGGCCAGGCCAGCGTCACCCGCCAGTTCCCCCAGGATGAATAGACCACCCAGGGACAGCAGCGGCACCAGGACGTCAAAGCGATCCAGAAAACGCAGCTCGGGAAAGCGCGTCAAGTCCGGAACCAGGTCCAGACGCGGCCGAAAGTTGCCACGACAGAGAATCCAACCGACGTGACTCCACCAGAAACCGTCGCGTGCAGGCGAATGCACATCGCCTGCTGTATCGGAGTGTCGGTGATGCGCTCGGTGGTGTGAGGCCCACCAGATCGGACCACGCTGAACAGCTGTGGAGCCAACGAGGGCAAACACGAACTGCATGACTCGCGACGTCTGAAACGCCCTGTGAGAAAAGTAACGGTGGTAGAAAGCGGTGATCGCGAACATACGCAGGGCGTAGGCTGAAAAGGCCACTGCGACGGCCGTCCAGCTCCAGCCCACCACGAACACCATGAGACAGCTGGCGTGCAGAATCACGAAGGGAACCACCCGCAGCCAGTCGGCCTCACGCGGATCACGCAACGTGTCTCGCTCGTCCTCCGCCCAGGAGTCTAACCAGCGCACGAAGCTCCTCCAGACCCCTCGACGGGGAGCTACCAATACAGGTTCGGAGCTCACACGTTCTCCCCAGGCGCTGGACGGAGAAGCAAGTGTGAGACACACCACTCTTGACCGTCCGCATAGTTGAAGAGCTCCGCGCAGGAGAGAAAGAACACCCGCCAGCGGTGGTACCAGCGATTCGCCTCGGTCGGTCCGTAGGTCTCCGCGAAGAGCGCCAGAACCTCGCTGCGCCGGGCCTCGATGTTGCGCAGCCAATCCTCTGATGTGCGCGCGTAATGCGTGCCCGAAACGACCCAGCGTTGCTCCACGCAGAGCGGGATATCCAGCCGGTCGACCAGGTCTGGACAGGGCATCATGCCCCCGGTGAAGAAGTGCTGACTCATCCAGTCGGAGTCATCTTGAACCTCGAACGGGTAGGCGTAGCGCTGATGGGCGAATACATGCAGGAACAGGCGCCCGTCCGACTTCATCCAACGACTCACACGGGTGAGCAACTCCTCCCAGTTGCGCATGTGTTCGAACATCTCGACCGACACGACCCGGTCAAATCGACATGGAGCCTGGAACTCGTTCATGTCGCAGGTCACGACCTCGACGTTCGTCAGCTGGCGCAGGTCCGCCTGCGCCAAGATGTGGCGGCGCTGGGGAGCCGAATTGGAGATCGCCACGATTCGGCTGGAAGGGTACTTCTCTGCCATCCACAGTGTCAGGGAGCCCCAGCCGCATCCAAGCTCGAGAACGTCCTGCCCGTCGACCAGGGCCGCCCGCTCAGAGGTCAGGGAGAGCATGGCCTGCTCGGCCTCATCCAGAGTCGTCGAGGGATCCGGATAGTAGGCGCTGCTGTATTTCAGCCGGGCGCCGAGCACCATCTCGAAGAAGGCCGGAGGAACCTCGTAGTGTTGCTCATTGGCCTGATCCGGAACCGGAGCCACCTCACTCGAACGCATACGATCGACCCAACGATCCAGGGCCCGATCTCGGTCAGGCTCGAAGATCGAGCGCTGTTCTCGCAGCCGCTCGTCGAGTAAGCGCCTGATGCCTCGACGCAGAAGGGGCTTGGGCACGAATCCGCGTTCGACGAGTCGTAGGGCAGTCTTCATGAGATCCGGGGTAGTTCCTGTGACGCGGCCTTGACGGGGCCAGGGAAGAAGGCGTTGGTTGTTCGTTGGTAGGCGCGATAGTCGGCACCACGACTGCGTAGTGACTGCTCCTCTGTGGGAGGAATGCCCGTGACTTTCAACACGAGGAAGAGCATCAAGGCCGGAGTGAGCCAGAGGCTCCAACCCCAGGCGAGACCCAGCCCGAGGACCGGATAGACCAGCCAGTGCAGCCACTCAAAAAAGTAGTTGGGGTGACGTGAGAAGCCCCAAAGGCCAGTGCGGCAAGTACGACCCCGGTTGGCCGGATTGGCACGCCACGCGCTGAGCTGGCGGTCCGCGACGCCCTCGCCACCGATCGAGACAATCCACAGCAGCGAAGCCAGCACGTCTTGCGTTCGCCATCCGGCTTGTGACGACTCGCACAGGACGAGAAACACCAGGGAGAGCAGGACAGCGAGCAGCCCTTGGGCCTGGAAGAACCAGAACATCCAGGAGTCGAACTTGCCGGCCCAGCGTTCGCGCAGAATCGCGTAGCGACCGTCCTCGGCCTCACGACTCACCCGCAAGGCCAGGTGCCAGCTCAGACGCACAGACCACAGGCCGGCGAGGCCCGCCACCAGGGCGCGCCGAGGGCCCCAGCCGTCCGCCAGGGCGGCGTAGCTCAGCGCCATGAGTCCCAGGCTTCCGGCCCAGATCAGGTCGACGATGCCGGCATTCCGGGTGAGCCGCTGACGGCGCCAGGCCAGGGCCAGGGCGCCGGAAAGGGCCCCCAGGGCAGTGAGAGGCAGTATCAGGGTAGAGGTCACGGGGTTGAGTTCGCGGAAACCTGGCCCCCGGATGCATCCGGCTTCAATCATCGAGCGAATAACCACACATGCGTGTGGAAACGAGAAGCCAGGGCCCACTCGGCCGTCACCCAGGCCTCATCTTGCTTTTTTTGGCCTGCGTAGGCGCCGTCTTGCTCGCCGGCGCCTGCCGCTCTCTGGGCAAGCCCAAGCTCGAACAGCGACTTCGTGGCCTGGTAAAAAACGCGCCCCTGGGCGACCTGACCCTGATGACGTTCGTCGCCGACCTGGGGGATGGCCCACGAGACCTCGAGTTGGTCTACCACCGCGCGCCCGCGGTGAATGGCGCGAACGCCGTGCCGGTCGTACTGGTCCACAATACCCCGTCCACCCTCTTCTCCTGGACGGAGCTCATTTACGGAAGCTCCGAGGGTTCAGGCCGCGACGGATTCGTCGGCCTCAACGCTACGCGAGACGTCTTTGCGATCGAGTTGATCGGGCACGGAATCGCCCCCGGCGACGCGTCCCCCTACAGCTTCGAGCGCTGCGCCCGCTTCGTCACGGCGGCCATCCACGCCCTGGGCCTCGAGCAGGTGCACCTCATTGGCTCCTCCTACGGGGGCGAATTCGCCTGGCGTGCCGCGTTGAACGACCCCGCCCTGACGGCCAGCTTGACCTTGATCGACTCCTCTGGATTCGCTCGCCGCCCGGAGGATTGGCTCTCGGAGGAGATCGTGATGCGGGAAAACTCCTTGGCCAAGATCGGCTGGATACTCAATTCGAGAAAGCGCGTCGAAGCAGCTCTTGCCCCACACTTTCGAGGAATCCCCCCCGACCGGATCGAGGAGTTTTTCCTCGTCTGCGAGAACGCGGACAACTGGAAGGCCATGATCGATCTGGTACGCGACGAGAATGGAAGTCGTGAGAACGAGCTCGGCAACCTCCGAACGCCAGCGCTGGTCCTTTGGGGTGAAGAGGACCTCGCCTATCCCTTGGACGTCTACGGCCAGCGCTTCGCCGACACGATTCCGAACGCGAAACTAGGCGTGATCACCGGGGCAGGCCACTACCCTCACGAGGAACGCCCGGCCGAGGTCGTACGCCTCCTTTCGGACTTCTTTGACGCCGAGGAGAACAAGCCGTGATTCTCTGTGCACCGCTCGTGATCGTGGCAGCCGCGTGCACGTCGCCAGCGCCATCGCCCCCAACCTGCGCCCTGGCCTCCAGTTCAACCACGAGCCCCAGAACGGGCCCCGGAGAGTTCGAGCTGGCCCCCACGACACTCGCGTGGGTGGATCTGTCGCCCAAGGTATTTGACCGTCGCTGGGTTCTTCCGGAGCGGCGCAGGGCGAAGGGGCGGGACTTCCTGGAAGCGATGCGCTCTCTACTGCGACTGCAATTCGACGTCACACTGGAGGATGGGAGCCGCTACCGGTGCTTCGGCGATCTGGTTGCCGCTTCGCGAGGGCTCGCTCCGGGAGCCCGCGATCGCTGGTATGAAGCGCTCGAGCAGGCGGCTCCGAAGCTAATGGCTGAACAGGGCGGGGTCCTGACGCAGCTCCTCTTCGATGACCACCTGCTATCCAGTAGCTGGAAGCCTTCGAAGAATCACAAACGCGATGGATTGCTCGTTGCGGAGTCCTGGAACATGAAGGGCGAAGGCGCCCCCTGGGATGCCATCGACGTACGCCCAGTCATGGAGCAGGCCGCCACGGTCCTCCACGCGGACCTCGCCAGTATCAAGGCCGTCGAGAACGACTACCGGGCCTACCCGGACAACGTCGGCGCCGACTACGAGGAGATCTACCCCATCGCAAACAGCTACTTCGTCGGCTCAGATGCTGGCCGCCGTCCGTTCTCCGCTCTGACGATTCAGTTCCGCTGCGACTTGCCCTTCCCCTTCTCTGACTACACAACCCGCCTCGGAATTTTGAACACGTACGACGATGCCGGTGTCCTGCAGACCGATATCTACTCCACGAGCAAGGACTTCTACTGGCTTGCTGGTCGCGACGTCTTCCTGCCCGTAGCAGACTCGGAGGGCGAAGACTTGGCATTCCTGCTCGTCCGTCATTTCGGCTTCGACCTCGACGGCGTGCCGGACGGCCCGAGCAACCGACGTGAGGCATTGCGAGGCTCCATGGGCAACCTCAAACGCAACTCAGAACGACTCTATGGCAAGCGATCCACCGAGCAGCTAACGCCACGCAACGGCACTGACCTTCTACGCGAAGTCCGCGTTCTGGGACGCAAGTGAATGCGAACCCGCCAACCGCACCTCGCCGCGCGACGCGCGCGCGAGTCGACTCACGATCGACTCTCTGCCACGTAATCATCCATCCATGAAGCCCTCATTCGACCCACAACTATGGATCGACTTCTCCAGTTCAGACGAGCTTTCTCGCTGGTCTCCCGCAAATGACGTTGTCATGGGCGGTGTCTCCTCGAGCCAGATACAGTCAACCGCCAACGGGACGGCGCTCTTTGCGGGGACCGTCTCCTTGGAGTCCGGGGGAGGATTCGCCTCGGTTCGCTCCAATGACGCATCACATGACCTGCGCGAATCCAGGGCACTTATCCTGCGTGTACGCGGCGACGGCAAGCGCTACCAGCTGCGCCTGCGTACTACCGGTGCGAGCGACGGTGTCTCCTACCTGGCGCCCTTCGGCACAGAACCCAATCGCTGGCTCGAAGTCACGTTGCGACCTGACGCTTTCCGGCCATCCTGGCGCGGTCAGATCCTCGCAACCGCACCAGCTCTGGACATGACGGCTGTAAGGAGCCTTGGGTTCCTGATCGCAGATCAGCAGGCCGGGAGCTTCGCTCTCGAACTCGCGTGGATAGCGAAGGGCTAAGGAGCGGGCTGGAGCCCGCTCCGTTGAACGCGCTCTTCAGACCCTCAATCACTTGAGGCTTCACCCAGAAGCCGGGCAGCGTCCCCTAGCTCTAGCAACTTCGACGCGGAGAACCCTCGGTCGTGAAACCAGCGGACGCGGCCTTCTGCGTCCAGGAGTAACACCCGGATGTTACGAGGGCGCTCGTTGCCTGTCAGCTCCAGCACCTGGTCTGCCTTCGACCCATACAGGGTGACTACGGATTGCCAGTCTTCGCTCGGGATGCCACTCCGCATTCCAGAATCGATCGTGTCCGCAATCAAACGCGGAAAGAGACCGACCACGGTTGGGACCTCGAGGATGCGGACAGGGGGCGGAGCCTGCAGCAGTCCGACCAGCCATCGGTCGGCGTCAAACTGCGCATCCTGGACGTAACCGATCAGCAGCACGCTGGGCTCATCGAGAGGAAGACTCAGGGTCTCGCCGTCCAGCGCCTCGCCAACGACTTCAGGGAAAGGCTCTCCGAGTGGATCTCGGTTCTCGATAGTCGTCGTACAGGATGTCGATGCCAGTAGGGCCCCCAGGGCAACCGCACCAACAAGGAAGGCCTTTCTTCCCATGGACCAAGAGAGAACGGATGAACTGGTGGCCGCGGTATTCATGATTCGTCGGAAGCCACAATCGGGCTTCGCTTCCTTTGCTTGGAATGCCAATCGTCTCGAAAAGGTTGATTCGTGTTCAGGCGGGGTTGCCCTCGTCGGGGAGCAGGCTCGCCAGGCTGCTCATGCGATAGTCGAAAATGCGCTCAAGGTCCCCACGCACGAAGAGTTTGTTGACGAGAGCACCTCCTCGCACCGAGTACTCCACATGATCACGCATGACAATGCCGTCTTCGGTCTCCCGAAACGAGTGCCGGTGGACCCAGGACCTGTAGGGACCCTTGACCTGCTCGTCCACGAATTCGAACGGCGGCCTCCAGCACGAGATCAGGCTCCTCCATCGAATGGGCAGCCCATGTACTCGTAGCTTGTAGTCGATCGTAGCGCCCTCCACCATCTCGGGCGTGGAGCTCCCGAGAACGCGGAAACGGAGCCAAGGCGGAGTCAAGGCCTCCAGATTCCGGGCGTCGGCGAAGAAGCCGAAGACGTCTTCCAGGCTCCGCCGCACCGTCTGCTCACGTTCCAGGAAGAATGTGCCCGGCCGACTTGCGATTCCATTCACGACGACTTTTCCAGTGTCGCACGAAGAGCACCCTCGAGACGCGGCTCGCCGAAGACGAATTCACTGTAGAGCAGAATCTGAGGATACACCCGAATGCTCGCGAGAAGCAGGTCGTCCGCCATGCGCCCGATCAGGGCACGGGCCGCGAACTCGGGCATGGCCGCGAAAGTCGGTCGGCGCAGGACTCCGCCAAGCGTCCGCGTGAAGTCCCCGTTCGTTACGGGGAACGGGGCGCTGGCGTTTACCGGACCGCTCAGTCGCTTGTCGTCGACCGCGTGGCAGATCGCAGAGACCAGGTCATCCAGCGCAATCCAGCTCATGAACTGCTTGCCGTTGCCTATACGGCCTCCGAGCCCCAGCTTGAATGGCAGCAGCATCTTGCCCAGTGCGCCTCCCTGGCGTGCCAGGACCACGCCAATCCGCAGGTGAACCACGCGAATGCCCGCATCCTGTGCGGCTCGGGTCGATGCCTCCCATTCCTGACAGACCTCTGCCAGGAATCCACTCCCGGCTGGAGAGCGCTCCGTAAGAACTTCGTCCCCGCGATCACCATAGAACCCGATTGCCGATGCGGAGATCAGCACCTCGGGAGGCTTCTCGAGGCGTGCCAGGCTCTCCGCCAGCAGCCTCGTTCCGCGGATGCGGCTGTCACGAATGGCCTTCATCTTGCTTTGGGACCAGCGCCCGTCGGCAATGTTCTCACCGGCCAAGTGAACCACGGCGTCCGCCGCAATGGAGGCCTGATCGATATACCCACTCGCCGGATCCCAAAGGACCTCGCCCTCCGAGGCAGAAGAGCGGACCAGTTTGGTGCCAGGCCGACCGCCATTCGCGAGACGCTTGAGAAGGGCCTGGCCAACGAGCCCGCTGGCGCCGCTCACGAGTACCCGCCCCGCTCCGCCTTTGCTTGCAGTTGAACGCTCGATCGTCGCGCCCGTGCCTGTGCTGTCGTTCGTTAATTCCCCCCTCATGCATTCATGTTCGCCCGGGACCGGATCGCGGATTCATCCTTCCGCAACATTTAATGACCGCGCATTCCTGCCGTGATTTGCCGCGGGAGAAGTTTGTGTTGGGTGCATCCGTCCGCACAAGCCGGGCGAAGGTCAGGACAGAACCGAGGGTTCGAATCATCATCACCTAACTCGAAATTAAAGCCATGCTCCTGACTACCACTCTTCTTTCAACAGCTCTCTTCGCCGGTTTCGCGGGTGACGACTGCTCGTCCAGCAAGTCGGTCAAGACCGTCAGCGCAACGCCCGTTGGCAAGAACATTGTCGAGACGGCCCTGGCCGCCGACTCCTTCTCGACCCTGGTCACGGCTTTGAAGGCCGCCGACCTCACGGGCGCCCTCGCCGGTGAAGGGCCTTTCACCGTGTTCGCGCCGACAAACGAGGCCTTCGCGAGGCTTCCCGAGGACAAGCTCAGCTACCTTCTCGATCCGGCCAACAAAGCGCTCCTTCAGTCCATTCTGACCTACCACGTCGCCCCCGGAAAGCTGGAGGCTGCCGACGTCTTGAAGGCCAGCAACAGCACCACACTGAATGGCCAGCGGGTTGAGTTCGAAGTCACTGATGGCGGCATCAATATCAATGGGGCGAACATCATCAAGACCGACATCGAGTGCTCGAACGGCGTCATTCATGTGATCGACGCGATCATCCTCCCGAGCACGATGGATATCATCGACACGGCAGTCGGAGCCGGATCTTTCAAGACCCTGGCCGCCGCTCTCGAGGCCGCCCAGCTCATCGGAGCTCTGCGTGGAGACGGTCCGTTCACCGTCTTCGCACCCACTGACGAGGCCTTCGCGGCCCTGCCGGAGGGCACCGTGGCCAACCTGCTCAAGCCTGAGAACCGGGACCAGCTCGCAGCGATCCTGACTTTCCACGTCGTTCCTGGCCGGGTGTACGCCGACGCGGTCGCCGCCGGCCATGAGCTCAAGACCCTACAAGGCCAGGTGGTCAAGACCCGCAGCGCGAGTGATGGCTCCGCCCAGGTCCTGGTGAACGGTGCCCGAGTCCTGAAAGCCGACATCGAGACCTCCAACGGCGTCATCCACGTGATCGATACGGTCCTCCTCCCGGAGTAGGCACCAGCCAGTTCAAATGCAGATTGAAGGGGGTGCGGATGAATCCGCGCCCCCTTTCGTCATTTCTACGCATCCGGTAGGCGCCCAGGAGCGAAAAGATCGGCGACAAGATCGCCCGATCCCATCTGGACCCAAGCATGCAACGACCCACCCACCTCGCCGCCATCGCTCTGCTCGCCCTCCCCGCCCTTTCGGGAACCGCGCTCGCGTATTCCGAGGGAGTCGACAAGTCCGGCTCCTGGCCCCAGTGGCGTGGACCGACCCGGGACGGGCAGGCACCCGGAGTTGCCTGGGGGCCCGACCTCGAAGCTGAGCGGCTTGGAGAAGCCTGGCGCATTGATGGACTCGGGCCGAGCTACTCGGGACCCGTCGTCGATAGCGAGCGTGTGTACACCACGGAAACGGTCGACGAGGAGCGCGAGGTGGTCCGCGCGCTGAACCGCACGGACGGCAAGGAAATCTGGCGCGTGAGCTGGACGGGATCGATGGAGGTGCCCTTCTTCGCCGCCCAGAACGGATCCTGGATCCGCAGCACGCCAGCCGTCGACAAGGATTCCCTCTACGTGGCGGGCATCCGCGACGTCCTCATGTGCCTGGATGCACGCACGGGGGAGAAACGCTGGTCGGTCGACTTCGGAGAACGCTTCGATTGCCCACTGCCGCCATTCGGATGCGTCTCCTCTCCCTTGCTGGCGGGCGAACACGTGTACATCCAGGCCGGCGCATCACTCGTCAAGCTCGACAAGGCCAACGGGGAGACGGTCTGGCGCAGCATGGTCGAGGATGGCGAGGTCATGAGTGGCGGCGCCTTCTCCTCGCCCGTCCTGGCCGAGCTTCAGGGGCAACTCCAGCTGGTCATTCAATCGCGCACCGACCTGGTGGGAGTCAGTATGGAAGACGGCCAGACGCTCTGGTCGACGCCTGTCAAGGCCTACCGGGGAATGAATATCCTGACGCCGACCATCTTCGGCGACGGGGTCTTTACCTCCACATATGGTGGACGGTCCCAGCTGTTCACGATCGATCAAGGAGAGGACGGCTGCGCGGTAAAGTCGCAATGGAACAGCCCCGTCCAGGGATACATGACCTCTCCGGTTGTCGTCGATGGACACGCCTACCTGTTCCTGAAGAGCAACCGCTTCGGCTGCATCGATCTTGAAACGGGCGAGAGTCGCTGGACCTCACCGCCAACCGGAGACTCCTACTGGTCCCTGGCAGCTCGAGATGGCCTGATCCTCGCTCTTTCAGACTTCGGAACCCTGCGCCTGATTCGGGCAGATCCCGCCGGCTACGAAGTTATTTCGGAACGAGAAGTCGCAGACGACGACACTTGGGCACACATCGCACCCGCCGGCGACCAAGTGTTCTTCCGATCACAAGGATCGCTCATCGCGCTGGACTGGAAGTGAGCAGGCTGGTCTCTGCCCTTGGGCAATCGAGACCTTCGCATCTGACACCAAGTGGCCTTTTACAATTGTGCTTCTCACGAAGCATCTTCCGCTTCTTGCGCAGTCCATGGTCGGCCGCCTCGGGTTCGTGTGATGACAGAGAAGTGTGCGAGCGCTGCATAGATCGCCGCACGTCGGGCTCCACGGCCGGCAAGGATCCTTCGGGTCGGAGTGCCTTGCGGCGCTTCCTTCAGCTACTGAACATGCTCGTCTCCTACGGCTCTCGCCGGGCTTGGATGCGGTCGACTTCAGGCCTGCGCTACACTTGCGACGCGGTAAGTGTTTTCGTGAGGGGCACACGGAGACTCCGACCGGTCCCAGGCCGCTCAAGATGGTCTGATGCTCGCTCTTTCAGACCCCAGAATCTGGCGCCTGATTCGGGCTGATCCCGCCGGCTACAAAGTCATTTCCGAGAGAGAGGTCGCAGACGACGGGACTTGTGCGGATGTCGCACCCGCCGACGGCCAATTATTCGTCCGATCCAAAGGATCGCTCATCGCGCTGGATTGAAAGTGAGAGACTGTGCTCTGCGCTGAGACAATCGAGATCTTCGCACCTGACATGCAATGGCCTTTTGCTATTGAAGCGTCAGCGCGCGAGAATGGCGCCAACGCCGACTCCTCCACACTGAAAGTGTGGACCAGGACTCAGCCGCTCCAGATGCAAGACCCGACCAAGAACGATAACGCTCTGCTAGTTCGTATCGCTTCTGGCGATGCGAATGCCGTGGGGGCGTGCCTGGAGCGCTACGGAGCGATGGTCTGGTCGGTCGTCGGCAAGGCCTGGAGGGACTACTCGACGATCGAGGACCTGGTGCAGGAGATATTCATCGACGTCTGGAAGAGTGCTGAGCGATTCGATCCCGAGAAGGCGTCCGAAGCTACGTTCATTGCCACGATCGCCCGACGGCGCGTGATCGACCGGCGCCGGCGCCTCGGCCGAGTGCCCGAGACCGAGCTGTCCGAGCTGCCCGACATCCCTCAAGAGGATCCCGGAATCACTAATGTGGACCTTGGAGATGAGGCGCAGCTCGCTCGAGAGGCGCTGGCCCAGCTGAAGCCCGCTCAGAGACAAGTGGTCCTGATGTCGGTCGTGGATGGACTCACGCATGTCGAGATCGCAACGGCAACCGGCATCCCGCTCGGCACGGTCAAGAGTCACATTCGACGCGGCCTGGACGAAACTGCTCAGAAGTTACGTTCAGCAAAAAGGAGTTCGCTATGACCTCCTACTTCGCGAACTGGGATGAGCCGACGCTCGACCTTGCAATCGATCGTTTCACACTTGGCCTGGATCAGCAGGGCGATGCGAATCTCAACCGCCTGGCCAGCCGGGCGGACCTCGACGAGTTTGAGGACACGCTTGCGGCGGTGCAGCTGGCATGCCTTGGCAACCTAGAGTCTCCTTCGGTCGACTTCCTGAACCGACTCGAGTCCGCAGGCCGCGAACAGGTTGGGGCCAGCAACAGCCCTGAAGAAACGGATAGCGATGCTCAGCGCCCCGCACCGGTCCTTGCCTTCGCAGGCTGGTTGGCAGCGGCGGCGCTCCTGGTTTCATTTATCATCACCCGAACAGGCGGCGAGCCATCGCCCGTCGACGGGCGTGCCGCACTGGTTGCAGATGCGGGAGATCTGATCAATATCGATTGGACCGCCACTTCAGATCCTGCAGCTACGGGAGTGGGCGGAGACGTGGTATGGAGCAAGTCCATGCAACAGGGCTACATGCGTTTCCAAGGGCTCACGCCCAACGATCCCAAGGTGGCTCAATACCAGCTGTGGATATTTGATCCGACGCGCGCGGACTGGGAGGCCAAGCCGGTCGACGGTGGCGTCTTCGACGTCTCGGGCCAAGGCAACGTCGTCGTCCCGATCGACGCAAAGCTCGCAATCAATGAGACCGCCCTCTTTGCCGTGACGATCGAGGTCCCGGGCGGCGTCGTGGTCTCCGAGCGGGAGCACTTGATTCTCACCGCAGCGCTCTGAATCCGCCCGGCCGGAGAGACGAGCGCTACTCCCCTACGAGGGCGCGCCCGAGTACCGGAGCATTTCTAGCATCGAGCACGGTCCCGCTCGCCCCGATTTCCTTGGCTCGGGCTTCGATACCGTTAAATGCCGAACCGCCCACCAGGATTCTCTGATCCCGACGAGACGCTCTCAGCAATTCAATCGCACGCGTCACCGCTTCCCGGTGCGTATTGAGAGTGGCGCCAATCACGACCAGGTCTGCATCGAACTCGCGGACAGAAAGCGACAGGTCTTCGGAAGGCGTGTTGGCACCCAGGCAGATCGTGCGCCAGCCGTCGAGTTCAAAGAATGCCGCCACAATTCGAAGCCCAAGGTCGTGAGCATCGCCCTCGGCCATGGCCAGCACGACCGTCCGGCCATTAGATGCGAGCCGAGGGGCGTCGATCAGTATCTGCTCCAGCAGTCGCCCGGCAGCCTGGCTCGCGAGATGCTCCTGGGCAACGTTCACGGCGCCCAGGTGCCATAGCCGCCCGACTTCGCGCAACGCAGGCGCCAACACCTGATCAAACGCATCAGGGACCGACAACCGTCCTTCGCGAATAGCCAAGGCAACCGCAGCGATCGCGCCCTGAGCATCACCTTTCAGAACGGTGGCAAGATAGGCCTTGGCAAGGTCTCCGAGCCCAGAATCCGGGCTGCCGGTGTCGTCACCGATCGCTGATTCTCGTTCCAGTTCTCGATCGGAAGCCTTGAAGAACTTCCGTAGCGATTCCCAGGCTTCGCCAGGAAGCGCCTCTTCGAGAACTCGACGCAACCCAACCATCCCGGCTCGTAGAAAGTCGGCGTTGTAGTTACGAGCGACAAAAGCATCGCGCACCCAGCCCATCCGGTCGGCAAATTGCTCTGGCTGGTCATCGTGGACCGCAGCGGCGAGCTCCAGAACCACTGTTTCGAAGTGCGATCGCCAGACTTCAAACCCCTCATCCGGCTCTCCGCCCTCACCGAGGCCCTCGAAGGTTCGACTCACTGCCATCGCGGCAAAGCCGCTGGCACTGGTCCGCAATAGGCTGGCTGTGAATCGGGTATCCATACTATGGTAGTGCGGCCAGCTATTATGACGCCAAGTCCGGCCTGTTGCCAACGACCAATCAGCTGGCCCACACCCGCTGCGGAAGGGCCCAACGTGCGCCGGGCCCGATGCCGCCCGGACCTCAATCGGAAGCTGGGCCGGGCGCCGCGCAGAGGAGCAGCGAGTCATCAACAGGTTCGAGGAACTCGACCCGACGCTCACGCTAATGCGCACGTCGACGGCGTTCTGACCATGACTCCATCCGCGTATGGTGCAAATATCCAGCCAAAGCCAAGTCCGCGGCAGAACAACGGCTTGCACCAGGCCCAGCGCCGATTCCACGGCCGATAATCGTGCTCCCGCGAGATACAGGCACATCTCCCCCACCACGTTCCCGACATCAACGACACCGTCTTCCGTCAGGCCGCGCGGTGATAGAACTTCAGCGGATGTACCGAGCCAGAGCAAAATCCGATGGACATCTGCCAGCAGCGCATGGTCGTCCACAGGCTTCCGCAACAGGAGCACCGGCGAAGCGCCCGAGCGAGCCGGCCGCATTCGCATAGCCGACCTGCGCGACGCGCTGACCAGCGCGTCGCGCAGCTAGAGACCAGATATCGCCTGGCTCGGCTACCCGTTACCCAGAAACTCCGTGACCTGGTCCAGGAACCCGCCGAGTCCCTCGCCCAGCACCATCGACCGCGAACGGCGCATGCCGCCGCCTCAAGATCCCCGCCCGGGTACATCGGGCGCAGAAGAGTGTCCGCAGAAATGCGCGCGTAGAACGAAGCGACGAGCTTCCGTATTCCATCCTCGCCGAGCTGCGCAAGGACGGCTTGTTCAAGGGTCATAGCCATCTGCGGGAGCCTACCGACAACCCGTCATACTGGCAGATGCCCGTCGGATTTCGCTCTGGCTTGGTACATCCGCCCGGTACACGAGATGGCAGGTTCAATACGGGCGACCCCGTACTAACCTAGGCGCATGAGCCGACCGACCACCCTAGGTGCCCTGCGGGCATCCGGATGGCACTCCAAGAGTGTCAAGCAAGAGCTTCGCGACAACCTTATTGAGAGGCTGCGGCGCGGGGAACCCTGTTTCCCTGGCATCATCGGCTTTGAACGAACCGTGCTGCCCCAGGTCCAGAACGCCCTGCTGTCGCGCCACGACTTCATCCTGCTGGGGCTGCGTGGGCAGGCCAAGACGCGCATCCTGCGTGCGCTGCCCGAGCTCCTGGACGAGTTCCTGCCCGTAGTGGAGGGCTGCGACATCAACGACGACCCCTTTGCCCCCGTGTGCGCGGCCTGTCGCAGACGGCTGGCCGAGTTCGGGGACGAGCTGCCCATCGCCTGGCTCGGTCGCAAGGAGCGCTACTTCGAGAAGCTCGCCACGCCGGACGTGAGCGTCGCGGACCTGATCGGCGACATCGATCCCATCAAGGCGGCCAACCAGCGGCGCGACCTGTCCGATCCCGAGGTGATCCACTACGGCCTGCTGCCCCGCGCCCACCGCGGTATCTTCGCCCTGAACGAGTTGCCCGACCTCGCGGGCCGCATTCAGGTCGGACTGCTCGGCATCCTGGAAGAGGGCGACATCCAGATCCGCGGCTTCCCGGTACGCCTGCCCCTCGATGTGCTGGCCGTCTTCTCGGCCAACCCCGAGGACTACACCAACCGTGGCAACATCATCACGCCCCTGCGCGACCGCATCGCCTCCCAGATCCTGACCCACTACCCAAGGTCCCTCGAGGACGGCATGGCGATCACGCGCCAGGAAGCCTGGGTCGAGCGCTCGAACACCATCCAGGTGCACATCCCCGATTACCTGCGTGCCATGGTCGAGGAGGTCGCCTTCCAGGCGCGCCAGAACGACTTCGTCGACCAGGCCTCGGGGGTCAGTGCGCGCATGACGATATCCCTACTCGAGAATGTGATCTCGAACGCGGAGCGGCGCGCGATCCAGTGCGGCGAGGAGCAGTCCGTCGCGCGCACTTCGGATCTTTTCGCCGCGACGGCGTCTATCAGCGGCAAGATCGAGCTGGTCTACGACGGCGAGCGCGAGGGCGTCGAGTCGGTCTCGAAGATGCTCGTGGGCAAGGCCGCAGCGGCCGTGTTCGAGGCGCACATGCCCGAAATCTATGCGGACGGCCCCGTGGGCAGTGACTCGGCCTACGCCCAGATCACGGCCTGGTTCCAAGGCGGCGGAACCCTCGACGTATCGAACGACACTTCGAGCGAGCAGCTCTACAACCAACTGCGAACGATTCCTGGACTGGAAGCCTTGGCCGAGGAGCACCTTTCACCCGCCGGGGACGGGGAAAAGGCCGCGGCCATGGAGTTGATCCTCGAAGGGCTGCACCAGGGCGCCTTGCTCGCCAAGGAAGAGCTCCCCCAGGGTCGCCTCTACCGCGACATGCTGGCCGAAATGGCCGAGAGCCTCGAAAGCAAACCGACGCAGCGCTCCTAGCGCGCACAGCTCACGCCCTACGCGCTGGAATATGGACTATCGCTACTCCCGGCCCGATCCCGCCAAGATGTCACGCGACGCTTGGATGGCGAGCTTGCAGAAGCTCTTCAACGACCTGCTGCTGCGCGTCGGCGGAGATGTAGAGGAGGCCTTGCGCTGGCTGGAGGCCATCGCCAAACAACACGATCTCTTCCAGCACGGGATCGACATGGACGCCTTCCGCAAGCACCTGGAAGATGGCGGCGTCGTGCGTAGCGACGCCGGCGAGACGATCCTGACAAAGCGCGGTGAACGCTTGCTGCGCCAGGACTCCCTGGACGCCATCTTCAATTCACTGGATAAGGGCGGCGTCGGAGAACACCGCGTCCCAACCACCGGGCAGGGCGTCGAGCGCTTGCCCGAGACGCGGCCCTACGTATTCGGCGACCCGGTCGACCTGATCGACGCCAGCGGCAGCCTTCAGAATGCCCTGCGACGTGGAGGTGCAGCGAACCTCGAGATGCGCGAGGAAGACTTCCAGGTCTACGAGACCGAACACGTCTCCGCCTGCGCAACGGTTTTGCTGCTCGACATCAGCCACAGCATGATCCTCTACGGCGAGGATCGCATCACGCCGGCAAAGCGCGTGGCCATCGCCCTGTGTGAGCTGATCCGGACTCGCTACCCCAAGGACACCTTGCATGTGGTGACCTTCGGTGACGAGGCCAAGGAAGTGCCCCTCGACGATCTGCCCTACATCTCCGTCGGGCCCTTCCACACGAACACGCGCGGCGCCCTGCGCCTCGCGCGCGATCTGCTGCGCCGCTCGAAGCATGGCAACAAGCAGATCTTCATGATCACCGACGGCAAGCCCAGTGCGTTGACCGAGCGCAACGGCCAGATCTACAAGAACCCGATCGGGCTCGACAGGCGCGTCGTCGACAAGACCCTGGACGAAGCCGTGGCCTGCCGCCGCTACGGAATTCCCGTGACGACCTTCATGCTGACAGACGACCCGGTGCTCGTGGGCTTCGTCGAGGAGTTCACCGAAGCCAACCGCGGACGTGCCTTCTATTCCAGGCCGAACGACCTGGGCGCCTACCTGTTCGTCGACTTCCTGCGCAACCGGCGCCGGGTCGTGCGCTAGGCGGAGCCCGCCGCGGTACTAGCGTGCGCGCCCACCGGGCGCGCACCCGGCGCGGCTCGGGTCCGGCGGCAGAGCCGCGCCGTCTCTGGCACTCCGATCCCGCACGCCGGCCAAGTCGGCGTACGAGATTCACGCTGGAGGCCGTGGAGCGCCCGGTTGGGAACCGTCGTCAACGACGTTAGAAACCGCGTAGGGTTCAAAAACCCAGCCGAAGCCCAACCCACGCGGGAACAGCAGCTTGCAGCCAGACACATGCCGATTCTACGGCCGAGCCTCGGACGCCTCCCGAGTCCCCGTACACCTCCCCCACCGGCTTCAAGACATCCCCAGCGCCATCTCCCCGTCAGGCCGCGCGGTGGTAGGACTTCAGCAGGCCACCGACACGCTCGCGGCACTCGATCGGCCCGATGCCTTGGTGGCTTCGCTCATGATTGAAGTGGACCAGGTACTCGTCGACGACACGGCGCAGGTGCTTCTCACCGAACAGGATCATCCGGCTGAGACACTCCTCCCCGATGGAACGGACGAATCGCTCGGCATACGCGTTGGCATTCGGCGCACGGTACGGCGTCTTGACGAGCTTGATGCCCGCCGCCTCCATCACGATCTTGAAGCGGTAGCGCAAGTTCGTGTCGCCGTCACAGATCAGGAACCGGCGTCCCTTGAGGAACTGCGTGGCTCGCTCGGCCGCGTAGCCCATCCACATGTCGTTCGGATGCCGCGTGATGCCAGCGAGATGCACGCGCCGCGTGTCGAGCTCGATCATGAACAGCACGTAATGGGTCTTCAGGCCTGTTGCCGTCCAGACCTCGATGGTGAAGAAGTCAGTGGCCGCGATCTGATCCCAGTGGGTCTTCAGCAACGCCCTCAAGCTCGTCGGACGCTCCGGGGCGGGCTTGATCCCGTTGGCCTTCAAGACCTTGCGAATGGTGGTCGGTGCGACGCGGCGTCCCAGGTTCCGGAGAGCGCCCTCGATCCGAGTGTAGCCCCACCCACAGTTCTCCTGGGCGAACCGAATGGTCAGCGCGCGGATCTCCTTCATCAGACCCGGACGCCCGACTCGCTTCACCGGGAAGGTCCACTTCGCCCTGATGAGCCTGTTATGCAAACGCAAGATCGTGTATGGCGTCACGATGGTCGCCACCTTCAACAGAAGGCGTCGACCGATTCGTTTCCCCTTCGCGGCCAGTCGCCGCCGCTGGTCATCAGTCAACCGTAGACGCCGCCCCGTCATCTGCTCCTTTAGAAACCGGTTCTCTTCGATCCGGTCGTCGAGCACCTCGGCTTGCTGCCGGTTCATCAAGCCAACGAGCGATGCGATCAGGATCTGCAGCGGGTAGATGTGGGCCATGGGCGACATTGTTGCGCGCTCACAAGATCGGGTTTGGCAACGGTTTGCGTTCGGCCGAATATGTGCACCCCACGGAGCTGCTCGAATTGGGACTTCGACTACCTGACGCCGTCGACATGCCTAACGCATCGAAGTGACCTTGCCTGGGGAAAACGGAAACCCCAGATCGTGCGAAATGCACGAGGATGTCCAAGATGGCAAGACGACAACGACGAACTTTCACGGCTGAGCAGAGGGTCGACGCAGTGCGCATGGCTCGCGAAGCGGGCAATGTGGCCAAGATCGCGCGGGACCTCGACATTGGCGAGGGCTCGCTGCGCAACTGGGTAAAGCAAGCGGGCATTGACGAAGGGCAAGGCCAAGAAGGAGCTTTGACCTCAGAGGAGCGCGAAGAGCTTCGGCTGTTGCGCCGCAAGAATCGGCAGTTGGAGATGGAGCGTGACTTCCTAAAAAAAGCCGCGGTCTTCTTCGCGAAGGAAGAGGATCGGCGTACGCGCTGATCGCTGCGGAGAAGACCAACTACCCGATCACGATGATGTGCAACGTTCTCAACGTCTCTCGCAGCGGCTGGTATGCGTCCCACTCGCGGATGAGACCGACGGCGAAGGACAACCGAGACGACGAGCTTCTGACGAGGATCCGTGAAACCCACTCGTCAAGCCGCGAGGCCTACGGCAGCCCCCGGGTTCACGCGCAGCTCCTTCGCGATGGCGTCGACATCGGAAGAGATCGAGTCTCCAGGCTCATGAAAGTCGCCGGTCTTCGCGGTCGGGTGCGCCGCCGATTCAAGAAGACGACGGACTCCAAGCACAAGCGACGGATTGCGGACAACGAGCTGCATCGCGAGTTCGACGTCGAAATGCCGGATTCCGTTTGGTGCGCCGACATCACGTACATTCCGACGGCGTCGGGGTTCGTGCACCTGGCCGCGATCATCGACCTGGCCACGAGGATGATCGTGGGCTGGTCCATGGCGACACACATGAGAACCGAGCTCATCGAGAGCGCGTTCATGAATGCCTTGAGCTGGCGGACTCCCGCCGAGCATCTCGAGCACCATTCCGATCGGGGGAGTCAGTACGCGAGCAAGTCGTATCAGCAGCTGCTGAGTAGGCACCAGGTGAGATGCAGCATGAGCCGTGCCGGCGACTGCTGGGACAACGCGGTGATCGAGAGCTTCTCTGGGACGTACAAGCAGGAGTGGGCGAACCACCAACGGTGGACAGGACTCGTCGACTCGCGTGCGGCCACGCACGACTACATCGAAGTTTTCTACAACAGAGAGCGGCTCCACTCCCCGCTGGACTACAGAACGCCTGCCGAGGTCGACGAGGCAATGGCATGAGGGCTCATCGTTTTCAACAGGT
>JBLHKW010000044.1:0-34349 GCA_047618565.1 Planctomycetota bacterium
CGGGCTCGACAACGAGAGCGATCACCGGCTCGGGAAAGACCGACGGCTCGAGCTGAATCACGTGGGACGGGTCGCACAGGGTGTCGCCAGTCACGGTCGCCTTGAGCCCGGTGACCGCCACGATCGCGCCGGCTGAGGCCTGCTCCAGCGCCTCGCCGTGCTCCGCATGCATGCGCAGGACGCGTGCCACGCGCTCGAGGCGAGCCGTGCGCGGGTTCCAGACCCTGTCGCCCGGAGTGAGCGTCCCGGAGTAGATGCGCAGGAAGGTCTGATCCCCGTGGGCACTCGTGTGCAGCTTGAAGGCCAAGGCGGCCAGGGCCCCGTCCGGGTCCGGCGCACGCTCCAGCACGAACTCGCCATCCGCGTCGAAACCACGGATCGGTGGCCTGTCCAGGGGGCTGGGCAGGTAGGCCACCGCCGCATCCAGCAGTGGCTGGATCCCGATCCCGCGCAGAGCTCCCCCACACAGGGTTGGTAGCAGCGAGCGGCCGATCACGCGCCGCCGAAGGGCCGCCGAAAGGGCGTCCGGGTCCGGCTCCCGCTCGTCGACCAGCGCCTGCAGCAGATCCTCGTCGTCGGCGGCCAGCACGTCGATCAACTCCGAGCGCAGGACCTCGACCTCGTCCACGAGTTCCGGCGGGACGTCCACCGCGCTCGCGGCGCCACTGGAGTCGAAGCGCCAGGCACAGCCCGTGACCAGATCCACGACCCCCACCAGCTTGCCATCCGCATAGATCGGGTACTGGATGGGAATCGCTGGCGCCCCGAGCCTGCGCTCGACGCTGGCCGTGGCGGACAGGTAGTCCGCGCCCACGCGATCGCACTTGTTCACGAAGCAGATCGCTGGCACCGCCTGCGCTGCCATCTGCCTCCAGACGGTCTCCGACTGCGCCTGCACGCCACTCACCGCGTCGATCACCAGGATGGCCCCGTCCAGGACGCGCATGCAGCGCTCGACCTCGACCGTGAAATCCACGTGCCCGGGCGTGTCGATCAGGCTGATCGCGACGCCGCGCCACTCGAAACTCGTCGCGGCCGCAGTGATCGTGATCCCGCGTTCGCGCTCCTCCGCCATCCAATCCATGACGGCCGTTCCATCGTCCACTCGACCGATGCGCGCCTCGACGCCGGCGCAATGCAGGATGCGCTCCGTGGTCGTGGTCTTCCCGGCGTCGATGTGGGCGACGATCGCAAGGTTGCGAAGCTGGTCGAGCCCCATCACCCCTCCCCATGGCCCGATGCGTGGGCGGCCAGGGCGTCGGACGGCTCACCTGACGCGTAACATGACATGCCGCTCGAAAGAGCGAGCAGCGCTCTCGAGTGCCGCACCGAAGTGGCGTGAATCGTCATGGCACCGGATCGCTTCCTCAACGGGCTAGCCCGGATTATTCATGAGCCGCGAGGCGAAACGCCTCGATTCGGTCCCTGCCGGTGCTTTGCGGGCATTGGCCCCACAGGCGACCTTTTTTGGTCGCCGAGGACGCCAATGTTCGCAAAGTGCCGGCAGGGACCGAAAGGACAGCGAAGCCGGCCGTTCGTGGGGTTTCGTCCGCGTGGTCATGAATAATCCGGGCTAGTAGGTCAGAGCTGGGGGTTTAGCTCGAGGAACTCGGAAGCCCAATGATACTCGTCGAGCAACTGCGGGTGCGGCGTGCCGAGCAGGGCGAAGGCCGCGTACAGGGCCTCGATCGACGCCAGCCCCTGTGCGGGATCCTCGAAGATGCGGCTCTTGCGCGGGTAGGCGGTCTGGAGCGGCGGCAAGCGCCGGACCACCGGATCACCGTCGACCTCGGCCAGCAAGCTCGGCACGCGACGCCAGGAGCAGTCCAGGAGCAGCAGGCCGGCGGACTGATCCGCAGCCGAGAGCACTTCGCCATCCGGGTGCAGGAGGATGCGGCCGCCGCCATCGATGCGACGCCCCTGCTTGTAGTCCACGAAGCGCACCCCCGACATGCCGCGCAACGGCGTCAGCGAGCACTTCTTGGCCGACTCCCGAGGGTCGCGCAGAATGAGCACATTCAGATCCACGACCGGCCAATCTACGAAAAAACGCCGCCTGGAGCACAGGCGGCGTTTTTGTGTTCTGTCGGTTTGTGGATCTAGCGTGCGTAGTGGGCGTAGGCGCGGTTGGCCTCGGCCATCTTGTGCACGTTCTCTTTCCACTGCACGGACGCTCCGGTGCCGTTGTAGGCATCGACGAGCTCCTCGGCGAAGCGCTGAGCCATCGGCTTGCCCTTCTTCTTGCGTGCGTTGTCGACGATCCAGCGGATGGCCAGACTCTGCTGACGGGAGCGCTTGACCTCGCGCGGCACCTGGTAGTTGGCACCACCGACCCGCTTGGAGCGCACCTCGAGTGCGGGGCGAACGTTCTCGACGGCCTTCTCGAAGATCTCGGCGTGATCCTCATCCGCGAGTTCCAGCTTCTTCGCGGCCAACGAAACGGACTCGTAGAAGATCTTCTGGGCCGTGCTCTTCTTGCCGCCCTGCATGATCTTGTTGATCAGCTTGGAGGCCAGCATCGAGTCGAACTTGGGGTCCGCCTTGGTGAGCGCTGCTGTCGATTTAAAGTTACGGGGCATAACAGGCTCTATTTCTTGGGACGCTTGGTGCCGTACTTGGAACGACTCTGACCACGGCCGTCTACGCCGCTGGTGTCGAGCGTGCCGCGCAGGACGTGGTAACGCACACCCGGAAGGTCACGCACACGGCCACCGCGCACGAGCACAACGGAGTGTTCCTGGAGGTTGTGGCCCTCACCGGGAATGTACGCGGTGATTTCCTTCCCGTTCGACAGTCGCACACGAGCGATCTTACGCAGTGCCGAGTTGGGCTTCTTGGGGGTCTGCGTCTTGACCTGAAGGCAGACGCCGCGCTTTTGCGGGCAAGAGTCGAGAACAGGCGACTTGGAGCGCTTGATCGGCTTCTTGCGTCCCTTGCGGACGAGTTGGTTGATAGTCGGCATGAAGAAATGACGGGAGATCGATCGGGATCGCGGTCACCGGCCCCGATGGGCCCGGCAAAGCGATCTTCGGGGTGAAGATTCTAGGGTCAGAAGCGCTGACGTCAAGCGTCGCTCGGCTCTGTAGTCTCCGGCGAGCCATCGCTGGCCGGTTCGGGCGGGGCCTCGGCGGCCACGCTGGGCGACGCCACGGCCGAATCGGTACCGGTCGCGGCCAGGGCGGGACTCTCGGGGGCGGGGCTCTCGGGAGTGACGCTCTCGGGGGCGGGGCTTGCCGCGGGGGCATCGGCCACCCCAGGCATGCCCGCCAGGGGGTCCACGCTGCCGGTAAGCAGAGCCTCGATCCCGGCGTCCGTCGGCGCATTGCCGAAGGTGGACCCGGAGGAGGTTCCGATCTCGCCGAAGTCGATGTTCTTCTTGACCCGCGTCCTGTAGTGGTCGCGGAAGCCGGTCCCGGTCGGAACCATGTGGCCCAGAATCACATTTTCCTTCAGCCCGACCAGGTAATCGCGCTTGCCGGCGATGGCCGCTTCGGTCAGCACCTTGGTCGTCTCCTGGAAACTCGCAGCCGAGATAAAGGAGTCCGACGAGAGTGAAGCCTTGGTGATGCCCAGGAGCAGCGTCTGGCCCGTGGCGGGCTTACGACGTTCCTTGCGCAGACCTTCGTTCTCCATCCGAAAGGCAAACTTGTCCACCACCGCGCCGGGCAGGAACTCGGAGTCGCCCGGATCGGTGACCTGAACCTTGCGCATCATCTGAGCCACGATGGTCTCGATGTGCTTGTCGTCGATGGTCACGGACTGCGAACGGTAAACACTCTGGATCTCGCGCAGGAGATAGTCCTGAACAGCGTCGTCGCCGTTGATGCGCAGGATGTCCTCGGGGTAGAGCGGCCCGTCCACGAGCGGCTCGCCAGCGCGCACCTCGTCGTTCTTGTGAACGCGAACGTGCTTGCCCTGCGGAACTGCGTGCTCGTGCTCGTCGATCGCCTCGCCCTTCGGCCCCACGGCGCGCACCACGATCGTACGCTTGCCGCGCTTGCGGTCCCCGAACTCGACGACGCCGTCGATCTCGCTCATCACGGCCGGGTCCTTGGGACGCCGTGCTTCGAAGAGCTCGGTCACCCGCGGCAGACCACCGGTGATGTCCTGGGTACCGGTCGCTTCCCGTGCGGACTTGGCGAGCAGCTCACCGCGCCCGATCTGGACCCCGTCATCGACCTCGATGTAGGCCTTCTCAGGAATCGGATAGAGAGCAAGGGGCTCGCCGTTCTTGTCCTCGAGGACGAGCTGCGGGTGCAGATCACCCTTGTGCTCGATGACCTGCTTGCGGACCGTACCGCGTCGCGCATCACGCTCGATTCGGAGCGTCTTGCCCTCGACCAGGTCCTCGTACCGGATGTTGCCGGCGAACTCCGAGATGATCGGAACGTGGTGCGGGTCCCAGCGACACAGAACGTCGCCGGCTTCCATCTTGTCACCGTCCTTGATCAGCATCACTGCGCCGGTCGGGATCAGGTAACGATCGATTTCGCGCTCACGGTCGTCGAGCAGGCAGACCTCGCCGTTCCGGTTCAGAACGACCAGATCCTTGGCCTTGTTGGTCACGGCGCGCAGCTTGGAGAACTGGGCCACACCAGCACGCTTGACCTTGCGCTCGGTCTCCTCGACCGAACGGCTGGCCGTACCACCGATGTGGAACGTACGCATGGTCAGCTGGGTGCCGGGCTCGCCGATGGACTGCGCCGCGATGATACCGACGGCCAGCCCACGCTCGGCCAGCTGGCCGCGGGCCAGGTCCATGCCGTAGCAACGGGCGCAGACACCGAGGGAGGCCTCGCAGGTCAGCGTACCGCGCACGCGGATGCGCTCGTGCCCCAGGGTCTCGATCGCCTGCGCGATCTCGCCCGTGATGACCTCGTTCTCGAGCACGACGACCTCGTCGTTGACGACGTCCATGATCGTGTCCCGGGCAACGCGCCCGAGCACAGCCTGGCCCAGGCTCAGAGCGACCCGGTCGCCCTTGTAGACGATCGACTTCGTGATCCCGTTGATCGTGCCGCAGTCGTCGACCGTGATCACCACGTTCTGAGCCACGTCCGTCAGCTTACGCGTCAGGTACCCGGCGTCAGCCGTCTTGAGGGCCGTGTCAGCCAGTCCCTTACGTGCACCGTGCGTCGACGAGAAGTACTCGAGAACGCGCAGCCCCTCGCGGAAGTTAGCCTTGATCGGCGTCTCGATGATCTTGCCGGACGGCTTGGCCATCAGGCCGCGCATCCCGCCCAGCTGCCGGATCTGATCGACCGAGCCCCGAGCGCCCGACGTGACCATGCAGTAGATCGGGTTGACGTAGCCGGTCTCCTCGTCGAAGTCCTTCTCAAGCACCTTCATCAGGTCCTGGCCGACGCGCTCACGGGCGTGGGTCCAGTGGTCGATGATCTTGAGGTAGCGTTCGCCCTCGGTGATGACGCCCTTGTGGTAGGCAGACTCGATCTTGTCGATCTCGGCTTGCGTCTCGTCGAGGATTGCCTGCTTGGTATCCGGGATGCGGATGTCGTCCTTCGCGAACGACAGGCCAGCGCGCGTACCCGACTTGAAGCCGAGATCCTTGAGGTCGTCGAGCAGGTGCAGCGTCGCTTCGCGACCCAGCAGGTAGTGACAATCTGAAATCAGGGCCTGAATGCCCTTCTTGGTCAGCTCGTAGTTGTAGAAGGACATCCCGCGCGGAAGGATGTCGTTGAAGATCGCGCGACCCACAGTCGTGATCAGATAACCGCGGGTGCCATCTTCAGCGACGAGCTTGCCGTCCTTGTCGATCTCGGTCGAATCCTCGCCCTGACCGGCCTTGATAAGGGTACCGGGCTCGACGCGAACCTTGACAGCCTGCTGAGTCTTGGTCCCACCGTGGCTGTAGGCCAGGAACAGCTCTGCCAGGGACGAGAACGTGCGCGGCCTGTCCGGCACCGAAGCCGGATTCTTGGTCAGGTAGTTCATCCCCAGCACCATGTCCTGGGACGGCGAGATGATGGGCGAGCCATCAGCCGGCGAGAAGACATTGTTGCTGGCGAGCATCAGGGTGGATGCTTCGATCTGCGCCTCGTAGGAGAGCGGCAGGTGCACCGCCATCTGGTCCCCGTCGAAGTCGGCGTTGAAGCCGCCACAGACAAGCGGGTGCAGACGAATGGCGTTGCCCTCGATCAGCACCGGCTCGAAGGCCTGGATGCCCATCCGGTGCAGCGTGGGTGCGCGGTTCAGCATCACCGGGTGGCCACGGATGACCTCGTCCAGGATATCCCACACCTCTTCATCGCGCCGCTCGAGCATGCGCTTGGCCGACTTGATGGTGTCCGCCAGCCCAAGCTCCTTGAGGCGTCGGATGATGAACGGCTGGAACAGCTCCAGGGCGACCTTCTTCGGCAGACCACATTGCTGCAGGTGCAGCTCGGGCCCGACGACGATGACCGAACGCGCCGAGTAGTCGACGCGCTTTCCGAGCAGGTTCTCGCGGAAGCGCCCCTGCTTGCCCTTGATCATGTCGGTCAAAGACTTGAGCGGGCGGTTGGACGATCCGAGCACGGGGCGACGGCAGCGGCCATTGTCGAACAGTGCATCGACAGCCTGCTGCAGCATCCGCTTCTCGTTGCGGATGATGACCTCGGGCGCGTTCAGATCGAGCAGCTTCTTCAACCGGTTGTTGCGGTTGATCAGGCGTCGATACAGGTCGTTCAGGTCGGACGTCGCAAAGTTGCCCGAGTCCAGCAGGACCAGCGGGCGCAGGTCCGGCGGGATCACAGGGATCACATCCAGAACGACCCAATCCGGCTCGTTGTTCGAGTCGCGCAACATCTCAACCGTCCGCAGACGCTTAATGATGTCCTTCTGGCGCTGCTTCGAGCGAGTCGCTCCGAGCTCTTCACGCAGCTCCTCCGAGACCGCCTGCAGGTCCAGGGTACGCAGGATCTTCTTGACCGCCTCGGCACCCATGTCGGCGTCGAAATCCGTGCCGTACTTGGCACGCGACGCCCGAAACTCGTCCTCGGTGAGCAGCTGGTACTTCTCGAGCGGCGTCTCGCCCGGATCGACGACCAGGTAGTCCTGGAAGTAGATCACCCGCTCGAGGTGCGAGACCTTGATGCCGAGCAGGTTGCCAAGACGACTCGGCATGGCCTTGAAGAACCAGATGTGCGCGACCGGCGCAGCCAGGTTGATGTGGCCCATGCGCTTGCGACGCACGCGCGAGTGCGTGATCATCACGCCGCACTTGTCGCAGACGATGCCCTTGTGCTTGATGCCCTTGTACTTGCCGCAGAAGCACTCCCAGTCCTTTTCAGGACCGAAGATGCGCTCGCAGAAGAGGCCATCACGCTCCGGACGGTAGGTCCGGTAGTTGATGGTCTCGGGCTTCTTGACCTCGCCGTAGGACCATGAACGGATGTCCTCCGGGGATGCCAGAGAAATCGTGACGCTGCCGTAGTCGTTGATCCGGTTGTATTTTGCTTCGACCATTGAATCTTCCCCTACGCTAGAGCGTCGCCTTCTTGTGAAGCTGCATGTTGAGACCCAAACCACGGATCTCGTTCGTCAGCACCTCGAACGAGACCGGCGTACCGGCATCAAGGATGTTGAGCCCTTTCACCATCGATTCGTAGATCTTCGTCCGACCGTCGACGTCGTCCGACTTCACGGTGAGCTGCTCTTGCAGGATCGCCGCTGCGCCGTAGGCCTCGAGTGCCCAGACTTCCATCTCCCCGAAGCGCTGGCCGCCGAAGCGCGCCTTACCGCCCAGGGGCTGCTGCGTGATCAGGCTGTACGGCCCGGTCGCGCGTGCGTGCACCTTCTCGTCCACGAGGTGGTGCAGCTTCAGCATGTACATTACGCCGACCGTGACCTCCTGCTCAAACGAGGCGCCGTTGCGCCCGTCGTAAAGCCGGAACTTCCCGCTCTTGGGCAGGTTGGCCTCTTCCAGCATGTCCTCGATCGCGGACTCCGGGGCACCGTCGAACGCAGGCGTGTGGCAGCGCACGCCGAGACGCGAGGCCGCCAGGCCCAAGTGCGTCTCGAGGATCTGCCCCACGTTCATCCGACTGGGTACACCCAGCGGGTTCAGCACGATGTCGACCGTACTGCCGTCCTCAAGGTACGGCATGTCCTCGACCGGGCAGATCTTGGAGATGACACCCTTGTTGCCGTGCCGCCCAGCCATCTTGTCTCCGACAGACAGGTTGCGCTTGGTGGCCACGTAGACCTTGACCATCTCCAGCACGCCGGTCGGCAACTCATCGCCGCGCGACAGCCGGTTCACGATCTTGTTCTTGTCAGCTTCCTTGGTGTCGATCTTCGACTGGTAGTCGTGGATGACCTGGGTCGTCTCGAGCCGCTTGCGCTCGTCAGTAAGGTCTTCGGCAGTCGCCAGGCACAGGATCTTGACGCGCCGCAGCTCGTCATAGGTCGACGTGTCGTCGAGCGCGAACGCCTTGCCCGTCAGGTCGTCGATGACGCCCGTTCCGACAATCTTGTTCGTCTCGTCGAGCATGTCGCAGGTGTAGGCCCGCAGCGCCCGCAGGAACTCGCGCTCCGCGTCACGGATGACTGACAGCGCCTTCATACGCTGCTCGTCGGTCAGGTTGACCCGGCGTGAGAACTTCTGGGCGTCGATCACGACCCCACGCGTTCCGGGAGGCATCGTCAGCGAAGCGTTCTTCACGTCCACGCCGGCCTTACCGAAGATCGCATGCAGGAGTTTTTCCTCCGGCGTGAGCTCGCTCTTCGACTTGGGCGCAACCTTGCCGACCAGGATGTCACCGGCCTCGACAAAGTTGCCGATGCGCACGATGCCGCTCTCGTCGAGATCGGTCAGGGACTTCTCGCCGACGTTCGGGATGTCCGCCGTCAGCTCTTCCTTGCCGAGCTTGGTCTCGCGGATCTCGACCTCGTAGACCTCGATGTGCACCGAGGTGAAGACGTCGTCCTTCACGAGTCGCTCGGACACCAGGATGGCATCCTCGTAGTTGAAACCGTCCCAGGTCATGAAAGCCACGACCAGGTTCTTGCCCAGCGCCAGCTCACCGCCGTGGGTGGAAGCGCCGTCGGCCAGCAGATCGCCGGCCTTGACCTCGTCACCGGCCTCGACCACCGGGCGGTGGTTCTGGGTCGTGCGCTCGTTCATGCCACGGAACTTCGTCAGGTGATACTCCTCACCGTCGACGATGATCACGCGACTATCCACGTACTCGACCGTGCCGTCCGCCGTGGCGAAGACAGGCATGTTCGAGTTGCTCGCGACGACCCTCTCCATCCCGGTTCCGACGATCGGAACCTCCGGGATCAGCAAGGGCACCGCCTGGCGCTGCATGTTCGATCCCATGAGTGCGCGGTTGGCGTCGTCGTGCTCGAGGAACGGGATCAGCGCAGCCGAAACACCGATAATCTGCTTCGGTGAGACATCGACGTACTCGACCTCCTTGGGCGGCACCTCGACGTTGTCACCGTCGCGGCGACAGAGTACACGCACGCTGGTCAGCATTCCGTGCTCGTCGACCTCCACATCGGCCGGGGCCATGACCCGGCCGCGCTCCTGGTCGGCGCGCAGGAACTCGACCTCCTCGGTCAGCTTGCCCTTCACGACACGCCGGTATGGGGCGGCCAGGAATCCGTAGTCGTCGAGCCTGGCATAGAGCGCCAGAGACGAGATCAGGCCAATGTTGGCACCCTCGGGCGTCTCGATCGGGCACAGGCGCCCGTAGTGGGACAGGTGCACGTCGCGCACGTCGAAGCCTGCGCGCTTTCGGTTGAGGCCGCCGGGTCCAAGTGCCGAGAGACGGCGCTCGTGCGTCAGCTGGCTGAGCGGGTTGGCCTGGTCGACGACCTGGCTGAGCTCGCTGCGACCGAAGAAGTACTCGACGGCACTCGAGAACGTCTTCGAGTTGATCAGGGTGCGCGGCGAGACCGTCTCCGGGTTCTCGAGGTTCATGCGCTCCTGGGCCGTCCGGCGCAGCTTCAGGAGGCCCTTGCGGAACTCCTCGCCGGCCAGCTCCGCAATCGTGCGAACACGGCGGTTACCGAGGTTGTCGATATCGTCAATCTCGCCCTTACCTGCGCGCAGGGTGAGCAGGTACTTGACCGAGTTGATGATGTCCTTGGGCTGCAGTACCTGGATGTTCTCGGGGATGTCCTGGTCGAACTTGCGGTTCAGGCGGAAGCGCCCGACGCGTCCGAGGCGATAGCGCTGGACGTCGAAGAACTTCTCGTGGAACAGCTCGCGTGCCTTCTCGAGCTGCGGCGGGTTGCCCGGTCGCAGACGGCTGTAGATCTTGATCAGGGCCTCTTCGTGGCTCTTGACCGTCGGATCCTCGTGCAGCGAGTTGATCAGCAGCATGTCGAGGTCCTGGACGTCCGAGTCGATGATCTCGACCTCGGCCAGGTCTCCCGCGGCGATCTCGAGCGCTGAAGTCTCGGGGATCGCCATGCCTGAGGGCACGAGCACTTCACCGGTCTTCAGGACGATGATATCCCCCACCGCGATGCGGTCGGTGATGGCCTTCGCGAAGGCGTTCGTCGTCTGGGACTTCCCCTTCTTGACGGTCTTCGTCGGGTAGAACTCGCGCAGAAGGGCCTGGTCCGTGCCGATCTCCTCCTCGAGAGCGCGCAAGAAGGTGATCGCCGAGAACTTGCCCGACTGGTCGATGCGCACCGAGAGGTTTTCCTTCTTGGTGACGTTCAGCTCGACCCACGAACCGCGCTCGGGGATGATCCAGCAGCTGTGCAGCTGGCGATCCGTCGTCGCCGTGTCGATCAGGAAGTCGACACCAGGCGACCGGTGCAGCTGGCTGACGATGACGCGCTCCGAGCCATTGATGATGAACTCGCCGCCCCCCATCATGATGGGGATCTCGCCCAGGTAGACTTCCTCCTCCACCGGCTCGGGCTTGACCAGACGCAGGCGCACCTTGAACGGGTGCCCATAGGTCATGCGCAGCTTGCGACACTCGTCGATCGTGTAGCGCGGCCGACCCAGCTCGTAGCCGACGTACTCGAGGCACATCGTCTTGTCGTACGAGTAAATTGGGAAGATCTCCCGCAACAGACGCTCGAGGCCCTGGTCCTCACGCGCCGCGGCGGCCAGTTTGGGCGCCAGGAACGCTTTAAACGCCTTCGTCTGCATTTCCACGAGATTCGGCAAGGGCACGATCTCGGGAACGCGGCCAAAGACGCGGACCGGGAACTGGGGGTCGACCATGCGGCCGGAACTCTTGGAGTGGATCATGACTGCGCTCTCCTGAACATCGGACCCGTCCTTTGGGGTCCCGACGAGATCAACGGAAAGTACGTGCGCGCTGGCGCTGGCCCGTCCGGGAACGGAATGTCGAAGCAGAAAGGTTGCTCGGCGACGCGGAAACGTCGCCAGCTTCGGCCACATGCCTACACGCGCCCCGTGGCACTACCCCCGCATGAAGCAGGGGAGCGCCCGAGCGGGGTCGCGTCCAGGAAAGTCGTAGCAAGTAGGAGCCGCTGGGAGCCGAAAGGCTCTGGCGTCAGGCTATCTTGACGGTTGCGCCAGCGCCTTCCAACTGCCCCTTGATGGTCTCAGCTTCTTCCTTGCTGACACCCTCCTTGACAGCCTTGGGTGCCGCATCAACGACGCCCTTGGCTTCCTTGAGGCCCAGGCCAGTGATGGCGCGGACTTCCTTGATCACCTGGATCTTCTTGTCGCCAGCCGCCTCGAGGATGACATCGAAGGAGGTTTGCTCCTCCTCGGCATCACCGCCACCGCCGCCACCGGCGGCCACGGCAACGGGCGCGGCGGCGCTGACGCCCCACTTGCCCTCAAGGTGCTTGACTAGCTTGGAAGCCTGCAACAGGGTCAGGCCGTCAAGTTGATCGGCGATGGTCTGAAGCTCACTCTCGAGCTCAACGACGTTGGTCTCTTCGGACATCTCGTAAGTCTCCTGCGAGAATACTCTGCGGAAAATAGGGTGGACTGTGAACCGGCAACACCGCCGGATGATCTTGATGAACCCGCGCCCGATGGACGCGGTGGATGACTAGTCTTCGAGCTGATCGGCACGCGCCTGAACGACACGGGCGAGACCACTCGGGAGACCATTGAGGACTCCGACGAGGGAGCGAGCGGGCGCCGAGATGACACCGAGCACCATCGCGCGCATCGTGTCCGGATCGGGGATGTCCGCCAGGGCGGCTGCATCCGATGCGTTGAGTACGGCGCCGTCAAGCATACCGGCCTTGACCTTGACCTTACCGGCCTTCTTGACCTCGGGACCCGTGAACACCTTGGCGGCGTGGATCGCGCCCTCAGCCTCGCCATAGGCGAGTGCCGTGTTACCGACCAGGGTGCCCTTTTCGAACTCGATACCGCGCTCCGCAAGGACACGCCGCGCGAGATTGTTGCGCACCATGCGCAGCTTCACACCGTTCGTGGCCAGGTCGCTGCGGATCCGCTCGGTCTCTTGAACTGTCAGGCCCTCGAACGAAACGAGCACCATGTTCTGGACCTCACCGAGGTCCTCTGACAGCTGACGTGTCACCATCTGGTTGACGAGGTTCGGCATAACTCAGGCTCCGTATGCGATAGCGGCCCCGGGGCCCATGCTTGTAGAAATGCTCACCTGGCGGACAAAGGAGCCCTTGACCACGCCGGGGCGCAGGCCGATCAGGTGATCCATGAAGGCGCTCAGGTTCTCGAGCAGGTCGTCCGTGTCGAACGAACGCTTGCCGAAGGGTGCGTGGACGTTGCCGCCCGCATCCGTCCGGAACTCGACCTTACCCGCCTTGAATTCGGTCACGGCCTTGGCGACGTCGGGCGTCACCGTGCCACTCTTCGGGCTCGGCATCTTGCCCTGCGGCCCGAGCACCTTTCCGAGCTTGCCGACGTGCTTCATCATGTCCGGACTGGCGATGACGATGTCAAAGTCCATCCAGCCACCCTGGATCTTGGCGGCGAGCTCGTCCGAGCCAACCTCGTCCGCTCCAGCCTCGGTGGCCGCGGTGGCGCGGTCGCCCTCGGCGAAGACGATGACCGTGACGTTCCTGCCGAGCCCCTTGGGAAGCGAGACCGCGCCACGGACCAGCTGGTCCGACTTACGCGGGTCGATCCCGAGCCGCACCACCACCTCGACGGTCTCGTCGAACTTGGGCGCCGGGAGGCTCTTCAGCAGATCGATGGCCTGCTTCGGGTCGTACGTCTGGTTGCGGTCGACCTTCGCGGCCGCCTCAAGAAAGCGCTTGCTGTGTTTCGCCATGGTCTAGCCTTCCACCTGGATACCGGCGGAGCGCGCCGTGCCTTCGATGATTCGACAGGCATGATCGATGTCGCGCGCATTGAGGTCCGCCATCTTGAGGGTGGCAATCTCCTCGACCTGCGCACGGGTCACCTGCCCGACGATCTCCGTTCCGACCTCACCTGCGCCCTTCTCGACCCCGGCGGCCTTCTTGAGAAGGACCGAAGCGGGCGGCGACTTCATGATGAAGTCGAAGGAGCGGTCTTTGTACACGGAGATCTCGACGGGGATGGTCATCCCCATCTGGTCGCGCGTGCGGTCGTTGAAGAGCTTCACGAACTCCGCGATGTTCACACCATGGGCACCCAGAGCGGGGCCAACGGGGGGAGCGGGAGTCGCCTGCCCTGCGGGGCACTGAAGCTTGATCTTTGCTGTGAGTTCTTTTGCCATCTCAGACGGCTTCTACTTCCCAGTACTTGAGGTCTACAGGGGTCGGACGCCCGAAGATGGTTACTACCACCCGGACCGTCCCCTTTTCCGGGTTGACGTCTTCCACCGCCCCATCGAATCCATCGAACGGGCCGGTATTGATTTTCACCATGTCTCCTTTGTCGAGACCAATGGTCACTTGCGGGCGCGTCTCGGAGTCGGTCATGCGCGACAGGATCGCCGAGACCTCGTCTTCCGTGATTGCCGTCGGCTCACCGCGCGACCCCAAAAAGTCGCGCAGGCCGTCGATGCCTCGCAGGGTGTTGCGTGCCTTGATCACGCCCGCGTCGTCGTGATCCTCCAGGTCCGCCTGGACCATGAGGTAGCCAGGGTAGAGCTTGCGCTCGACCGTCCGCTTCTTGCCGCGCTTCATATCCGTCACGAGTTCGTACGGAACGAGCACCTGCGGGATGACTTCGTCGGCGCCCGCAATCTTGAGGCGATGCGTCGCGTTGTCACGAATACGCTTCTCGCGGCCGGACTGGCAGCGAACGAAGTACCACTTGTACGCCATGTCAGCTCTTCCCCAGCAGGATCATGCGGGCGATATTCCCGATAAACCAGTCCGCGCCGGCCAGGAAGGCCATCAGGAAGAGCACGGTGATGATCACCACCACCGAGCCCTGGACCGCATCGTTCATGCTGGGCCAGGTGACCTTCTTGAGCTCGGCCTCGGTCTCGATCAAGAGATCGGCCTTCGCGGGCGTATCGAGGAGTCGGTGGAGAAGCCAGACACTGGCGGCCAGGGTCAACCCCGCGATCAGCAGGGCCGGACTCAGGTCCATGCCCAGGATCGGCACACGCATTCCGTTGATCGCCGGCCCCAGCGCGTCGGGGAAGAAGGCGCTCAGCTCACGCCGCAACGACGTGCACCCATAGAAGATCAGTATCGCAAGGACCCAGAAGGCCGCCATGCGAGCCATTCTTCCCTGTGTCTTCTTATAGGCCATGAGTGCGTGTGGTGCGGAGTTCGTTACGTTCGGGAGGAAGACTGCACACGGGTCGCCGCAACGCGACGACCCGTGCAGAATTCGTACTACTCGATAATCTTGGTGACGACACCCGCACCGACGGTCCGACCACCTTCACGGATGGCGAAACGCAGCTGCTCTTCCATGGCCACCGGAGTACCGAGGACGACGGACAGCTTGACGTTGTCGCCAGGCATGCACATCTCAGCACCGCCGAGCAGGTCGGCTGCACCGGTCACGTCCGTGGTCCGGAAGTAGAACTGCGGGCGGTATCCCGAGAAGAACGGCGTGTGACGGCCGCCCTCTTCCTTGGAGAGGATATAGACCTCGGCCTCGAACTTGGTGTGCGGGGTGACGGTCTTGGGCTTAGCCAGAACCATGCCGCGCAGGAGGGTGGTCTTGTCGACACCGCGCAGGAGGACGCCGACGTTCTCGCCAGCGCGTCCCTCGTCGAGGGTCTTCTGGAACATCTCGACGCCGGTGCAGGTCGTGGTACCGATCTCTTCCTGCATGCCGACGAACTCGAGCGAATCGCCAACCTTGACGATGCCACGCTCGACCCGACCGGTGCCGACCGTACCGCGACCTTTGATCGAGAACACGTCCTCGACGGGCATCAGGAACGGCTTGTCGACGTCGCGCTCGGGCAGCGGGATGTGCTGGTCGATCGCGTCCATAAGCTCGTTGATGCAGGTGAAGGCCTCATCGTCGGTCGGCTTGTCGGCGTTGAGGGCGTTCTCCGCACCGAGCGCGGAACCGCGCACGATGGGGATGTCGTCCCCGGGGAACTCGTACTTCGACAAAAGCTCGCGGATCTCCATCTCGACCAGGTCGAGGAGTTCCGGATCGTCGACCTGGTCGACCTTGTTCATGAAGACCACGATGGCGGGCACGTTGACCTGACGGGCGAGCAGGATGTGCTCGCGCGTCTGGGGCATCGGGCCGTCCGCCGCCGAGACCACCACGATCGCGCCGTCCATCTGGGCTGCGCCGGTGATCATGTTCTTGACGTAGTCGGCGTGACCGGGGCAATCCACGTGGGCGTAGTGGCGCTCTTTGGTCTCGTACTCGACGTGCGCTGTCGAAATCGTGATACCGCGCGCCTTCTCTTCGGGCGCCTTGTCGATCTGATCGAAATTCATCGCCTTGGCGAGGCCAAGGTTCGCCTGGTGACGGCAAATTGCCGAGGTCAGGGTCGTCTTACCGTGGTCGACGTGACCGATGGTACCGACGTTGACGTGCGGTTTGGTCCGCTCGAAAACTTCCTTGGCCATTACGAGTATCTTTCCTTCTGGCGGGCTGGGCCCGACTGACGCGTGGTCTTGCTAATGCTGATTCGACTCCGAGGAAGCCGCGCTGGCCCGAGCGGGCCAAGAAAACGGGCTCCGGGGAGTATCTGTCGATGGGATAAAAAGAACTGTGCGTGGAGCTGCTGATGGGACTTGAACCCATGACCTCTTCCTTACCAAGGAAGTGCTCTACCACTGAGCTACAGCAGCACGCTCGGCGCCACGCCTGCATTGAGCCGGCGCGAGGCCGGACCAACGACTGGGCATGACGTTGTGCAGTTTGCTGCGAGGCGTCCCCAAGTAGAGGGGGGGGGAGGTGGAGCGGGTGGAGGGAATCGAACCCTCGCGTTCAGCTTGGAAGGCTGACGTTCTACCATTGAACCACACCCGCGTGGCCCGTCCGGTGGACGGGTGAACGATGGTTGCTCGGGGGCGATGTAGCGGAAAACAAGGAACCGGGACGGGCGACCCTCCCCCCGCTGACAATGGATGGTGGGGAGAACAGGATTCGAACCTGTGAAGGCGTTGCCATCAGATTTACAGTCTGACCCCTTTGGCCACTCGGGTATCTCCCCACTTGAGGAAGGTTCGCGTGATGCCGGTACGCGCGCCCACCGAGCCGCCGGTGCGCTGGGCACATCGGTGGCGGTAGACGCTCCCGCGTCATCCTCGCAGCAATTCGGGTTTCCAGTGAACAAGCGGCTCGCCGGTGGGCGATCCGTCTCTACTTGCGCCTACGGTCTGGGGCCAGCGGCGGGAGTCGAACCCGCAACCTCCAGATTACAAATCAGGTGCTCTACCGTTGAGCCACGCTGGCCTTTGGGGCCCGACGAGGCACGGTCCAGAGCGCCGAAACGGGGGTTCCCTGGACCGGGCGGCAAGTGGAGCGAGGTATGGTACGGATCGATCCGCAGCGGTCAAGCCCCACCGCAGGAAATCATTGGGACTTCCTCGTTCTCTGGCACGACCCCGTGGTCGTGGGCTCAGAGGGCCGCGAGCTGGGCTCGATACGCGGCAAAGGCGCCGGACACCTGCTCCATCGAGTCCCCACCGAACTTCTCGACAAAGGCCTCGGCCAGGGTCAGGGCCACCATGGCCTCCCCTACCACCGAGGCGGCCGGAACGGAGGTCACGTCCGAGCGCTGATACGTGGCCCGCACAGCCTCGCCGGTGGCGAAATCCACCGTATCGATGCCCTGGCGCAGGGTCGGGATGGGCTTCATCGCCACCCGCACCACCAGGGGCTCGCCGTTGGTCACACCACCCTCCAGGCCACCGGCGCGGTTCGAGTCGCGCTGGAATCGGCCCCACGACGGCTGCCCAGCGCCCGCTCGGTCCGCCCCGGTCGGCGCCGGAAGAATCGGGTCGTGCACCTCGGAACCCGGACGCCGGGCGCTCTCGAAGCCGAGCCCGAACTCCACGCCCTTCATCGCAGGAATCGAGAACAGGGCCCCTCCGATGCGCGCCGTCATGCGCTCGGGGCCGCTGGCGTAGCTGCCGAGACCCGGGACGACGCCGATGGCACGCACCTCGAAGACCCCGCCCAGGCTGTCGCCGCTGGCCTTGGCTTCATCCACCTGCTCGCGCATCCGGCTGTCCGCATCCGGGTCCAGGGACATGAAGTCCGACGCAGCGCGCAGGGCCGCGCGAGCCGCGGCATCCCCCGCCCGTTCGAACGCATCCGGCGCGACGGTGACCGAGCCCAGACCGACCAGGTGCGCGAACACCTCGATCCCGAAGGCTTCGAGAATCTGGCGCGCGACGCCGGCAAGGGCCACGCGTATGGCCGTTTCGCGTGCGCTCGCGCGCTCGAGCACCGCGCGCGGATCGTGGATTCCGAACTTCTGACAACCGGCCAGATCCGCGTGACCGGGACGCGGATTCGTCGGCGTCGGCAGCTTCTCGATGGTCGCGTCGCGATTGGGTACGCGCAACGCAATCGGCGAACCGATGGTAAGGCCGCCCTTTATTCCGGAAAGCACCTCCACGTGATCGCGCTCGATCTTCATGCGGCCGCCGCGCCCGTAGCCGCCCTGGCGCCGCACCAGCTCGCGGTCGATACGCTCCACATCCAGGGCCAGCCCCGCGGGAACCCCCTCGAGCACGCCGATCAGTGCCGGGCCGTGGGATTCCCCGGCTGTCGTCCAGCGCAAGCGCGTCATGGCCGGAACTACTCGCCCCCGAGGGCCGGCTGGACCTCGATCCAGCCGTCGTCGTCCTCGACCGGCTGGACCGGTTGAATCACCTCGACCGTCGCCGCTGGCGCGATCGCCGCAGCGCGCGCTGGCGTTGCCGGCTGGAGCCCGCGCGCGCCCTGGGCTGCAGCCAGGCACGAATGGATCTTGGCCTCGAGCGCCTCGAAGTCGAAGGGCTTGGAGAGCGTACCCACCAGTCCGGGCAGACCGTTCAGCTGCGCCAGCACCTCCGCCGACAGGTAGCCCGAGACCACCAAAGTCGGGGGGAGCATCCCGGCGCGCGCCAGCGACCAGAGCTCCTCGCGCCCGTCCTCGGCCCCGAGATCGATATCAGAGAGCATGAGATCCGGCATCTCGCGCTCCAGGTGGGTGCGCGCCTGCACGAATCCGGCGGCCCGATCGACGCGGAATCCACGCTCCACGAGGAACCAGGCGACCAGCTCCACAATCCGGGCGTCATCGTCGACTATAAGGATGTACACGCCCGGCAGCGTAACCCGAACGCTTGGCGATGCCGCGCCCCAAACGCAGCCTGAATGGGACTTCTCGGGGGCCAAAGAGGCACCCTCCGGGAGACGGATCCAGATTGGCCCCTGGCGCGATGTCGCCCCAGGCCTCCTAATCAGGTAGAAGCGGACACGACGGCGAGCGGGTCATCGCCGCCCGGGCAGGTTATGTGGGGAAATCCAGTACCCCTGTGACCGTGCCTCGCTAGACCGTTGCGACCCACCTCCCACCAGCTAGACTCACCGCCGAATCGTACGGCCCCACGGGGGATTCCGTCGAACGCAGTCCTCGAGTCGCGCCCCCTCCGACGCTCTCTCCCGTACTCGCCCGAATGCTACTGACCCTGACCCTCGCGGTGTGCCCCGCACTGTCCACCGTTGCCGCGCCTGCGCTGCCTCGACCTGTGTCCATCGTGGTCACCCGTGGTGAGAGCCCCGGCGAATCGGTGAACTTCCGGACCGAGGACAAGATCGAGCTGAGTGCGGCCTATTACGCACCCCGCCAGAAGAAGGGCGGCAAGGCACCGGCCGCGCTGCTCGTGCACGATGCGGGATCCGACCGCGGTGAACTCGACACCGTGGCCAGCTACCTGCAGAAGAAGGGCTTCGGCGTTCTGGCGGTCGACCTGCGCGGCCATGGTGCCAGCGCGGACGGAGACTGCCGCTGGCCCGATCTGGACGAAGCCGGACGGGAGAAGATGTGGTCCTTCGCGAGTCGCGACGTCAAGGCCGCGGCCGCCTTCCTCAGGGACCGATCCGAGATCCATGCCAGCAACCTGTCGGTCATCGGCATCGGCGCCGGGTGCGGCCTGGCGGTGCGACATGCGATCGACGACGAGAACACGCGCGCCGTCGTGCTCGTCTGCCCGAAGGTCGAGAACTACGGATTCAACCTGACGCGCGGCATCGTCGACCTCGAAGGCCTGCCGACCCTGATCATCGTGCCCCAGGACAAGCGTGAAGTGGCCTCGCGCCTCATGAACGCGGGGCACGAAGCCAACGGGAACGATTCCATCGAACTCGCCGTGGTCAAGGCCGACCCGATCGAGCTGATCACGGAATCCCGAACCCGCAAGGAGACTGCCGACTGGCTCTCCAAGCAGGTCATGCCGAGCAAGCGCTGATCCGCGCTCCTCAGCGCCGAAGCGCAGACCCGCTCCCCTGCCCGCAGGGAAGGTGCTGGTCGACGTCACCGGGTTCCGCGCGCCGCCCCGTGGATTTCGGCACGACCCCGCACCCGTCACGCACCCCGGGGCGGAAGGTCAGGAAGGTCGGTAGGTCGAGTCCATCCTTGCCCGAAGCGATGAAGACGTCGACGAACGTCCCATCCCGTCGATAACGCAGGACCGAGCTGGCCTGGAGGCTCGCCACAAAGATCAGCCCGTCCGGCCCGAAGGCCAGGCCGGTGGGTCCGTCGAGGCCGCCGGTCTCGTCCACGGGGGTCTCCGGATCGTCCCGGATCAGCTCCAGGACCTCCCGCTGCCCCGTCGCCGCGTCGACCCGCAGAACCTTGTCGTTGCCCTCGCAGGTGACGTAGGCGAACCCGTCCCCTGGAAAGACGACTGTCCGCGGCCGCGCGATGTCGGCCCACTCCGGGGCCACCAGGTCGCCGACGAATGCCCCCGTCGCGCCGTCGTAGCGCTTGATCTCATTGCTGTAGAAACTCGGGATGTACAGGTCGCCGTCCGGCCCGAACGCCATGCCCACGTCGGGCCCGTCCAGCCCCCCGAGCGCCGGGGAGACGAAGACCCTGTCGAACACGCCCGTCTCACCGTGGTAGCGCAGCACGGAGTCCGAATGAAAGCTGGCGACGTAGGCGAAACCACCGGGCCCGAAGACGATCGACGCGGGGCCCTTCAACCCACCGGTCTCGTCCTTGGCCGTCGCGGGAACGTCGAAGACCAGGTCGTCGACGCGCTCGCAGCTCACGGGATCGAAGCGCACGACGCGACCATTGGCCTCGCTGCAAACGTGGATGCCGCCGTCGGGCCCGAACGCGGCTCCGAGCACGCCCTCCATCCCGGCCGGCCCCAGCCGACCGAGGGATCTGCCATCGGCGGCGTCGTAGCGATGGACGTTCCCGGAGCCGAACCCGGTCACAAGCAGCTCATCCGGCCGCGGGCTCCCACCAGCGAGGCCAGGGCCGTCGAAGGTCGCGAGAAGCAGCAGGGCTGCGCAGGTGTGCATCGTGGATCGACGGGTCATGGCTACGGCAGGAACGGGGCGTGGAACGGGCTCCCCCGCTCAAGTCCCCGGGCACATCGTTCGGTGGCAGGAATCTGACCTGCCACCGAGGAGGCCGCCGGTCACGCGGAGCGCCGGACCGCCATTCCGCGCAGGATCCAGAGCAACAGCACGAGCGCGCCCAGGGCCACGCCCATCTCGGCCGTGTGCGAGAGTCCGAGCTGCAGGCCCGTGATCCGCGTCCCGCCCGAGACGGCCACCCACACGGCCAGCAACACGCCCGCCAGCCCGCCGCCGCCCACGAGCCCGGATCCGAACAGGACCCCCCGCTCGCGGCGCCGGTTGGACTCTTCCGTGGACTGGTTGCGGGTCACCATGTGCCGCACGAGTCCACCCAGGAAGACCGCGCCCATGGTCGAGAGCGGCAGGTAGATGCCCACCGCGAAGGCCAGCACCGGTAGCTTCCCGAGGCTGGCGACAAGCACGAGTCCCGCGCCGATGAAGATCAGCGGCCAGGGCAGGTTCTGCTCGAGAACGCCGTCGATCACGAGCTTCATCAACACCGACTGGGGCGCGGGCAGCTCCGCGCCGCCGAGCCCGCCTTCGACGTTGTTGTGCAGCAGCATGACCACCAGGCAGACGAAGCCGGCCGAGGTGATCACGCCTACCAGCTCGCCGATCTGCTGGAAGCGCGGCGTGGCCCCCAGCAGGTAGCCGGTCTTCAGGTCCTGCGACGTGTCGCCCGCGATGGACGCGGCGATACACACGACGGTTCCGACCATCAGCGCGGTGGCCTTGCCGAAGTCGTCCGTCCAGCCGAGCGCCAGGAAGATCGTGCTCGTGGCGAGCAGCGTCGCGATGGTCATGCCCGAGGTGGGGTTCGACGTGACGCCCACGAGGCCGACGATGCGCGCGCTCACGGTGACGAAGAAGAACGCGAAGATCGCCACCAGGACGGCCGCAACGCCGCGCCCGGCGATCGTGTCGAGGAAGCCCAGAACACCGGGAACGAGGGTCAGGACGAGCAGGATCGCGAGCAGGAACAGGCCGACCGTGCGCAGGGAGAGGTCCCGCGACGTGCGCTCCTGTGCAGCCGGTCCACCGACCTGCTTCAGCTGCCCGAGGGCCAGCTTGAAGGATTCGAGCATCGTGGGGATCGACTTGATCAGGGTCAGGATGCCCGCCGTCGCCACGGCACCGGCGCCGATGTAGCGCACGTAGCGGTTCCAGATCTGGTGCGGCGTCATGTCCCGGATGAGCAGCTCCAGCTCCGGGAAGACCGGTGCTTCTTTACCCGCGCCCCACAGGTTGATGCCCGGAATCAGGAACAGGGCCGACAGCAGGCCGCCCGCGACCATGACCGTGGCCACGCGAATGCCAAGGATGTAGCCGACACCGATGAGAGCCGGCGAGACGCTGGCCGCCAGGCTGGCCTTGCCGGGCAGGGCCAGGGAGAACTTGCCCGGGATGACCTTCAGACCGTCCGTGAAGAGCTTCGTCAGGATCCCGACACCGAGGCCCCAGAACACGGGCGCCGCCTGCTTGGCGCTCGCCTGGGAGGCCACCAGCACCTCGGCACAGGCCAGGCCTTCCGGGTACGGGAGCTTGCCGTGCTCCTTGTGAATCAGGTACTGGCGCAGCGGGATCATGGCCAGCACGCCGATCAAGCCGCCACTCATCGCGAGCAGCGTCAGCTGCTGCCATTCGGGGGACAGGCCCCACATGAAGAGCGCCGGGATCGTGAACAGCACCCCCGACGCCACGGACGAACTGGCCGAGCCGATCGTCTGGGACATGTTCGCTTCGAGGATCGTGTGCGTGCTGCCCACGGCCCCCAGCGCGCGGAAGACGACCACGGTCAGGACCGCGACCGGGATCGACGTGCTGATGGTCAGGCCCGCCTTCAGTCCCAGGTAGGTGTTGGCCGCACCGAAGACGATCCCGAGCGCGATGCCCGACAGGATGGCCTTGAGGGTCATCTCGGCCATCGTCTTGCCGTGGGTCAGCGGTACGTACTGCTCCCCCTCCGGAAGTTCGTACGCGCTTGCGGGCAGCTTCTGCTCGTCCATGTCGGGCGGTCCTCGTGGATCTGGGGTCGGTTGCAGCGCAGCGCGCCCCGGACGTGCGGGGCCGGCGGGCGCGCCAGCGGATGGATCTCGAGCTCCGAGCATCGGCCGCGCTGGCCGGCGGGTCAAGGGCGCGCGGCGGCGGGCCCTGCGCGCTCGATGGCCCGGCGGGCGCCAAAATTGCGAGAACTCCGGGAAGGGGTTACGATCGATGGTCGATGTCAGGAGCGCATCGAAGGCCCCCAGTAGCCACGCGGCGACCGGCCGACCCGGCCCGAACGCCCCTACCCAGCCGCCATGAGTGACCTCTTCAACCATCTCGTAGACGTCGGCGTCGCGGCCGGCATGCGCCTGCTCGAGCTGCCCATCGCGGTCCTGCTCGCGGCCATGGCAGCCCTGCTCGCCGGTATATGGGGCCTCACACGGCTGACCCTGGGCAGGAATCGCCCGGAGCTCATGCGCTCCCCCGCCTGGATGGCCACGGGCCTGTTCATCGCCCTGGCACTGATCGTCGACCACAACCTCAGCGCGCTCGTGACCGAGGTGCGCTCCCTACGCACGGAAATCCGGCGGGTCGAGGCCACCGTACGCGCCGGCGGCGGCGCCAACCCGGGCCAGGCGGCGGGTTCGGGCGCGACCCGCAGTGCATCGCTGTTCGACGAGGACGCGCTGCGCGACAGCCTCGAGACCTCCTTCGATCAGGTCTCCCTGACAGTGGAGCGTGAAGCCCCCGGTGTCGAGTACGCGTGGGCTGTCTTCGAGCGCGAGGGGCGCCCGGTCCAGGTCCACATGGCCGTGATCGATCTGACCCAGCCGGGCCTCGAGGTGATGATCACGCCCGAGTTCGACAAGAAGTGGAAGACCAGCGATTTCGCGGCCAGGTACGGCTGCGCCGTGGCGGTCAATGGCGAGGCGGGCCGCAGCCCCAAGCCCGGCTGCGGGCTGGGTACCTGGACGGGAAACTGGATCGTGCGCGGCGAGGCGGTGCTGCTCGAGGACTCGGACGAACGGCCGTTCCTGGCCTTCGACCGCGAGAACCACGCGGTCTACTCACCGGCGAGCGTCGTCGACCGTGAGCTGACGGACGACAAGTACAACACCCTCTGGGGCCGCGTCGACCTGCTGCTCGGCGGCGAGGTGGTGGCGGTCAACGCCTCCCGTGCCCCGCGCTGCTGCATGGGCATCGATGCCGCCGGGCAGACCCTCTACCTGATGGTGGTCGACGGGCGGCGCCCCGGGCACAGCCAGGGACTCGACATGATCGAGACCGCGCAGGTGCTCGCCATGTTCGGGGCCACGGACGGGATGAGTTGCGATCAGGGCGGCTCGGCCTGCATGGTGCTCGCGAGCCGCGCGGGTCCAGTCAGCACGCCCTGCGACACGGCCGGCGAACGCGGCGTGTACTCACACTTCGGCATCGCCATCCGCGAGTGACGCCGGGGCCATGAGCGACGAACCCGACGCCGGAACGCCACGCCGCAAGCGACTCGGCCTGCGCAAGGGCCTCGCCGTCTCCCTGGCGGTGTCCGTGCTCATCGTCACGGCGACCGAGATCGGCTTCCGGGTCGCGGGCTACGCCAAGGGGCCGGCCATGTACTACGACCCCCAGGTCGGCAGCCGCTTCCACCCCAACCAGACGCGCACGATCGACGTGCGCCACGGAAAGGCCCTGATCGAGCTCGAACTGAATTCCATGGGCCTGCGCGGCCCGACCCCCGAAAGGACCCCGGGAACGCCGCGCGTGGCATGCATCGGCGATTCCTTCACCTTCGGTTGGGGCGTCCAGGGTGACGAGACCTACCCCGTGGCCCTGGCTCAGGTCCTGGCCGCGGATCCGGACCTCATGGGTGCCGAGGTCCTGAACTTCGGAATACCGGGCTACAACACCTGGAACGAGCTGCAGGCCTATCGGCACGTGGTGCGACCCCACGCACCGGACGTCGTCATCATCGGCTTCTACCCCAACGACGTGAAACCCGACAGCGGCGGGACCGCACTCGACGAGTACCGGGCGCTGCGCTGGCTCACGCGCATCACCCCCGCCCTGGCCGAAGGCCTGCGCCGACACGTCCTGGCCAAGATGGAGGTCGGCAAGCCCCATGTCCCCGCAGCCACGCGCGAGCAGCTCGCGCAGTGGCGCAAGACGCAGCTCGAGATGATCGCCCAACCGGGCGATCCCCTCTGGAGCGGAATGTGGGACACGTGCATGGCCGAACTCGACACGCTTGTGGAGGAGGTCCGTGCGGACGGCGCGACGCCGCTGATCGTGCTGTTCCCGACCCCCACCCAGGTGGCCGAGTACGACGCGCTTCAAGCGGACCCGACCGATCCCGAGGGCGCGACGACCGAGATCGAACGCCTCGTACTCGAACACGCCAGGGCGACCGGCACGCACTTCGTGACCCTGCTGCCGGACTTCGCGAACTCCGCGAGCGCGCCCTTCGGCGAGTTCCACAGAACCCACCCGAGCGTGCACGGCTATCGCATCAGCGCCGAGCGCATCGCGCAGGCGCTCGCGGACCTGGACTGACCCGCGCCGGTCCACGCGCACCCGCGAGCGGCGCCTGCCCCTACCTGCGGAACAGGCCCTTCTTCTTGGCCTCGGGCGCCGGAATGAACTGTGGTTCGCGCCAGCAGACCTCGAGCCCCTGGGACTTCATGGGCGTCCAGTACTTGCAGCCCTCGAAGAAGACGTGGGTCACCTGACTGTGGCGCGTGCGGTAGAGGTCCTTGCGCGCTCCACCCGCGTGGATCAGGTTCGAGGCCCAGATGAAGGCCTGGCCCTTCTTCACGAGCGCAAGCTTCGACTTCAGCTCGAAGCGCTCGATCACCTTGGCGATGAACTTCTCGTAGTGGGCGTAGTTCTCCTCGAGCGGCTCGACGCCGACGTCGGCCATGTTGAACTCGGGCAGCTGGTGGCTGCCGGGCCAGTACTCGATCGGCCCGTTGTCCTCGTCGCAGTCCTCGAGCGCCACCCAGACGCCCGCCATGAAGGTCAGGGGCAGGGAGTTGAAATGCACCGAGTCCGCGTGGGCGGGTTGCCAGGTGCCTGTCGGGAAGTTCAGGGTCTGGAAGGGCTTCGGCTCGCGGCCGTAGAGCTCACGCAGGCACTGGAGCAGGTGCTCGGACATGGCCAGCTGGTGACAGCCAGCGTGGGTCTTCCAGGCATCCTGGATGCGCGTCGGCGGCTGGACGCCGTCCTGGTTCAGGCCGTCGGGGTAGTTGCCGTCCAGGTCGGCCACGATGCTGTCGAGCACGGACTCGGGCACCCCGCAGTCGACGACCAGGTAGCCGTCGCTCTGGAAGGTCCGGATTTCTTCAGCACTGAGGGTCGTCATCGCAGCTCCGTCGCGGCCCCTGCTGGGAGCCTGTCCTGGGGGTCTCTCCGTTAATGTATCCCGAGCAGCTCCCGAACGGGAAGCTGGATCGAGACTTGATCAGTAACCGATGGATGGTCCAATCGGTCTCGACGGAGGGGACCCCATCGAACCTGGACTCGACAATCTACCGCCCGCGGACCCGCTGCTCGACGCCGAGCCGGCCAGCGGGATAAACGACGACCTGGAGGCGGTACGCGCACTCGTGCGCAGCACCTGGGGATTCGCGGATCTGCGGCCCGAGCAGGAGCGCGCCATACGCGCCTCCCTGGCCGGCCAGGATGCCCTGGTCGTGCTGCCCACCGGCGGCGGTAAGAGCCTCTGTTACCAGGCCCCGGCGCTCGTCCGACCCGGATTGACGGTCGTCGTCAGCCCGCTCATCTCCCTGATGAAGGACCAGCTCGACGGCATGCTGGCCAACGGCGTGCCCGCGGGCATGCTCACGAGCGCCCAGGAGACGAGCGAACGGCGCCAGGTCTACGAGGACCTCGAAGAGCAGCGCCTGAAACTGCTGCTGGTGGCGCCCGAACGGCTCGTCATGGACGGCTTCCTGGCCAAGCTCGAAGCACAGGGCCTGTCCTCCATCGCCGTGGACGAGGCGCACTGCATCAGCCACTGGGGTCACCACTTCCGACCCGAGTACCGCCAGCTGGGCGAGCTGCGCATGCGCCGCCCGGACATCCCCATCCAGGGCTACACGGCGACCGCCACCCCGCGCGTGCGCGAGGACATCGTGGCCCAGCTCGGCCTGGTCGACCCGGTCATGGTCGTCGGGGACTGCGATCGTCCGAACCTCACCTACCGCATTGCACAGCGCGGCGACCTGCTCGGTCAGGTCGTCAACCTGGCCGGACGCCATCCGGGTGGAGCGGGCATCGTGTACTGCATCCGGCGCAAGGACGTGGAGAAGCTCGCGCGCGATCTCGCCGGTCGCGGCCTGCGCTGCCTGCCCTACCACGCCGGCCTGCCCGCCCACGAGCGCCGACGGGTTCAGGACGCGTTCCAGGGCGAGAGCATCGATATCGTCGTCGCGACGGTCGCCTTCGGCATGGGTATCGATCGCCCGGACGTGCGCTTCGTCGCCCACGCCAGCCTGCCCAAGGGCGTCGAGCAGTACAGCCAGGAAACCGGCCGCGCGGGACGCGACGGGCTGCCGTCGGAATGCGTGCTGTTCTTCTCGGGCTCGGACTTCCACAGCTGGAAGGGCCTGATGGAGCGCGGCGCCAAGGAGTCGGAGCTGACCGGATACGACGCGACGGACGAGCTGCAGAACTCGATCGACCGACTCGGCCACATGTGGAACCTGGCCGGCGGCGCCGCGTGCCGGCACCGTTCCCTGGTCGAGTACTTCGGAGGCGAGTGGAGCCTCGAAAACTGCGGCGCCTGCGACGTCTGCCTGGGCGAGCTCGAGACCGTGGAAGACAGCCAGGTCGTGGCTCAGAAGATCCTGTCCTGTGTCGTGCGCTGCGAGCAACGCTACGGCGGCGGCCATGTGGCCGATGTGCTGCGCGGAGCCAAGACCGCTCGCATTCGCCAGCTCGGACACGACAACCTCTCGACCTACGGCCTGCTCAGCCAGCACGCGACGCGCGACCTGCGCGCCTGGATCGACCAGCTCGTCGCCGCCCACCACCTGGGCGTGGCCCCCGGAGACTACCCGACCCTGTACCTGACCCAGAGTGGCCTGGCCGTCATGAAGGGCGAGCAGGACATCTCCCTGTTCCTGCCGCGCAAGCCCGCCAAGAAGAAGCGCCAGCTGCCCATCGCCGAAGAAGGCGGCCCGCCCCCCGACGAGGGCCTGTTCGAGCACCTGCGCAAGCTACGCCGCAAACTCGCCGCCGAACGCGCCGTGCCCCCATACATCCTCTTCAACGACCGCACCCTGGTCGCCATGTCCGCCCACAAGCCGACCGACGACGCCGGCTTCAGAGCCCTCAAGGGCGTCGGCGACAAGAAAGCCGTCGACCTTGGACCGCCGTTCCTGGCGGCCATAGCCGACTACCTGGACGAGTAAAAATATCGAGTCCGGGCAACGATCGCACCCTACCTGCTCGACGCGCCCGAGGCCGCGCCCGGCGCGTAATCAGCACCTGCACACGGGCACTGGCCGTACCTAACGCTACACTCAGCGCCCCGGCTGGCGTCCAGAGCACGCGACCGGACCCGTATCCAACCAGGAATCATCCGTGGCGAAGCAACGACTCCTCTTCATCGAACGCAGGCCCGAGAAGGGCGAGACCGCACCCGCGTGGATCGCCCATGCGAAGCTCTCCAAGTCGGGCCGCACGGTCTACTTCAACGGTAAGGCCCTGAAGCGTATCGAGGGACGCGCGGTGGATGCCAGTCACCGTTGCGTGGAGACCGACGAGCCGTACTGGATTGCGAACGTCACCAAGGACGGAGCCGACCGCCAGTGGATCAACGGCGATCCGGTGCTGATCGATGAAGGCGTGGTCGAGGAATACCTGAAGTTCCGCGGGTTGACCGAGCTCGATCCCGCCCAGCACCGCGTGGTGACGGACATCGTCGAGACGGATATCGAGGCTCTCCAGAGCGTCGAGCACGCGCGCTCCGAGAAGAAGCCGGGACCTGTCGACGCGGCGACGCGCCGCAAGCGACGCGCCGAGTCGAAACGTACGCAATCTCCCTGAGTGGTCGCGTAAGGGATAGTAATCCCATCTTCTGAGGGCGAAACGCCCGGGCCGGACGTCTCTATGGACGTGTGGAGGAGCCAATATCCTCCCGCGGACACTTCCAGGGCCTGGCACTCCCCCTTCCATGGAGAAGTTCATGTATTCGACCTTCCTGGGGCTCGTGGCAACCGTACTTGCCGCCCCTGCCCCCGCCGCTGCGACCCGACCTGTTGGCGGCGATGACCCGATCGTCTACCAGGGCCGGGCCAAGCTCCCGGCTGAAGAACTCCCCGAGAGCCTCCCACAGGGCGCGCGCACAGCGATCAGCACCTGGGCACCGTGGGCCGCGGAATTCGAGTACAGGATGGACCTGTCGGCGGATGGGCGCGTGCTGTTGCTGTCGATCGACACGAAGAAGGGTGCCAAGGGCGCGAAAAAGAACATGGTCCTGATCGAGGACATCCTGGATGCGACGGACGGGATCATGCCCTTGCCGGACTCGCGCGAGGCGGTTGCAGCGAGCGACGACGAGGACGACGACGGCACCTACGAATGGGGAGCCCGGCCGCGGGAGACACAGACCGCCGTGTTGCTCGAAATGGACAACGAAGATCACCACGGGGCCGCCGTCGCGCACCTGGTCGAATTGAACCCGTACCTCGCGGCCTGGGGCCGGGCCGCGGCCGGCATGAGCGGCTTCGTGCTGGAGAGTCCACTGGTCGCCGCATGGCAACCGTACATCGGCATCAAGGAGGACTATGAGGGCAGCCCCAAGGCCGAGATGATCAACCGCCTGGCCCAGATGCTGACCCTGCGACGCTTCGGTCAGCAGCCCTACTGGCTGGCCATGGGACTCGCCTGGCACACCGAGATGGAAGAGAACAAGGGCATCTACTGCTTCCCCTACCGCAGCGGCTTCGTGAGCTCGGCCGAGCACGAGAACTGGAACAAGCTGCTCGAGAACAGCCTGCGTCGACGCAAGGAAGCGCTCACGATGCGCGAGCTCGCCGCCCTGAAACGGGGCCACTGGGATACCGACGGCGCGCACCTGGCCTGGGGCACGGTCGCCTTCCTGGTGCGCTTCCACCCGGACGCGCTGCCGGAGATCCTCGACGAGCTGTACACGCTCTGGGATGAGCAGGGCCGGACCGAGAACGAGGACGGAAACTGGGAGCGCATTCCTGGTTTCGAGCCCGACCTCGACGCCCAGCTGGAAGTCTTCCAGAAGCACGTCCCGGACTTCCTGGACCAGCTGCTGAGGTTCTTCGCCAAGGGCAAGCTCTACAAACCGTAGGAAGCCCTCGGCGCCGGTTCGCGCCGCATTTTTGGTGCGCGCGGACCCCCTCCCAGGCGAAGATAGCCGCATGCGCCATCTCCGCCTGAGCATCAACGGCGACGACCTGGACGTCGCCGCGCCGGCCCACTGGACCCTGCTGGAGGTCCTGCGGTACGAGCTCGGGTTGACCGGATCGAAGCAAGGCTGCGACAAGGGAGACTGCGGCGCCTGCACGGTTCTGTTGGAGGGAAAGCCCGTACTCGCGTGCCTGCTGCTGGCCTCGAACGCCCAGGGCAAGAGCGTGGTGACGATCGAGGGCCTGATGCCGGCGCACCGGCGCAGCGGCGAACCGGGCGCACTGGATCCGGTCCAGGATGCGTTCGACCGCTGCGGCGCTCTGCAGTGCGGTTTCTGTCAGCCGGGCATGATGCTCTCCGCGCGCGCTTTGTTGAAGGAGAAGCCGCAGCCCGACGAGGCCGAGATCCGCGATGCCCTGTCCGGTAACCTCTGCCGCTGCACGGGCTACACCCAGATCATCCAGGCGGTCCAGACCTGCGTCGCGGAAGCGGCCCATCAGGCGCCCCCACAACCGGCGTGGGCCTTGCAGCGAGCCGCGGAATCATCGACGGAGGACAGCGATGGCGGCGCGTGACATCCGCGGCCCCCAGCCGCCCTGGGAGTCCGGCTTTCAGGTCATCGGCAAGCCGCGCCGCAAGGTCGACGGGCTCGCCAAGGCGACCGGCCAGGCCGTGTACACCGACGACATCCAGTTGCCGGGCATGCTGCACGCCAAGACCCTGCGCAGCCCGCACGCGCACGCGCTGATCAAGTCGATCGACACCTCGCGCGCGCTCGCGCTCGCGGGCGTGCACGCGGTCATCACCGGCGCGGACATGCCCGTGTGCTACGGCGTCATCCCGTGGACCCCGGACGAGAACGCGCTGGCGGTCGACAAGGTGCGCTTCATCGGGGACGAGGTTGCGGCCGTGGCGGCCATCGACGAGGACACCGCGAATCAGGCGCTCGAGCTGATCGACGTCGAGTACGAGGTCCTGCACGCCTACCTGGATCCGCAGGATGCCCTGACGCGCGCCGAGCCCACGATCCACGAGAACAAGCGCGGCAACAACGTCTCCAAGCATGTCGCCCTGGATTTCGGCGACGTGGACGCGGGCCTGGCGGCGGCCGACGCGGTGGTCGAGGACGACTACTCCTTCCACGGTTCCACCCACGCCGCGATCGAGCCCCATTGCGCCGTCGCGACGTTCGGAGCCGACGGACTGCTGACGCTCTGGTCGGCGACGCAGATCACCCACTACGTGCACCGCGCCCTGAGCGCCGTGCTCGAGCTCGAGCCCCAGAAGATACGCGTCATCCAGCCCTGCCTGGGCGGCGCCTTCGGGGGCAAGTCGGATCCCTTCAGCCTCGAGTTCTGCGTCTCCAAGCTGGCGATGATCACGGGCCGCCCGGTCAAGATGCTCTGGACGCGCGAGGAGGTCTTCTACGCGCACCGCGGCCGGCACCCGATGAGCCTGCATTACAAGTCGGGTATCAAGAGCGACGGTACCCTGACTGCGGTCGATGCGAAGATCCTGATCGACGGAGGCTCCTACAGCTCCTTCGGCCTGGTCACGACGTACTACTCAGGCCAGCTGCTCAGTGGCCCCTACGACTTCCCGAGCTACCGCTTCAACTCCACGCGCGTCTTCACCAACAAGCCGCCCTGTGGACCGAAACGCGGCCACGGTTCGGTGCAGCCGCGCTTCGCCTTCGAGGTGCAGCTCGACCAGCTGGCGGAGAAGATCGGCATGGATCCGATCGAGGTGCGGCGCAAGAACAACCTCGGCCAGAACACCCACACGGTCAACGGCCAGCGCATCACGTCCAACGGATTCCTGCAGTGCCTGGATTCGGTGGAAGCTGCCAGCGGGTGGAAAGAGCGGCGCGGCAAGCTGCCCTTCGGGCGCGGCCTGGGCGTGGCCGGCTCCATGTACATCACCGGGACGAACTATCCGATCTACCCCAACGAGATGCCCCAGGCGGGTATCCAGCTGAAGGTCGATCGCTCCGGGTTGGTGACCGCCTTCACCGGCGGCAACGACATCGGCCAGGGCTCGAATTCCGTGGTGGCCTACATCGTGGCCGAGGAGCTGGGTCTCTCGGTCGAGCACGTGCGCGTGGTCGCGGCCGACACGGATCTTTGCCCGGTCGACCTCGGCGCCTACTCGTCGCGCGTGACGTTCATGGTCGGCAACGCCACCATCGACGCCTGTCGCAAGCTGCGCAAGCAGGTCGTCACGGCCCTCGGCGAGGCCTGGAAGGTCGCGCCCGCGCGCGTGCGATTGATCCAGGGCAAGGCCATCGACCTGGAGGATCCCGAGCGCGCGATCGACATGCGCGAGGCCTTCACCATCGCCGAGGCGCGCTTCGACACCCTGGGCGCCACGGGCTCGTACAACACACCGAAGCTCGGCGGCGACTACCGTGGCGGCTCGATCGGCGCATCGCCGGCCTACTCGTTCACCGCGCACGTGGTCGAGGTCGCCGTCGATCCCGAGACCGGCCGCGTGACCTGCGAGAAGGTCTGGTGCGCCCACGACTGCGGCCGCGCCCTCAACCCGACCCTGGTCGCGGGCCAGATCGAAGGCTCGGTCTACATGGGCATCGCCGAGGCTCTGCTCGAGGACCACGCGGTCAACCGCTTCGGCCTACACGCGGGCCCGTCCCTGCTGGACTACCGCATCCCGACCTCACTCGACACGCCCGAGATCGAGGCCTCGATCATCGAGAGCCTGGACCCGGAAGGTCCCTACGGCGCCAAGGAAGCCGGCGAAGGCCCGTTGCACTCCGCCATTCCGGCGCTGGCCAACGCGATCCACGATGCGGTCGGGATACGCATGAAACACCTGCCCTTCACCCCCGGCGCCGTGCTACGCGCCTTGCGCGAGCAGACGCCGAACCACGCAGGGAGCCACGCCTGATGCTGCGCCTGCCCAAGTTCGAACTCAGCGAGCCGACCACGGTCGCGGAAGTCATCGCCCAGCTCGTGGCCGGCGGGGATCGTGCGCAGATCATCGCCGGCGGTACGGACCTCGTGCCGAACATGAAGCACGGACTGTTCGAGCCCGAGCTGGTCGTGTCCCTCGAGCGGGTCGAGGCCCTGCGAGGTATCCGTGCCGGTAGCGCGAGCGACGAGCCCATGGTCATCGGTGCCATGACGCGCATCTCCGAGGTCGCCGCGAGCGAACTCGTGCGCGAGCGCGCCCCGGCCCTGGCCCAGGCCGCGAGCCTGATCGCCGGACCGCAGCTGCGCACCATGGGCACGCTGGGCGGCAACGTGATGCTCGACACGCGCTGCCAGTGGTACAACCAGACCTACTTCTGGCGCAAGTCGCTCGGCTTCTGTCTGAAGAAGGACGGCGAGCTGTGCCACGTCGTCGCGGGCGGCAAGAAATGCGTCGCCGCGGCCAGCAACGACAGCGCACCTGCGCTGATGACCCTCGGCGCAACGCTACTCTTCGTGGGACCGGATGGGGAGCGCGAGGTCGCGATCTCGGACCTCTGGAAAGCGGACGGCATCGTCAACAAGAAGACCCTGCCCCACGAAGTCCTGACCGAGATCAGGATCCCGGCCCAGGCCCCTGGCCACCGCGGAGCGTACGGCAAGCTGCGCGACCGGGAATCGATCGACTTTCCCCTGCTGGGTGTCGCCGCCCGCATCGACCTGGATGCGAACGGCAAGGTCGCGGATGCGGACATGGTGGTGGTCGCCCTGGCCGCGCGCCCGGTGCGCCTCAAGAAGGTGGCCGAGACCCTGGCCGGCACGACCCCCGGCGAGGACGACTTCGTGGCTGCGGCACGGGCCGTGGCGGAGGCCGCGTTCAAGCAGTGCCACCCGCTCGCCAACATTCCGGGCGACGACGATTACCGGCGTGAGATGGTGCGCGTCTACGTGCGCCGCACGCTGCTCGCCGCGGCAGACGGCAGCGGCCCCGTCCACGCGGTCTAGCAGCCCGCCCTAAAAACTCCCTACTCGACTTCGCCCTCTCCGCCGCCGCTGCGTCGTGCTCGTCGAGCCGTGCTCAGCGGCCCTACAGGGCCGCCTCCGCCGTCTCGACTTCGCACTCCTTGCTGCGACGAAGATGGCTTCGTCTCGCTACGGGACTTTTT
>JBLHKW010000045.1:0-34028 GCA_047618565.1 Planctomycetota bacterium
CGTGATCGCCTCCACGTTGAGGTCGCGCCAGTACTTCTCGTTCATCACGTGCGCGCGCGACACGGCCTCGCCACGGGTGAACACGCCGTAGCGCTCGTAGAGGTCCACGTTGCGATCGGACGCGAACGTCTCGAGGGCCTCGGGGGTCGTGCGCTTATTCAGCAGGCCGCGGCGCTCGGCCTCCGCCTGCCACTCCGCGCCGTAGTTGTCGCCCCCGAAGAGGATGCGCTTGTGCTGCGAGAGCACCTCGCGCACCACGCTCTGGATGTTCTCGGTGCTTGGCCCGCCGCGCTTCTCGATCGCGTCGCTGATCTGGTCGAGCGCTTCCGCCACGATCAGGTTCAGCAGGGTGGCCGGGTACGCCACCGACTGGCTGGAAGCCACGGCGCGGAACTCGAACTTGTTGCCGGTGAAGGCGAAGGGCGAGGTGCGGTTGCGGTCCGCCACGTCGCGCGGCAGGTTCGGCAGTGCGGTCACGCCCAGCCGGATCGGATCCGTGCTGTGGTTGCCCTCGTAGGGGCGACCTTCGATGATCGCGTCGAGCACCGCCTCGAGCTGGGTCCCCATGAAGACCGACATGATGGCCGGCGGAGCCTCGTTGGCGCCCAGGCGGTGGTCGTTGCCGGCCGAGGCGATCGAGGCACGCAGCAGATCCTGGTGCTCATCCACCGCGGACAGGACGGCCGTCAGGAACAGGATGAACTTCAGGTTCTCGTGCGGCGAGTGGCCGGGCGTGAGCAGGTTGTTGCCCAGGTTGTCCGACAGGGACCAGTTCAGGTGCTTGCCGCTGCCGTTCAGGCCCGCGAAGGGCTTCTCGTGCAGCAGGAGGCGCATTCCGTGCCGGTCGGCGACATCGGCCATGACCTCCATCGTGAGCATGTTCTGATCCGCCGCCACCGAGATGTTCGAGAACACCGGTGCCAGCTCGAACTGCGATGGCGCGACCTCATTGTGACGGGTTTTGACCGGGACGCCGAGCATCCATAGCTCGCGCTCGAGCTCCATCATGAAGGACAGTGCACGGCGGTTGATGGCACCGAAGTAGTGGTCGTCGAACTCCTGTCCCTTGTGCGGGCGAGCGCCGAAGAGCGTACGGCCGCAACTCATCAGGTCGGGTCGCAGCACTGCAAACTGAGTGTCGATCAGGAAGTACTCCTGCTCCGCGCCGGCCGTCGGACCCACGCGCGTGATCTGTGACTCGCCGATCAGTTGCAGGAGCCGTACCGACGACTTGGAGATGGCCTCGCACGAACGTAGCAGGGGCGTCTTCTTGTCGAGCGCCTCGCCCGTCCACGAACAGAAGGCGGTCGGAATCGTCAGGGTCGCCCCGTCCGCCGTCGTGCGCAGGAACGCGGGCGACGTCGGATCCCAGGCCGTGTACCCACGCGCCTCGAAGGTCGCGCGCAGACCGCCCGACGGGAACGACGACGCATCCGGTTCGCCCTGCACCAGCTGGCCGCCGGAGAACTCGAGGATCGCGCGCCCGCCCGATGTGGGCTGGAGGAAGGAATCGTGTTTCTCAGCGGTCAGCCCCGTCATGGGCTGGAACCAGTGCGTGTAGTGCGTCGCCCCGCGCTCGATGGCCCAGTCCTTCATCGCCGACGCTACAGCGTCCGCAATATCCGGAGGCAGGGCCGCGCCGGACTCGATGGTCGCGTGCAAGGCCTCGTACACGGGACCGGGCAAGCGCGAGCGCTGCACCTGGTCGTTGAAGACGTTGATCCCGTAATAATCCGGGAGCCGCGCTTCGTCTGATTTCGGCGCCTGCACGCGGTGCTCCAGCGCGGCGTCGTTGGAGATGAACTGGACGGCATCTTGCCGGGTCGTGGCGGTCATCGGGGGGCTCTCTACGGAGGGGGGGGCTCGGGAGCATCCGGCGCGGGCCGAGTGCTCGGAGAATCGGAAAGTAACGCGGCCCAGCCTCTACATAAAGGGTAGGGGAGGGCCTTTCGCCGTTGGGGGGGTGACTCGCTGCAGCCCGGCGCCGAGGCAGCTGGCCTGGCGGTGCCTTCCGGGCATACCGTGCCAGGCTCGATCTCACACCAACCTGATCCTGGCTCGATCGTCTCGGGATGTCCCTGCCCTCGCTACCCGGGTCCGGGGGGGGGCTCGGGGTCCTTTCCTGGCGTCGTCAGGCGCGCGCGCGCAGCAGGCTTTCGACGACCCGGTCGTTGGCCTCGGCCAGCGACACCTGTTCCTCGTAGCCGAAGTCACGGCGCGCGGGCTCCATCGAATAGGAGTGTGATGTCGCGAGCTGGGCGGCGACGAAGCGCATCATCGGGGGCTCGCCGGCCAGGCGCAGGGTGCGCCAGAGAATCTCTAGCAGGGCGCCGGCGTTGCGGGCGATGCCGACGGGGACGCGGCGCGTGACCGGGGGCAGGTCGAGGCGTTCGAGGAGCGCGTTGATCCAGGGCCAGAGCTGTACGGGTTCGAGCTGGGACACGAAGTAGGCACGGCCCGCGTGGGGCGCACCGGGCTCGAGGCGGTCGGCGGCGCACAGGTGGGCGTGGGCGGCGTTGTCGACGAAGGTCAGGCTGACCTCGTTGTCGCCCGGGCCGACGATGGCGAGCTTCTTGGCGGCGGCCTTGGCCAGCAGGCGTGGTACGAGGTGCGGGTCGCCGGGGCCGATGATCAGGTGCGGGCGCAGGGCGCAGGTGAGCAGGTCGTCGCCGTTGGCTGCCAGGGCCGCGCGCTCGGCGATGGCCTTGGTCTCGGGGTAGGGCGAGAGGAAGCGGGTTGCGTAGGGCAGGTCGTTGGAGGCGTTGACGTGGCTCTCGCCGTCGAAGCAGACGCTCGGGGAGGAGGTGAATATCAGTTTACCGACACCGGCGGAGCGGGCGGCGGCGATCACGTTCGCGGTGCCCGTCACGTTGGTCTCGACGAAGTCTTCGCGCGCGCCCCAGACGTCGGTCTTGGCGGCCACGTGGAAGACGCAATCGGCGCCCTCGAGCGCGGCGTGGACGGAGTCGCGCTCGCGCAGGTCCACGGAGCGTTGCTCGACGCCCAGCTCATCGAGTGCGGTGTGGTGCGAGCGGGAGATGGACAGCACCTGGTCGCCGCGCGCGGCGAGCTGGCGCACGATCGCGCTGCCGAGGAAGCCTCCGCCTCCGGTGACGACGGCCTTCATGCGAGGGCCTTCTCGGCCCAGGTCTTCAGCTCGCCGCGGTGGATCTTGGCGTTGTGGCGCACGTCGACCGGGAAGCCGCGGTGGAACAGGAAGGTCTCGAGGTCGGACGTGACCGGGCTCTTGCGGGCGATGGAGACCAGCTCGGCGATGAAGCGGTCCGTCTCCACGTCGTTCGCGGGGAACTCCCCGGCGATGGGCTCGACCACGAGGGCCGCTTTCTCGTGTCCCGCGGCGCCGATGCCGACCAGCGCTGTGCGCAGCACGCGCGGGTGGACGTTGAGCACGTTCTCGACCGGGATCGGCGTGCGCAGGCCGCGTTTCGTCTGCAGCCGGTGTCCCTTGCGGCCGTGCAGCCACAGGCGCCCTTCCGGATCGATTCGGCCCAGGTCGCCCATGCGGTGCCAGCACGGACTGTCGGGTTCGCTCGAGGCGATCTTCGCGAGCGTCGTCTGCTCGGGCGCCTGTGCATAGACCTGCGTCACCACCGGGCCGCGCACGCAGACCTCGCCGATCTCGCCCTCCGGGACTTCCAGTTCGTCGTTCCAGGTCGCGATCGGCCCATCGTCGATGCGGATCATGCGCAGGTCGATCTCGGGCGCGACCCGTCCGACGCATGTGCCCGCGCCGTACTCGATCTTGGGCCTGAGTTCGTCGACGATTTCCGCGCCGGACACCGATGACACAGGCAGGCCCTCGGTTGCGCCGTAGGGCGTGTGCACGTCGCCGCCGCTCGCGAGCAGCGGGCGCAACGCGGCGATCAGGGAAGGCTGGACCGGAGCGCCCGCGATCAGCACGCGCCGCAGGCCCCCGAGCGTGCGACCGTTGGCCTTGCACCAGGGCGCGACGCGCTGCCAGATGGCGGGCGAGCCGAAGGTCGTGGTCACGCCGTGCCGCTCGATCGAGGCCACGACGGAGGCCGGGTCGCAGCTGGCGGGGCGGCTCGGGTCCATGTCCGGGAAGACGCTCGTGATCCCGAACGCGATGTTGAAAAGGGCGAAGAGCGGCAGGCACGCGAGGTCGACCTCGCCCTCCTCGAACGCGTAGAGCTGCAGCAGGTTGCGCACCTGCGCGTCGAACATGCCGTGCGTGTACAGCACGCCCTTGGGCGGTCCGGTGCTGCCGGATGTGAACAGGATCGCCGCGGGCGTGTCCGCGTCCGCATTGGCGCAGATGGGCGTGTCCACGGCCGTGCGCAGGAGCGTTTTCAGGGAGACGTGGGTGCGTGGAAGGCGCGCTCCGACGCTGATGGCCAGCTTGACGGTCGCGAACGCGCGTGGGAAGAGCAGTCGCGCCAGGTGCGCGCGCGGCACACCGATCAGCACCTCGGGCCGCATGCGCTCGATGCACGTGAGCAGTGCCTTGCGGCCCATACCCGGGTCGATCAGGACCGGCACCGCGCCGAGCTTGAAGAGCGCGTAGGTGATCGCGATCAGCTCGATCCCGGGTCGCACGAACAGGGATACGCGCATGCCGCGCTCCACGCCGCGCGTTGCGAGCGCGTGTGCAATGGCGTTCGAGCGGGACTCGAGCCCGGCGAAGGTGATGCGCTGGTCACGCGCATCGATCACGGCGGCGCGTTGCGGGGCCTGGCGCGCGCGCTCGGGCAGGAAGCGCGCGACGTTGGCCGAACCGACCTCCTGTGCCAGCATCAGACGCTGCTCGCGGTGCGTGGGCTGTGCTGTTCGAGGAACGAACGCACGCGGCCGATGACTTCCTCGCCCGCGTCTTCCAGCAGGTAGTGGCCCGCGCGCTCGATCGCATGCACCTGGGCATCCGGAAAGCGCTTCTGCCACTCGGCGCGATAGCTGGGCGTGAAGCACCAGTCGCGCTCGCCCCAGAGCATGCACATGGGCCGGTCTGTCAGGGTCTCGAGGCCCTTGCCTATCGCGTCGAGGGTGGCGAAGGAGCGGTGGCGCGCGGACATCGGAATGTCGTCGACGAAACGCCAGGTCGCGATGCGGTTGGCGTAGCTGTCGTACGGGAACAGGAAGCCACGCTTGATCTCGGGCGCGAGCGGCTTCTCGACCGCCATGACCGTGGCCGCGCCCGCAAAGGCATTGAGGCCCTGTACGACCCAGCGGCCGAGTAGCGGTGTGCGGCAGGCACGGATGCGCAGGGGCATGCTGGGGGCGGGGAAGGCGGCCGTGTTCATGACCACCAGGCGCTCGATGCGCTCGGGCACGCGTAGGGCCGCGCCCATCCCGATGGCGCCGCCCCAGTCGTGCACCATGAGGGTGATGTTGGAGAGGTCCAGCCGCTCGATCAGGCGCACGATGTTGGCCACGTGGGCTTCGAGCGAGTAGCTCCAGCGCTGGGGCTTGTCGGAAAGTCCGCAGCCGATGTGGTCCGGCGCGACCACGCGCATGTCGGGTGCGAAGGCCTTGACCACGTTGCGGTAGAAGTAGGACCAGGTCGGGTTGCCGTGCAATGCGAGCAGCACGGGAGCATCCTTGCGCGGGCCCTCGTCGACCGTGTGCATCCAGCCGCCGTCGACCGCCACGAAATGGGGCTCGAACGGGTATTCGTCACCGAGGATGCCCGCCGCCTTCCGGGCGTGGGCGCGGCGCGTCTCCAGGCCCGCGTCGGGCGTCGTCGTCTCGGCGCTCATGGTGCCTGGTGCCAGCGCACGCTCCAGTCGTCGCCGGGCGTGTGGATCGAGAGCACGTGACTGGCATCGATGCGCTGGCGCACCAGGCAACGCTCGCCTGCGTACTCGAGCATGACCTGTTCCGGGCCCAAGGGCTCGACCAGGACACAGCGTGAGAGGGCTCCGAGCCCGATGCCGACGCTCTTGAGCACGGCTTCCTTGGCGGTCCAGACGCGCGCGAAGACGGTCGCATCCACCTCATCCGGATCGGTCAGAAAGCGGCGCTCGGTCGGAGCGATCAGGGCCTCGACCATCTCGCCGCGTCGCCGCTCGATGCGCTCCACGTCGATGCCCACGCGGCTGCGTCCGACGATGGCGACCGACCACCACGCGTCGTGACTGATCGACCAGTGCCAGCCATCCCGCGACAGCGGAACGTGCTCATGGTCCTTCTCCCAGGGGGCATCGCCGGCGCCGGAGAGCTCTGCGGAGATGGAGAGCGCCTCGCGCGCCCCGCGGCTCTGGGCTGCGACGCGCTCCCTGGACGGACGCTCGGGTTCCTGGTTCGGCGTGGCGAGCACGACGACCTCGAGGGTGGCATTGCTCGTCACGACGTCTGGTTCGCCTGTCCGACGATCTGCTCGTCGAAGTAGTTCACGCCCATACCTGCATCCACGACGATGCCCTGGGCGTTGATGCCGGAGGAGCGTTCGGACAGCAGGAACAGCGCCGTGTCAGCGACCTCGCCTGTGGCCACACCGCGTTTGCGCAGAGTCGCCTTCTCGGCGTATATGTAGGAGTCGATGTAGCCCGGTATGCCGGCCGAGGAGGCCGTCTTGAGCAGGCCCGCGCGCACGGCGTTGAACCGCACGCAGCTGAAGCGGCTGAAGCTCTTGGCCAGGAACACGACGCTGGAGTCGAGCGCGGCCTTGATCGGTGCCATGTAGCCGTAGTTCTCCGCGGCCAGGGACGTGGTCGAGATGGAGATGGTGACCACGGATGCGTTCGGCTGGAACAGGTCGCGCAGGGCGTTGGACAGGGACACCAGCGAGAAGCAGGAGACGTCCAGGGCGTCGAGGAAGTCGGCCTTCGAGGTCTGATGGAAGGGCTGCGGCCCGTTCGAGTAATTGGCGAAGGCGATCGAGTGCAGCAGACCATCGAGCTTCGTGTCCGATGCTTTCAGGCTGGCCGCGAGGGCCGCGATGTGGCTCGCTTCACGCACGTCGCAGACGTGCACGTCCTCGCTCCCGGACAGCTTGCGCACCTGCTCGGCGCGTTCCTCCGTATGGACGCAGTAGATCGCGCGTCCACCCTCGGCAACCAGGCCCTTGGCCACGTGCCAGGCCACGCTCTTCTTGTTGGCGACCCCGGTGATCAGGATCGTGTGGCCCTCGAAGCCAAGCTTCATGCGCTGTCTCCGTCGCCCGACTTTGCGCTGGGGGTCATGGTGAGCACGAAACCGATGCGCGCGACCGCGCCCGCGTCGGAGGTGATCTTGGCAGTCATGTAGCGCGCGCTGGACATGGCCCGGTCGAGTACGACCTCGGCCCGGATCGACGCTCCCGGTCGCACGATCTGTCGGAAGCGCGCCTTCTCGATACCGGCCAGAACCGGCGTCAGGTCGGGCTTGTCGGTCCAGTGTTCATCGCCGGACTTCATGAGCAGGATGGCGCCACTCTGGAAGGCGAACTCGGAGATCAGCACGCCCGGCAGGATCGGCTCGCCCGGGTAGTGGCCGCGGAAGACGTCCATGTCGGCCTTCACGTCCCAGCGCGTGACGATGCGCGCGCCGGCCTCGAACTCCTCGATGTCGTCCACGAACAGGAAGGGATCCCGGTGCGGCAGCAGGCTCTCGATCTCGGTCTGGATCTCAGAAGCCACCGCTCACCTCCAGGGTTGCGCCGGTGACGTACGAGGCCTCTTTCGAGGCCAGGAAGAGCGTCGCGTGGGCGACTTCCTGGGGCGTGCCGAAGCGGCGCATGGGGACGCTCTTCTTGTACTCGGCCACCTTGGCCTCGGGCAGATCCGAGAGCAGTTCCGTGTCGATGAAGCCGGGTGAGACACAGTTCACGGTGATGCCGCGGCGCGCGACCTCCTTGGAGAGCGCGCGCGAGAGGCCCACCTGGCCGGCCTTTGATGCGGAGTAGTTGCCCTGGCCCTCGAAGCCGAATCGGCCAGCGGGCGAGGTCACGAAGACGATGCGCCCGTAGCGCTGGCTGACCATGTTCTTGACCGCGAACTTGCTCATGTGGAAGGAGCCGGTCAGGTTGGTCTCGATCACGCTCGACCAGTCCGCGCTGCTCATCATCGCCAGCACCGAGTCGCGCCGGATGCCGGAGTTGTTCACCAGCACCTGGATGCCGTCCGGCGCCAGATCGTCCAGCTCTTCCCAGAACGTCTCCACCGCAGCGTAGTCGGCCACGTCGAAGCGGTGCGTCGACAGGCGGCCCGCGTGGCTGGCGGCCTCGTCCAGCAGCGCCGCGGCGGCTTCCTCGTTGCCGCGGTAGGTGGCGAAGACGCGCGCTCCGGCCTCGAGGAAGGCCATGGCGGTGGCCTTGCCCAGGCCGCGCGTGCCGCCGGTAACGATCACGCTCTGGTTCTCAAACGCGGTGCTCAACTGACGATCTCCTGTAGGCTTGAAAGGAATGCGTCGACGCGGTGTGCGGTGATGGCGCCGTAGTTGGCCGCGCCGAGCCAGCCGGACATGATGATGCCCACGCTGCCGGCATGGTAGAGGCCATCGATCTGTTTCGAGAGTTCCATGCTGTACTTGAGGCCCTCGAACTTGGTGCCGAAGGACGAACCGGCGTGGTGCTGGGTGTAGAACTCGAAGGTGCGTGGTGTGGCGGCCTCCACGTGGTCGATCTTCGCGCGCGTGCCCGGCACGTAGTGCTCGAGCGACTCGAGTGCCTCCTCGATCAGGCGCGCCTTGTTCGACTCGTACTCCGCCTCGGAAAGGCTGGCCCAGTCCTTGTAGAGCGCGTTGGTCGAGCTGACGACGGTGAAGCGGTCGCTGCCGGGGCGCGTCTGAGGGCCGTAGAACGAGAAGGTGCGGCTCTCGCCGTGCATCTCGCACAGCGAGGGCGAGTGGAAGGTGGGGCGCGTCGATGTGAACAGCAGGTCCGTCGGCATCGCGAGCGTCTCGCCCGCGCGGATGCCCATGTAGACCTGGCACGAGGACGAGTTGAGGCGCACGTCGCGCGCGCCGCCGGCGAAGTCCGCGTCGAAGTGCTCGAGACCCACGAGCTTCTCGAGGGTGACCTTCAGGTTGGCGTTGGAGATCACCACGTCCGCTTCCAGGAACCGTCCGCAGGCCTCGACGCCGCGCGTGCGGCCGCCCTCCACGACGATGCGGTCCACCTGCACGCGGTTGAAGAGCTCGACCCCCTGGCGCTTGAGCTCGGCCTTCATCTCGCGAATGAGCAGGTCCGTTCCACCGGTGAAGGTGTAGACGCCCTTGCTCATGAAGTTCGAGAAGACGATACCGTAGCTGATGGCCGGATCCGCCAGGCTGGAGCCGTTGGCGTAGGCGATCGGCTCCATCAGCAGGCGGTGGACGTCGTTGCGACCCGGGAAAAATTCCTCGAACAGCTCGGCCGTGCTGCGGCCGTCGTCGTCGTAGAAGTCCATGGCGCGCACGTGGTCGAAGAAGGCCTCGACCTTGCTGCGTTCGATCCCGAAGACCTCGACCAGCTTGTTGCTGAAGTCGACCCGGTCGAAGGTCGTGTCGAAGGTGAACTGGGGGTTGTCGAAACGCACGCCGCCGAGCTGGACGATCGAGTCGGCGATCGTCTTGTTCCAGTACTTGCGGCAGGTCTTCTTCATCCCGAACGGGAAGCCGTGCAGGGAGACGTCGAAGGTGTGTCCGCCGCGGCGCTTGAACCAGGTGGCCATGCCGCCGCAGTTGTAGTGCTGCTCGAGGATGGCGACCTTGTGGCCCGCGCGACCGAGGATGTTCGCGGCCGTCAGGCCCGCCAGACCGCTGCCGATGACGATGGCGTCGTAGCGCGAGCGCGCGCCCTCCAGTGGCGACGACTTCAGCGGCGCCTTGCCGGCGCGGCTGCCACTGAGGTATTCACGGCTCGCGTTCATCTCAGCTGCCCACCCGCGGCGAGGGCGTGCTGATTGGCCATGGCCACGCCGCTGAGCATCGTGCCGACGATGCCGAGGTAGCCCTGATCCGTTCCGCACAGGAAGAGGCCCTCGACCTCCGTGCGGCCGTCGAAGCGCTTGTTGGGACTTCCGTACACGGCACCGTTGGGGTGGCCTGTGAACTTCTCGATCGTGCGCGGGGTGAACGTGTCCGTGTAGACCGTGTGGGCGCGCACATCGCTCGCGAAGGGCGTGATCGCTTCCATGCCATCGGTCAAGGCGCGCACCTTCTGGGCCTCGTACTCTGCGTCCGCAAACCCGTTCCACTGGGCCGGATTCGCGAGCAGCGTCAGGCGCAGGGTGCCGGGCATGTCCTCATCCTGGCCGGCGTAGTTGTCCGGGCAGCAGATCACGCCGCTGCGCAGGTCAATCGGGCCCGCGGGCACGTCGTATACCAGCTGCGGCGCCGCGTTGAAGAATACGATCGTGTCCGGGTTGCCGAGAGCGGCGCTGGACTGGTCCAGGATTGAGATGGACTCCACAAAGGAGAGCTGACCCGTGTCGGCACTCTCCCGGTCGACGGCCTCGTCCAGCTCGCACAGGGCGCGCGTCTCGACGGCGCCAGCGGAGGACAGGATGCAATCGGCCTCGAGCACCTCGCCGCCGGAGAGCACCACGCCCGTGGCACGTTCGCCGTCATGCTGGATGCGTTCGACCCCGGCGCGCATGCGCAGCTCGCCGCCCACTTCCAGGTAGCGTCCGCGCAGGGCGTCCAGGATGGTCTTGACCCCGCCGCGCGGTCTGGCGAAGCCCTCCTCGTAGAGGCTCTTGAACAGCACGACGAACTGGTCCCAGCCCAGGTCGTTCGGCGTCGGGCTGCCGTAGTAGCAGACCGGCAGTAGCAGCATCTCGATCAGCAGCGGATCCGAGAAGTAGCCCGCCAGCACGTCGCGCGTGGGGCGCGCGTCTCCGCTCGGGGACAGGGTCGGGTAGGCCTTGATGTCGGCCGTGAGCCGGTCCAGGCCCGCGAGCTGATCGGGGAAGGTCTGCGCGATCTCGCTGCGCAGGAGCGCGAAGTCGTTCCCGAAGGCCAGGCGCGCCTCCGGGAAGGCGATCGCAGACTGACTCTGTTCCCCGAGCTGAAGGTCGGCGAACGGGATGCGCAGCTGGCGCAGGACGCGTGCGAGCGGGCGGCCTTTGGCTCCCGGGCTGCGCGGGTGCATGTAGTTCGTCAGCGCGTGCAGGCCGACGTCCAGGCGCCTCCCGGCGCGCTTGTAGAACGAATTCAGTCCGCCCCAGAGGGAGTGGCGTTCGAGGATCAAGACGCGCTGGTCGAACATCGCCAGCCGGATCCCCGCCGCCAGGCCGCTCATGCCGGCGCCGATGACGATCGTGTCGAATCGTTCGGAGCTGGGCATGGGGAGGGGGAGGGCGAGCGCGAGCCGTGCGCTCAGACGCTCAGCTTGAGTTCCTTCTCGGCCAGTTGCGGCATGAGGTAGCTCACGCAGCCGTTCATCGTCGCGAGTTCCTTGTAGTCCTCTTCCGGGACGCGCACGCCGTAGCGCTTGCGCAGCTCCATGACGATGTCGAGGAAGTCCATCGAGTCCAGCTCGATCTGCTCGCGCATGCGGACATCGGGGTCCATGCCCGTCAGGTCCTCATCCGGCGCAATCGTGTGGATGATGTCTTCGATGGCTTCAATGATCTGTTCGCGGTTCATCGGTGGGGGGGCTCTGCTTTCAAGCTTGGAGGCGTTTGACGATCACGGCGGAGTTGATGCCGAGCATTCCAAACGCAAGGTTCAGGATGGTGTCGATCCGATCGACCTTGAGCGGCTCGTTGAGCACGAGGCCGCGCACGTCGCAGTCCGGATCGAGGTTGTCTACGTTGATGGTTGCGTGCACGAAACCATCGTCAAAGGAGGGCAGGTTTCCGGCCAGCTCGAGCGCGCCCGCGGCGCCCATCGAGTGTCCGATGAAACTTTTCGTGTTGTTGATGTGGATGCGTTCGGAGTCCCCGAACACCTCGCGCAGCGCGTTGCATTCCTGCACATCGCCCATGGGCGTGGAGGTGGCGTGCGCGTTGGCGATATCGATATCGCTGGGCTTCAGCCCGGCCTTGGCCAGTGCGCCGCGGATGCACTCGTTCTGGCGCTCGGCCAGGGGCAGCACGAAGTCCGTCGCGTCCGAGTTGATGTGGTATCCGACCACCTCGCCGTAGATCTTGGCGCCGCGCGCCTGGGCGTCCTCGAGGCGCTCCAGGGTGTACAGGCAGCCGCCTTCGCTGATCACGATGCCGTTGCGGTCCTTGTCGAACGGGCGCGAGGCCTTGGTCGGATCCGCGTGCTTCGCGAGTGCGCCCTGGGACTGGAAGCTGGCGAAGATGCCGAAGGTGTGAATGCTCTCCGAGACGCCGCCCGCCAGGGCCAGATCGACCTCACCCAGCTGCAGCATCTGAACCGCGTGGATCAGGCCCAGGTTGCCACCCGCGCAGGCTCCGCCCAGGGTGTAGGCCGGGCCCGTGATGTTCAGGTTGAGGGTGATCTCACCGGCCGGGTTGTTGGCCACGGTCTGCGGGTTGTGGTGGTGGGACCAGTAGGAGAGGTCGAAGTCGTACTTCGCGACCTCGTGCACCTGGTTCTCCGTCTCCACGTTGCCGTGCTCGGTGATGCCCACGTAGATGCCGACGCGCGAGCGGTCGCGCTGCTCGAGATTCAGGCCCGCGTCGAGCAGGGCTTCGTTCGCACAGTAGATCCCGATCGAAGCCGCGCGCGTGCCGCGCCGCAGGGCCTTGCGCTTCTGGTGGCGCAGGGCGTCGAAGTGGCAGACGCCGGCGATCGTGTCGCCGATGTGACGGATGTGGTAGGGCTCCACGCCGGAGGTGCCCGCCAGCAGGGCCGCGCGGAATTCCGTCAGGTTGTCGCCATTCGGGCTGGTGAGCCCGACGCCGGTGATCACGACGCGCGGCAGGCTACTCATCGTCGCTCTCCTCGGACTTCAGAGGGGCCTCTTCGTGCTGCTGTTCCTGGCCGAGCTCTTCGATGCGCCCGATGAGCGCGTCCGGATCGGTCAGCGGCTGGCCGTCCTGACTCATGATCTTGGCGGGTACGGTCAAGCCCACACGCAGCGCCGTGTTGATGGCCTTCGACAGCAGGCTCGTCGGATTGCCGAGCGCCGAGGACACGGAGGAGAAGACGAGCTGCATGACCGCTTCCGCGATCTCGCAGGAGGAGATGATCGAGCGCAAGGTCACCGCGCGCGGGTCGAGCTTGCCGTAACGACCCTGGACGTAGGTGAGTGTCTGCGCCGCACCCAGCTTGAACTGGCTGAAGATCACCTGCTCGCGCCGCCGCATGACGGTCGCGGCGATGCTGAGGGTGTTTCCCACCGGGCTGTGGATGTGGCAGCGACGCCCGCTGTCGAAGCTCGAGGAGATCGCGCCCCACTCGGCCAGCTCATTAACGGTGGTGCTGGTCGCGCCCTGGGAGATCCCGAGCACGCTCGTGATGTCCTTGTTGGAGAGCGGCTGGCCGGCGAGCACGAGCAGGCCCCAGATGCGCCCGTGGATGCGCTTGAAGCCGAAGCTCTTGAAGAAGACCTCGAAGGTCGGCAGCTGCTCCAGCAGGGGCTCGTCGAGGCCCTCGAAGGGAGTCAGCGCGGATTCGGTCTTGGAGGCCATGTGGGGTCGCGCGATCGGGAAATGTTCATGAAGTCAGATTTCCCTGACATCTACGCGGGATGGTGTACCCCAGAGCACGGACGCGATCCAGGGATCGGGGCCAAAAACCCTGTTTCTGCCCCCGTGGGGCGCTGGTGCCTCAGGCGCCGACGCCGAGGCGTTCCTGGAGCCAGGCCCCGATGGCCTCGATCTCCTCGATGCAAACCTGGTGCTCCATGGCGAATTCGTGCCACTCCACCGCGTAACCGAGCCCTGTCAGGCGTTCCCTGGCCGAATGGCCGCGCTCGAAGGGCACCATCGGGTCGAGGCTCCCGTGCGCCTGGAAGATCGAGACCGAGCGGTTGGCGGCGCTGCGCTCCTGCTCCAGGTCCTCGTCCCCGGCCAGGTAGGTCGAGAGGGCCATGATGCCCGCCAGGGGCTCGCCGTGGCGCAGGCCCTGGTAGAGGGCGATCACGCCGCCCTGGGAGAAGCCGGCCAGCACGATGCGCGCGCTGGGGATCCCACGTTCGTTCTCGCGTGCGATCAGGCGTGCCACCTGGGCCGCGGAGCGGCGGACGCCGTCCACGTCGGGCTGGCGCTGCAGGTCGGTGCCGGTGACGTCGTACCAGGCCGGCATGACCATGCCGCCATTCACGGTGACCGGAATGCTCGGCGCATTCGGGAAGACGAAGCGTACGGCCCGGTCGGGACCCAGCCCGAGCATCGGAATGATCGAGACGAAGTCGTTGCCGTCGGCGCCCAGGCCGTGCAGCCAGATGACGCTGGCGTCGGCGCGCGTGTCGCCCTTCGGCTCGACCTCGATGCACGGGAGCAGCGGTGTGATTTCGGAGTTCATGGTGGATGCGCGATCAGCACTGAACGGCGAGCATCAGGCAATGCAGGCCGCTACCGATGCCCTGCAGGACGACCTTGTGCCCGTCCTGGATGAAGCCCGCGCGTTCGGCGAGCGAGAAGGTGAGCGGGAGCGAGACGGAACCGATGTTGCCGTACTCCTCGACGGTGGTGAAGTCCTTGGCGTGGTCGAGTCCGAGGGTCTCGAAGAGCAGGCGCTTGTGAGCGCTGCCGACCTGGTGCGTCACGATGCGGTCGATCGAGTCGGCGTCCCAGTCGAACTCCTCCGTGAAAGCCTCCCAGGTCGTGCGCGCCAGGGCGTTGCCCGCGAGCAGGAGCGCTTCGGAGTCCGTGTCCATCAAGGGGCCGGCGCCCGGCTTGTGCGTGCCGCCCGAGCAGAGCTCGACGTGCTCGGTCGCCGCGCGCAGCGTGCCGCCGAGCAGTCTTCGATCCACGCGCGAGATCGATGCGGAGGTGAGCACCAGTGCCGCGGCACCGGAGCCGATCGTGAGCGACGCGTAGGCCGCCTTCATCTCCTTGCGCCCGATCTGTGGGTCGGTGTTCAGCATGCGCACGGTCTCGTCCACAAGACCGCGACCGTCCTCGCCGGCGACGACCAATCCGGCCTGGATCTCGCCGCGTTCGATCTTGTCGGCCACGACGGTCATCGCGTTGGCGAAGCCCAGGCACGCGTTCGACAGGTCGAAGGCCTGGCAGGTGGGCGGCAGCCCGAGTTCCGCGTGCACGACCGATGCGGTGGCCGGCTCCATGAAGTCGCGGCAGACCGAGGCGTGGATCAGGCACCCGATCTGGCCCAGGTCGACGCCGCTGCGCTCGAGGGCGTCCCGGCCGGCCGCCGCCGCGACCGCGCTGGGGCGCGTTCCGGGGGGCCAGAAGCGGCGCGTGCGGATGCCGCTCATCAGCTCCAGGCGGCCCACGGAGAGCCCGAGACGCTCGTAGAGGGCGTCCGTGCGGTGTTCGAGGGCCTCGGAGCTCACGACCTCCTCGGGCAGGGCGTGGCCGAAGGCCTCCAGGTGTACGGATTCGTAGCGCATATTCAGGGAGCCAGATTTCGGCCGGGAAAGGATACTGGATAGGTCGGCCCGCCGCCCCCTGGTTCCGACTGCGGATTGACGCCGTGGGCACCTTGCGGGCACCCTATGGGACACAGATGACCGCGCTCACCATCCTGCACGTGGACATGGACGCTTTTTACGCGTCCATCGAGATCCGCGACAACCCGTCTCTCGCCGGGCTACCGGTCTGCGTCGGCGGGGCTGCTTCGGCACGCGGAGTGATCGCGGCGTCGAGCTACAAGGCGCGCGAGTTCGGCGTGTACTCGGCCATGCCCACGGCGCAGGCGCAGAAACTATGCCCGGGCCTGGTGCTCCTGCCCCCGGACTTCGATCGCTACACCGCCGCCAGCCGACACATCATGGAGGTCTTCCGGCGCTACACGCCGGTGGTCGAGCCGCTCTCGCTCGACGAGGCCTTCCTGGACACGACCGGCTCGGAACGCCTGTTCGGCGACGCGATCGAGATCGGCCGCATGATCAAGCGCGACATCCTGCGCGAGACCGGCCTGGTCGCATCCGTCGGCGTGGCGCCGACCAAGTTCCTGGCCAAGCTCGCCTCGGACCTCGACAAGCCCGACGGCTTCCGCGTGATCCAGGAGGACGAGGTACGCGACGTGCTCGACCCGCTCCCCGTGCGGAAGATCTTCGGTGTCGGCCCGCGCACCGCCCAGCGCCTCGAAGCCCTGGGCGTCACCACCGTGCGCGACCTGGCGGAGCTCGACCGGTCCGACGTCGGCAAGCGCTTCGGAACCTCGGGCCTCTGGATCCACGACCTGGCCCACGGCATCGACCCACGCCGCGTGACCCCGCGCCGCGAGGAAAAATCCCACGGCCTCGAGCGCACCTTCGCCGAAGACCTGACCGACCGCGCCGAGCTCTCGACCATCCTCCTGTCCTTCTGCGAGGAGGTCGCCTTCACCCTGCGCGACAAGGGCCTGCGCGGACGCACGGTCACGCTCAAGGCACGCTTCTCCAACTTCAAGACCGTCACGCGCAGCAAGACCCTCGACCTGCCGACGAATCTCGGACCGCGCATCTTCAACACCGCGCGCGAGCTGCTCGATCGCGTCGAGCGCCGTCCCCTGCGCCTGCTAGGTGTCCAGGTCTCGAAGCTCGAAGACGTGCGCCAGCCCGCCCAGGGCCAGCTCTTCAACGGCGTGCCGAGTGCACGCGATGCCTGGTTCGCCTCGAACGACAAGCTGGCCAACGCGACCGCGAGCCTGGACAAGATCCGCCGCAAGTTCGGCCGCGACACGATCATGCCCGCAAGCCTGCTCGGGCGAAAGCAGCCCCGCAGCCCCGGCAGCTCGGGCGGCACGGCGGGCATCGACGAGGGGACGGACCCGGAATAAGCGTTCCCCGGCGGCGCTCCACGGGTAGTCCTGTGCACGGACCGGGCCAGCTTGGAATCACCAGCACATGGGGGCCGATTGCCGAGCGACCTACCTTCGACACCGCCAACCTCACCCGCTCCTTCAATGGATTGCGACAACTGCGTCCGCTACAGATACAGAGGATCATCATGCTTGATCTATGGAAACTTGGACGATCGCTGACCTTGATTGCGTTGGCGGGCGGAACACTGGGAGCGATGAGTGTGTCCAAACAGACGGTTGACGATGCGACTCCCCAAGGCGCCAATTCGTGGCCCGGTCAACAGTCCGGGGCAGGTGACCCGACCCCGTGGGAGAACACTCAAGACATCGGCAATGGCTTGAAGATGGTCACTTCTGTGGGTTACACCGAAGACGTATTGCAGGCGAGCACGGGGTTGGCCATGCGGCCGCTCGCGATTGACACGGACATCAAGTACGGCGTTGGCCTCATCCAGTCGATCAATTATCTGGTGCTGCACCCGCTTACAGACACGACCCCGCTGACCTTCACTTTCGTGAACATTGACCGAAACATCGTTGTCGCCCAGATCCCCGCGTTCGATCCGGTGACCTACGTTGTGACGATGATGCCCAAGTCCGGTTTCACATGGGGCACGATCAACGGAGCGGTAGACATGGACATTGTTGCGGTTCAGCAGCCGTAATCTCACGGCTGGCCATACGGAGCCCGGGCTGCCCCGTGGGCCGACAGAGTTAGCTCAGTATCGGGGCTACAGCTGTCTGGATTGTTGGCGGCGCAGCCGCCTCCCCCTCTGTGTCCTCTGTGTCCCCTCCGCCCTCTGTGTTAATTCCGGCAGACCCCGGACCAGAAACCCCGCCACCGCACACAAGCTCGACGGCAACCACTCGCGACCCTGCCCATGAGGTTGGCCCGCCGATACTCCCTCCTGCGTGGAAAGCTCGGCCGGTAGCCGGTAGTTGCGGAAGGTGTCGGGTACTGAACCAGGTCCGGTACGGTCTGGAACTCCACGCCGGAGGTCGGCCTTTTCATCGCATCGATCCGCCATCTGGGCGAGCTGGCCACTGAGCTGGACGAAATTTCGTTTCCGCGTCAAGGATGAGTTAATCGCTGGGGTATCGTGGGCGCGCGCTTGGCGCAACCGTACGAAGCAAGGTGCAATGGGAGTTTCGAGTCCTCCCCCGGGCTCGCCTTGCCCGCCCCCTGCCCCAAGTTCTTCGACGGGCGGCGCGCCCATGTCCACCAGATCCTCTCAGTCACCTTTGCCTGGAGCCTTGTCACATCGAATTCTAAGTCTCGGACTCTTGTTCGCCTGCTCACTGCCGGCCTGCAAGAGCGCCGCCGAGTACGCGGCCGAGGCTGATGAGCAGGTCTACGGCCTGGTGGAAGCGCGCCGTGCCACGCTGTTCGCGGAGGAGGGGGCCTTCAGCATCGAGCCCAACCCCGATAGCCTGCGACACCGCATTGTCTCCGGGGAAGTCGCTGCGCTCAACGACCTGGGCCTGGCCGAGTGCATGGAGATCGCGGCCGAGAACAACCGCGACTACCAGACGCGCAAGGAGCGCCTGTACCTCGTGGCCCTGGACCTGACCCTCGAGCGTTGGCGCCTGGGTTGGATCCCGGGTGCCTTCGCCGATGGTGATCTCTCGGGGCTCGGGAGCGAAGCGACGTCCGCCGACGCCGGCGGCACTCTGGGACTCTCCCGAGTGCTGGGCACCGGCGCGCAAGTCGTGGGCGCCATCGGACTCAACGTCTTCAAGGATCTCTTGAGCGGCGACGCCTGGGAGGCCACCAGCAGCTTCTCGTTACTGTTCACCCAGCCGCTCCTGCGCGGCGCGGGCAAGCTGATCGTGTACGAGCCTCTGACCCAGGCCGAGCGCGATCTGGTCTACGAGGTGCGCGACTTCGAGCGCTTCCGGCGCCAGCTATCGGTGGATATCGCCACGAGGCTGCTGCGCATCTTGCAACAGACCAACACGATCGAGAACGAACAGAGCAACTTCTCGCAGGTGCAGGACATCCGCGTGCGCAACGAGGCGCTCTCGGACGCCGGCCGACTCTCGCTGGTACAGGTCGACCAGGCCTTGCAGGACGAGCTCTCATCCGAGAGCCGCTTGATCGACGTGATTCAGGTCTACGCGTCGTTACTCGACGACTTGAAGCTCTTTCTCGGACTGCCGCCGACCGTCGAGGTGTCGATTCGTCAGAGCGAGCTGCAACGCCTGGTGGACCAGGGCCTTGAACCCGCGAGCCACGATTCCGACGAGGTGATCGCGACCGCGCTGCAGAACCGCCCCGACTTCATGACCGCCGTGGATACGGTGGTCGACGGTGAACGACGTTCGCGCGTCGTGGCGGACGCCCTGCGCATGGGCTTCGATCTGACCTCCAGCATTTCGGGTGACTCCGAGGCGGGGGAGCCCCTGAAGTACAACTTCAAGGACGTGCAGTGGAGCCTGGGGCTCTCACTGGACCTGCCGGTCAATCGTTTGCCCGAGCGCAATGCCTACCGCGCGGCCCTCATCACCTGGCAGCGCAGCACGCGCAACGCGCAGCTCCTTAGCGATCAGATCAGCGTGGACCTGCGCAATGAGCTGCGCGATCTCGACGCCCGGCGCGAGAGTTACGAGATCCAGATCAATGCCGTGAAACTCGCCCAGCAGCGGGTCGAGAGCACCCAACTCAACCAGAAGGCCGGCCGCGCGAGTACGCGCGACTTGCTCGAGGCTCAGAGTGCCCTGGTCTCGTCCCAGAACGCTCAGACTCGGGCTTTGATCGACTTCACCCTGGCGCGCCTGCAGTTGGCCCTCGACATGGGGCTGCTGCGGGTCCATGAAGACGGACTGCGGCTGGCTGACCCCGAACTGATCGAATCAGAGTCCCCGGCGATCGCGTCGGAACCTCAACCAGACCCTTCCCCAGAGGAGGGCGAGAGCGAATGAGCACAAACAAGAAATCCAGTGGCAGGCTCTTCCTGATTGTCGTCGGCCTGGCAGTTGTCGCGTTGGTTTCCGCACAGCAAGCGGGTCTCTTCGAGAGCGACGAAGTGCTCGAGATCCGCGGTGCGCCCGTGCGCCGCGGGGCGCTGGAGATCACCATCACCGAGCGTGGCAACCTCGATGCCAAGAACAGCTACAGCATGAAGAGCGAGGTCGAGGGCCGCTCGACCATCCTGTTCCTGATTGACGAGGGGGTCTATGTCAAGGCCGGCGATCTTGTGGCCGAACTCGATGCTTCGCAACTCGTGGACAAGCACGTGACCCAGGAGATCACCGTCCAGAACGGGCGCGCGGCCTCGACCAAGGCCAACGAGAACCTGAAGATCCAGGAGATCGAGAATGAGAGCCTGATCGCCAAGGCCGAACAGCAAGTCGTGTTCGCGGGAACGGACCTCGAGAAATTCCGCAATGGAGACCGGCCGCAGCAGCTCGAGAAGGCAGAAGAAGACATCCTGCTGTCCGAGGAAGAACTCAAGAAGGCCGAGGACACACTGGATTGGAGCCGCCAGCTCAACGAGAAAGGATTCGTCGAGCGCACCGAGCTGGAGAAGGACGAGTTGGCCTTCAAGCGCGCCGGTATCTTGCTCGAACAAGCCAAGCGAGCGCAGTCCCTCTTGCAGGCTTACGAGCAACCAAAGGAGGAGGCGCGGCTGGTTGGCGACCAAGAAGAGGCAGAGCGTCAACTCAGGAAGGCCGCGCTGCAGGCTGTGGCCCAACTGGCCGACTACCAGGCCGCCAAGGAATCGGCCACGGTCCGACTCAAGCTCGAAGAGGACAAGCTCAAGAAGCTCGAAGAGCAGATCGCCAAGGCGCGCATCATCGCTCCGGTCGACGGCATGATCGTCTACGGTCGCGAAGACGGCGGTCGGTACATGGGCGGCGGTGAGCCGATCAAGGAAGGCGGCGAAGTACGCGAGCGCCAGGAGATCGCCAGCATCCCCGGCGCCGGCGGCATGACCGTCAAGGCCAGCGTGCACGAGTCGGTACTGAAGCAGGTGACCGAAGGTCTGCACGCCATCGTGCGTATCGACGCAATACCCGGGAAGGAGTTCAGCGGCACGGTGGGCAAGGTTGCTCGCCTGCCCGACAAGAATTCCTGGTTCGCCAATCCCAACCTGCGCCTGTACCGCACTGACATTTCGATCGAAGGCGGCAACGATGACATGCGCCCGGGCATGTCGTGCAACATCGAGATCCAGGTGGAAATGATCGAGGACACGCTCTTCGTTCCCTTGCAATCGGTGCACAGCTCGGGAGGCGGTAACCTGTGCTGGGTTCAGGACGGAGCCGGCGCCGAGGAGCGCGCCGTCGAGGTCGGTCAGCACAACGAGAAGTGGGTCGAGATTCTCTCCGGCCTACGCGAGGGCGAGATCGTACTACTCAGTGCGCCGCCTGGTTTCCAGGCGCAGGATGCCCCGGATTCGGATGAGCTGGAAGCGGGACAGCCAGTGCAGGGTCGTCCTGAGGGCCGCGCTGCGGACGATGGTGCGGACGATGGTGCGGGCAAACCATCCCGCAAGGGCAGTGGCGAAGGCGGCGGCAATACTCATGGAGCCGGAGCAAAGGGCGAACGGCCTGCCAAAGGTACTTCGCACGGTTCCGGGCAAGCCGCGGGCGGCAAGCCAGGTGGCGCGGGACTGCCCGGGAACACTTCACAGTGACCCCTGGAGAGGAACGCCAAGCAGCCGCCCAGCTCGAGAACATCAGCCGCGTCTACCAGATGGGGGACACGCGGGTGAAGGCCCTCGACGAGTTCTCCTTCACCTTCAACAAGGGTGACTACTGGTCCATCATGGGCAGCTCGGGCAGCGGCAAGTCCACCTTGCTCAACATTCTGGGATGCATCGACCCGCCCACCACCGGCTCCTACCGTGTTGATGGAGAGGACATCGCCAGCCTCGACGACAACGACCTCAGTGACTTCCGCAGTCGCAAGTTGGGCTTCGTGTTCCAGTCCTACAACTTGATTCCGCAGCTCAACGTGCTCGAGAACATTCTGGTGCCGTTGTTCTACCAGGACTCGCCTCCCGAGGACGGCGAAGAGCGCGCTCTAGCCCTGGCCGAGCGCGTGGGGCTCTCGTCGCGCCTCGACCACAGGCCCCTGCAACTCTCGGGCGGCCAGCAACAGCGTGTCGCCATTGCGCGCTCATTGATCAACGATCCCGCGCTGATCCTGGCAGACGAGGCCACGGGCAACCTCGACAGCTCGACCGCGGAGGAGATCCTCGACCTGTTCGACGAACTGCACTCCGAAGGCAAGACCATCCTCTTGGTCACCCATGAGTCAAGTGTGGGCGAGCGGGCGGAGCACACCCTGCGACTGAAGGACGGTAAGATCGAGGATGTCTTCGACAACAGACAGGGCAACGACTGATGCACGGCACCTTCTACCGCACCGTCAGGCTGGGCGTTAGCAGCCTCTTGTTGCACAAGCTGCGCAGCAGCTTGACAACCCTGGGCGTCTTGTTCGGCGTCAGCAGCGTGATCGCCATGCTGGCCATCGGCGAGGGCGCCAGCATCGAGGCTCAGGATCAGATTCGCCAGCTCGGTAGCCAGAACGTCATCCTGCGCGCGGTCAAGCCGCCCGAGGACGCAGTCGGTAGCACACGCCAGCGGGTGATCGCCTACGGCCTGCTCAACCACGACCTCGAGCGCATCGAGGCCACCTTTCCAGGTGTCGAGCGCGTAGTACCCCTGCGCCAGCTGAGCGAGGACGTGCGCGTGGGCACGCGCACCTTGCGTCCCGACGTCATCTCGACCCTGCCCTCCTACATCGAGGCCACCGGTCGCGTGATCGAGCGCGGGCGCTTTCTGAACGAGATCGACGAGAGTTCCTTCGCCAACGTCTGCGTCCTGGGCAGCGAGGTCGCGCGCTTCCTGTTCCCGCTCTCGGATCCTCTGGGCGAGCGCGTCAAGATCGGCGGCGACTACTTCATCGTCGTCGGCACCCTGCTCTCGCGCGTTCGCATGCAGAGCGACCGCGCGGCGCCCGGTGACGACATCACTGACGAGATCTTCATCCCGCTGGGCACCGGTCGCAAGTGGTTCGGCGACGTGCAGATCAAGATGCGCTCCGGCTCGCAGGACATGGAAGAAGTCGAACTGCACGAGATCATCGTCGAGGTCGGCGCCGCGCGCGACGTGCCCATGGTGGCCGCGGCCTGCCGCGATATGCTCAAGGCCCATCACAAGCAGAAGGACTACGAGGTGGTGGTTCCGCTCGAACTGCTCCTGCGCGCCGAAGAGACCAAGCGCATCTTCAACATCGTCCTGGGCTCGATCGCCGGCATCAGCCTCCTGGTGGGAGGCATCGGCATCATGAACGTCATGCTGGCCACGGTCACCGAGCGCACGCGCGAGATCGGAATCCGCCGCGCTCTGGGCGCCAAGCAACGCCACATCGTGACCCAGTTCCTGGTTGAGACCGTGGTGCTGTCGGCTGGCGGCGGCGTCCTGGGAGTGCTTCTGGGCATCCTGATCCCCACCGTCGTCGAGAGGTTCGCCGACATGCGAACCGTCGTAACCCCCGGCGCCCCGCTGCTAGCCTTCAGCATCTCCGCGGGCATCGGAGTCATCTTTGGCCTCTATCCCGCCTGGCGCGCCGCCACCATGGATCCGGTAGAAGCGTTGCGGCACGAGTAGGTATACGGAGCCCGGGCAATCTCCACCGCATACGCAGACCGCTATTCGGTGCCTTCATGCTCGAGGGCAACCACGCGCGACCCTGTCCTTGATGTTGGTCCGCCGTGACTTCCTCCTACCTGGAAGGCTCGGGCGGGAGCCGGTAGTTGCGGAATGTTGCGGAGATTGCGCGGGCTTCGAATCTCGGCATGGTCCCCGTGCCTCGGCCAAGTTTCTCGGGAGGACGGCATCGGAACCACCCGGCTTCCATCCGGTTCCAGGACCCGTGCTTGTTACCACCTCGACCTGCTGGTTAGCCCTGGCCTCGGCTCTACAGCCTCTCCAGGGCGTGCCCGAGAAGCTGGATCTAGCATCTCTCGAACCGAAGACGTGGAGCGTGCTAGACGCCCGACGAACAGGGTCGACAGGTCCGTTTGATCCAGATCCCGTCCGCCACGCTATTTTCGGGTCTCGTTCACCGGGCGTAGAGGACGGGTTCATCTCATGGCAGCAACAGGATACGGACGCGTCCGGCCAGGTCTGTGGACCACTCTCATACGCCGCAACGACCGTCTTGGCGGAGTCGGAAGCCGTAGTCTTTATTCGTGCAGCGGGCGCAGCGGTCCTCTTCGTGAACGGTGAGCCTTTGATGGGGGATCCGTTGCACCGGGAGGGGCTTGGCGTCCCAGTGCTGCTCCGTCAGGGCGGAAACACGATTCTGGTCTCCGGCGTCGAATCCGCGTTCCGTGTCCACTTCAGATGGCCTCCTGGCCGCCTCGTCATCCCGGAATGGGGCGTGCGCGCACCAGGTGTGACTCCCGAGTTCGACAGTTGGTTTTTCAAGGACGCCTTCTTCCCGATTGTCAACGCTTCCACGGTTCGGACCGATTACCTACACCTGCACTATGGTCCGGTAGTTCTACCTCACGAGGAGCCGGTCATCACCGACTGGATGGACGGGCCCTTGCGGATCGAGCCCCTCGCCATGGCGGAGCGGTCGACCTACGTGTCAGCTCGTGACCGCGTCGGACGTGCGGGTTGGAGTGAAGCGTACTTGCCCGTGCAGGTGTACGAGTTCGAGACGGGGGGCGATCGATCTGGTTCGGATGTCCGCCGGGCTCCTCGCACGCTCCTCCGCATTCCACTCCCTGATCGGCGCCATGACGAGGCTGCCAGTCTTCGACGGGACGTTTGGGACCGGCCCGGGTTGTCTTCTCAGCTTGCCAGCTCACCGATCGCACTGATCTATGGGACAGGCGGTGGGCTTGAGGTTACACGCGAGCTGCTTGCTCGAGCCCGCTTCGATCAGCAGGTGATCTGGTACTACGGAGGCTATGCCCCGCCGTTGCTCTCGGACCTGCAAGCCGCGGCCGGACACCTTGGCGGAGGTCGGGCGCCGTTGCGCGATCACGATCTCGTGCTCTATGGCAACTGGGACACGAATCGGTGTTACAGCCTGGTGCTGGATGGAAGCTGTCCAGTGCAGGTCGAAAACGGGACGGTAGCCGTGGGCGCCCGGCGCTTCGAGCGACCAGACCTGGCCGTCTGGTTCGTCTGGGAGCGCGCTGATGTCGAGGGAGCTGGGAAGGTCATTTGCCTCGGCGACACGTGGCGCGCTGGATCCCGCGTTGGAGGAGCGTTGAGTCCTTTTTGGCCGGGTCAGCAGCTTGAGGAATACAGCGTTTTTGCCGCCGACTTCCTGGCCAGCGGACCTGACGCCGTGTTGGCAAGCGGTTCGATCCTGGACCTCGCCCGATGAGACAATACGGAGCCCGCACAATCTCCACCGCCTACGCATGCCTCTATTCGGTGCCTTCATGCTCGAGGGCAACCACGCGCGACCCTGTCCTTGATGTTGGTCCGCCGTGACTTCCTCCTACCTGGAAGGCTCGGGCGGGAGCCGGCAGTTGCGGAATGTGGCCGAGATTGCGCGGGCTTGGTGTCTCCGTAGGGGCGTACGATCGATGCACCAACGCCCACCGGCGGCTCGCCCTCCTCGGGCCCGAGTGCGCGAACCGCTCCTTGGAAGGATCGCTGAGCACGGCATGAACCTACTCCCGAAAGAGACACGGTGATTCAGAAGTCGCTCACGGGGCTGCTCTTCACAGGCATGCTTGCGCTGGCGGCCTCGAGGTCGCTGTACCTTCAATCGCCCACTGCACCCGAGGCAGGGAGTCCGCGGGATCGCCGTCTACGCGGTCGCGTCCTGACGCCGGACGGGGAGCCGCTGGTCCGCGTCCGCGTCGCGTTCAGTCACGCCCCGGCGCGAGCCATCGCCGAGACCGACGACGAGGGGCGTTTCGTCGTCGAGTCGCCGGACACTGGCAAGCGCGGGTGGAGCCTCATCGTCGCTGACGCCTTCGATGACCCCCTGACCCTGGTCCGAAGGGCGGTGCGCTACGAGGGGGAGCCGCAGCCCGAGTACCTGGTCGTGGCCGCGCCGGCGGTCCCGATCACCGGTCGCGTCGTGGATGAGGCGGGAGCCTCGCTGGCCGGCGTTTCAGTTAGCTTCCGGGTGCGACATGAGGATCTCCTGCAATTCCCCTACGCCTTCGACGGGTTTGGGTACCGGGACCGGGTGGGAATACCGACCAACGCCGAGGGCCGCTTTGAGGCGCGCGTTCCCCAAACCTCCGGCGTTCTGCACTGCTTCAAGCGCGGCTTCCGGAATACGGAGTTCGAGTGGACTCCGGTGCGCGGAGATGTTGGGGATATCGTCATGCGGGCCGGCGGAGGACGAGGCGATTGCGCCATCCGCGGCACCGTTCGATTCGCCGACGGCAGACCGGCGGCGGGCGCCTTTGTCCGCTATGGCCCCAACCGGGCGACGGCAGCGGGCGACGGCAGGTTCTGCGTCGCCGTGCGCTCAGCCTCGGTCCTGGGTCCGGCCCTGTGCGCCGCGCTGAAGGGCTACCAGCCGGTCGTGCTGCGCGGCCTGGGTGAGGCGCTCGAGGCCGGAACGCTCCCCCCGCAGGAGCTCGTGCTGGAGCGCCCAGCGCTCTCCATTCGTGGGCGCATCGTCGACAGTAAGGGCCGGGGGCTCCGGGTTTGGGACGTGCAGCTGCGGACCGGCATCGAGATCTCCGGAGGCACGGTACCAATCCTGTTCGCTGAACAAGTCGCCGGCAGCAGTTCGCGCGACATCTGGAACTACGGGCGGGACTACGAGGAGCCCGCGGACGGCTCCTTTGTCATCGACGGCCTACTCGAGCGCGACTACGTGATCGAAGCTTGGGACCATTTCGGAATGCAACTGGTGCGCTCCGAGCCCGTGCCGGCGGGGACGTCGAATCTGGTTCTCGTGGCGCCAGCGGACGACTATTGGTCGGTCGTCCCCGGTCGCGTCGTCGATTCCACCGGCCGCGGAGTCGCCGGCGTCGAGGTGCGCGCGTTTCTCGACGTGCTGAACGCCATCGGCGGTTTCCACAACACGATCGAGGAACGCACAGCACGGACGGCCCGTGACGGAAGCTTCGACCTGCACGACGTCCCCAAGAACGCCACGATTCGCTGCGACGGCCGTACGATCCTGGCGGAGAGGTTCCCGTTGACCTGGGAGCCGAAGGACGGCGAGCTCGGTGTGACGGTCTCCCGCCGTTGCCGACTACACTTCTCAAGCGGCGCGCTTCGGCCCGTACCCGACGCCCTGGAAGTTCACGACGCGCGTGGAGATAAGCTGCCCATCCTGTCGTCCATGTACTGGCAGGACAAAACCGTGTTGCGCTACGACCTGTATCGAGGTGCGGCGCCCGTGCTCACCGTCTCCGAAGCGGCGCGCATGCTCGTGCTATTCCGGGCGGGCGAGGAGGTGGCCCGACTTCCGCTTCGCCTCGAGCCCGAAGTCGTGACCACGGTGCGGGGCGCGAACTGACGCGGACGGATCAATACGGAGCCCGCACAATCTCCACGGCTTACGCATGCCTCTATTCGGGCCTTCACGCACGAGGGCAACCACGCGCGACCCTGTCCTTGATGTTGGTCCGCCATTACTTCCTCCTACGTGGAAGGCTCGGGCGGGAGCCGGTAGTTGCGGAATGTGGCGGAGATTGTGCGGGCTTGGCATCTCCCGTCAGGCGTCGTCCCAGGGGTTGATGATCCGTGCGCCTGTCCCTTCGAAGTCGCTGACGTTGCGGGACATGATGTGCAGGCCGTGTCGGATGGCCGTGGCAGCGATCAAGCCGTCAGTGGGGGGGACGGTCTTGCCATGCTGCCTCGCGGCGGCTGTGGTTTCGCCCCAGATGCGAGCAGCCTCGAGGTCCACGCCGAGGATGCGGCTTTCGAAGTCTTGCTCGAGGTGCAGCAAGAAGGCCTCCAATGCCTTCCTCTTTCGCCCACGGGCCAGTCGTGCGATTCCGTTGGTGATTTCGCCAATCGTCACGACGCTGAGGAACGTGTCGACGCTTCGCAGGGTTGCTACGCGCTCTCTCACGCGTTTGGTGCCCTTCGGGTGGGCGATCTCGGAGATCACGCAGGTGTCCAGCAGCACCTTCACAGATCGAGGTCTCGCATGGGGGTCCGGTCCCGATCGAGGTCCAGGTCGCCCATGTCCGGCGCGCCAAGCAGGAACTCGATGAAGTCGGGTTTCTTGCCCACCAGCCGATCGAACTCCGCAGCAGACACGAGCACCACGGCGTCCTTGCGCCGCTCGATCCGCTGCGGACCCTCCTGCAGGGCCCGGCGAACGACCTCGCTGAACTTGTTCTTGGCTTCGGCTAGCTTCCAGCTCACGATGGTCTCCCTTGCTACATCTAGATGATCTAGATTATTATCGGTCGTTTTGGCCCGAAAGTCAAGCGGTTCGCTCAGGCGCCGACGCGAGAAATGGCCCGGCCACCGGAGCCAGTGGCGGGGTCGGGATGGCCAGCGGGGAGGGGCCGCTGGCCTCCCCACGTGCTTGGGGCATGGCAACCTCCAGATGCCATGCTTCGTCTACCCTGACACGGCGGGCCTGTCATGGGTTGCGGGCCTGTCGGTGGTTGTTGGGGCAAGCTCGCGCCGCGCAAGAAAAACGCGGTGTTTCGCGATGCGTGGCGCCCGGCCACGGTCTAGCTTCCTCGAGCGCGAGCAGTGGGGCCCCTTCGGGGGCATTCGCCGCCTGCCACGTGTTCCGCACCCTCGACTCGCTCGATCTTTCTCCCGCGCGCTCGTCGCGCACGAACCCACGGGTAACTCCCAAATCTCGCAGCGGCCATTCGTGGCCGCAAAGGAAGCATCCATGAAATCGACGATCACACTGACCCTGAGCCTGCTGTTTTCCACATCCGCCCTGGCCCAGACCGGCACCGAAGCTGGGCTTCAGGACGCCAGCGCGACCACCACGATCGATGCCACGAAGGCTGGCGTCGTGGTCAGCGCCAGTCTGGATTCGGTCCAGACGAAGGTCCTTGCCGGAGAGACCTCACCCGAGGCCTTCGATGGGATCAAGGCCAGCATCCTTCAGATGGGGACCGGCATGAGCCAGACGTCCCCGATGGCGGGCGAGCGTCTGCAGCGGCGCGTGGCCGACCTCGAGCTGCGCGCGAAGGGTGGCAGCGCCACGGCGGAGGACTTCGCCATCCTGCGTGAGCAGGTGGTCGATGCGCGCCTGGATCACGCCATCACTCAGCTCGCCACGGCGGCGAAGGCGCCCAGCATGAGCTCGGCGTCCTTCGCCCAGGTCAGTGAGCTGTTGCAGGCACGCGCGGCGGCTACCGCGGAGCTCGACCCGCAGGCGGCCGATGGCAACCAGGCGGTCATTCGCGTCGTGTACCAGATGCAGAAGAAGAGCGGGACCAGCATCCTCGAGGACACGGACTTCGCGCTGCTTCGCTCCAGCCTGGCGGAGACACGCCTCGATCGCGCCATGGTGGACCTGCAGCAACGGGCCGTCATGCGGGTCGCCAGCCCGACGGACTACGCGCGCGTGGGCGATGTCCTCACCGATCGCACCAAGGTCATCGGCACATCAGCGGCGAAGGAGCTTCAGGTGAGTCTGTCCGACGCGCTCACCAAGCTGAAGGCCAAGGCCGACGCGGGTGGCGTCACCGCGGCGGACTTCACTGCCCTACAGGACGGCATGGTTGCCAAGGCGCGCGATGCTGCGGCCCTGAAGACCGAGTAGACAGCAGCCGTTAACCAGCCGCGCCCGGGACTCGCGATTGCGAGCCCCGGGCGCGTTTGGTTCTGGCGTGATTCCGGATCGGATCAGTGGTCGTCCATCACGTAGCTCATGAAGGACATGCCGATGTCCTCGAACTGGTGCGGTCGCGGGACCTCGATCGCATCCTTGATGCAGACCTGTTCGCAGAGCTTGCACGAGACGCAGTTCTTGTCGATGACGATGGCCACCTGACTCGTCTGTGGCAATGAGTACAGGCTGTTGTCCTCAAGAGCCTTCATCTCCAGGGCCTCGAAGGGGCAGACGTCGACGCAGAACTCGCAACCGGTGCAGAGTTCCTCGTGAACGAGAGCCTTGGGCACCTGCTTGGGCTTGATCTTCTCGACCAGCACCTCGGCGCTGTCGTCGATGGCGTCGAACGGGCAGTAGACGCCGCAGACCGAGCAGTTGATGCACAGGTCCGGGTCGATGAAGTAGCGCTCGCCGCTGGAGATGGCGTTCGTGGGGCAGACGCGCTCGCAGATCGAGCACGAGGTGCACTCGTCCGTGATGAAGTGCGCCTTCCACTGCCAGGCGTCCATCTTGGCCTTGTCCGTGAAGACCAGCATCTCGATCTTGCCGTGCGCGTCGTGGCGGTACTTCATGCCCACCACGTCCTTGTCCGGGAAATCCCAGGTGGTCGTGAAGCGTCCCGGGAAGGAGCTCGACGTGTGGGTCAGCTTGCGGATCTTGGCCTTGAGGACCTTGACGTCGACCTTGTCGCTGGGGGAGATGCGCGGGACCCAGCCCGTGGCCGAGAGGGTCTTGCCGTCGAGTGTCACATGCGTGCGGTACTCGGGCATGGTCTCCGGCGCGCCGAAGCGGAAGCGGTCGCGCACGTTGGGCACGCGCGTCGGCAGCTGCAGGGTGACCTTGACGTAACCCGAGTTCTCATCGACGCTGTAATCCCGGCCGTAGCGCCGGTCGCGCTCGCGCGTGTCCTCGGGGGCGTCCCGGTAGGGGGCCCAGCTGGCTTCCCAGCCGACGATCTCTTCCAGTTCGATCTCGAGGAGCGCCGGCGGCAGCTCACCCGAGTACTCGATCGCGGCCGTGGGGCAGATGTCCACGACCGTGCGTGCGTTGTGGAGCGACGCCTGCTGGTCGTCCAAGGTGTGAGCCTTGGCGTCGTCCCCCATGTAGAAGACCTCGGGGAAGTCCTGGCAGCATGCGTCGCAGGCGATGCACAGCTCGGGGACGACGGAGAATTCTCCGGCTTCCAGAGCGGTTTGTTCCAGTGTGGTCTCGGCCATGGGTCGAACGGGAGTCTTGCGGTAGCGGGATTCTGGTGCCGCGAGGGGCGCATGCACCAGCTCCGTTCTAGCACGGCTTCGGCGTGGGCACAAAGACCCATTGTCCGTCCCTGGCTGCCTTTACAGGGGGGGCGGTGGGGCTGCGGGCTCGATCAGGCCTGGCCCACGGCGGTCGTTCTGCCGCTCACGTCCTCACGACTGAGGAGGTAGTAGGGGCCGTGGCTGTCGGTCAGGCGCGTGACCCGGGCTCGGAACACGTGCAGCTCGTCGCCGACGGCTTCCGGGGCCTGCATCTCGAAGGCTGCGCGCTCGCCCGCCAGGACGGCCTGCAGGCCGCGGGCGAACAATCCGGCATCCGTATCCGCGTGGCGCGCCGCCTTCTCGCAGATCAGCCGGTAGTCGGCGCCGATCTCCCGGCTGTGCAGGTCGGAGTCGCTGTCGACGCCGCGCTCCTGCCAGGCCTGGTTGATGCTGTGGATGCACCCGTGGCGGTCCAGCAGGGCCACCGGCGAGGGCAGCGCATCGATCAGGTCACGGGTCTCGACGAGGGTCAGTCCGGAAGGGCTCAGCTGCATGGCGTTGGATGAGAGGGGCACGGTGTCTCCTTGAGCGGTGTTCGAAGACGTATCGGCCGCGCATTCGGTTTCCTTTCGGTTTCCTTAAGGATTCCCGCGTGCCCATTCGCGAGCGCCCGGGATTGAGAGCGCCGGGCCAGGGGTCGCCCGGGTCAGTGCGCCTCGAGCCAGTTCTTGCCGTGCCCGAAGTCGACCTTCAGGGGCACGTCCAGGATGACCGCCTCCTCCATGCACCTGCGCACCAGCTCGCGCGTCTCCTCGAGCTCCTTGAGGGGCAATTCCAGCAGCAGCTCGTCATGCACCTGCAGCAGCACGCGCCCCTGCAGGGACGAGGCTTCCAGGGCCTCTTCGAGGTCGATCATGGCGCGCTTGATGACGTCCGCCGCCGAGCCCTGCACGGGGGTGTTCACGGCCGCGTTCTCCGCGAAGACGCGCGTACGCTGGTCCGCCGCGTTGATGTCCGGGATCGGCCGCCGGCGCCCGAGCAGGGTCTCGACGTAGCCCTTCTCGCGTGCACTCTCGAGCGTCGCGTCGATCCACTCGCGCACCTTGGGAAAGGACGCGAAGTAGCGCTCGACGAACTCCTTCGCCTCGTTCAGGGTCAGGCCCGTCTCGCGCGCCAGGCGCTGGGGGCCCATGCCGTAGAGCAGGCCGAAGTTGATGGCCTTCGCGCGCGAGCGCATCTCGCGGTCCACGGCGTCCGCGTCCACCTGGAAGACCTTCGAAGCGGTCGAGGCGTGGATGTCGAGTCCCGCAGCGAAGGCCTCCGCCATCGACGGATCCCCCGAGAGGTGGGCCATGACGCGCAGCTCGACCTGGCTGTAGTCCGCGGCCAGCAGCACCCATTCCCCGTGCTCATCCGGCTCCTTGGGCACGAACGCCTCGCGCATGCGGCGTCCACGCGCCGTGCGCACCGGGATGTTCTGCAGGTTCGGATCGCTCGACGAGAGTCGGCCCGTGGCCGCCGAGACCTGGCTGAACGAGCAGTGCACGCGCCCCGTGCGCTGGTTGATGTGGCCGGGCAGCGGGTCGACGTACGTGCTCTTGAGCTTCTGCGCCGCGCGGTACTCGAGCAGCCGTTGCACGATGGGAACCTCTCCGTACTTCTGGGACAGCGTCTGGTGGTCCGTGGCCCAGCCCGTCTTGGTGCGCTTGGGCCGCTTGACCCCGGCCGCCTCCTGGATGCACAGCTTCTCGAACAGGATCGCGCCCAGGGCGCGCGTGCTGTTGACGTTGAAGGTCTCCCCGGCGAGCTCGTGGATCGCGTTGGTGGCAACCTCGATGTCGATCTCGAGCTCCTTGCCGAGCTCGTCGAGCACGGAGGTGTCCAGCCGGATGCCGCGCCGTTCCATGTTCGTGAGCACGGGCACCAGCGGCATCTCGAGGTCGTAAAACAGTGACTTGGCGCCGCTTTGTTCCAGCTCCTCCTCGAGGATGGCCTTCAGGCGCCAGGTGACGTCCGCGTCCTCGCAGGCGTAGTCGGCCACCTGTTCGACCATCACTTCGGCCATGGTCACCCGGTTCTTGCCCGTTCCGATGATCTCACTGGTCGGGATCTTCTGGATGTTCAGGTAATGCAGGGCCAGCAGGTCCAGCCCATGTCGGCGCGAGGCCCCGGCCACGCAGAAGCTGGCGATCATCGTGTCGAAGTCCATGGGCGGCACGTCGAGGCCCTGACCCGCGAACACGAGCGCATCGTACTTGCCGTTCTGGCCCACGCGCGTCAGGTCCGGATCGGTGAGCAGGGGCTTCAATGCCTCGAGCAGGGCCTCGGGCCCGTCCGGGTGCACCGCCGGACTCTGGTTGAAGGGCACGTAGAACGCGCGCCCCTCCTGGGCGCTGAACGAGACACCGACGAGCTGCTCGTCGAGCGGATGCAGTCCCGTCGTCTCCGTGTCCACCGAGAACGCGCCCGCCTTGCGCAGCTCCTCGATCATCGCCTTCAACATCGCCTCGTCGTTGACCAGTACGTAGTCGCGCTCCACCTCCACGGTCGGCGCGCCCTCGCTCATGGCCTCCTTCAGCAATCGCTGGAAGTCGAGCCGCTTGAAGAGCGCGATCAGCGCCTCGGAATCCGGCGCCGGCGCGGGCATGTCCGACACCGGCGGATCCAGGTCCATGTCCGTGCGGATCGTCACCAGGTCGAGGGACATGAGCAGCTGCTCCCGATCGCGCTCGATGTGCTCGCGCGCCTTGCCCTTGACCTCGTCCAGCCGCTCCAGCAGCCCACTCACCGAGCCGAACTCGCTGACCAGCTTGGCCGCCCCCTTCTCACCGATGCCCTTCACGCCCGGAACGTTGTCCGAAGCATCGCCCATGATGGCCAGCACATCGATGACGTGATCCGGCGTCGTCCCGAACTTCTCCGCCACCGCCGCCACATCCTCGATCACCAGGTCGACGTTGGGCTTGAACACGTTGTAGAGCTTCACCCTGTCCGACACGACCTGCATGAAGTCCTTGTCGCCGGTCACGATGAAGACCTCGTACCCCGCCCGTTCTCCCGCCAGCGCCAGGGTCCCGATCACATCATCCGCCTCGAACCCGGGCACCTCGTAGACGGGCACCCCATGCGCCGCCGCGACCGCGCGCAGCTCGTCGAACTGGCTCGTCATCTCCTCGGGCGCCTTCTGCCGCGTGCCCTTGTACTCGGGATAGGTCTCGTGCCGGAACGTCTTCCCGCGCGGGTCAAACGCAATC
>JBLHKW010000046.1:0-33604 GCA_047618565.1 Planctomycetota bacterium
ATCCGCCAGGCTCCGCCCTGGCGGCGTTGCGCTTCCTCCGAGTATCCACGAATACGCGTCGTCAGCGCGCCTTGCCAGATCGAATCCCGACGGCTTCGAGCCCGCCGTGACTTTCACCACGGGCTGCGAGCAGCCCGCCCTAAAAACTCCCTACTCGACTTCGCCCTCTTCGCCGCCGCTGCGTCGTGCTCGTCGAGCCGTGCTCAGCGGCCCTACAGGGCCGCCTCCGCCGTCTCGACTTCGCACTCCTTGCTGCGACGAAGATGGCTTCGTCTCGCTACGGGACTTTTTCAACGGGCTGCTAGCTCGGGTTATTCATGAGCACGCGGATGAAACCCGACGAACGGCACGGACGATGGCCCGGTGCCGTATCCGGTTGGCTTCCCGCGCTCGCGGCTTGCGGGCCGGGGTGCTTGCTGCGAGGCTGGGCGGCGAAATGTCAGACTCACTGAATCCCTGTATCACGGGCCAGCCGACGAGGCTCGTCCTGGCGCTCCTGGGGGCTGCATTGCTGCTCTCTGCCTGTTCAGGTGGCGACGGCGCGGCGGCTGGTTCCCAGCGTCGCCCGGCCATCTCGCCTCGCTCTCAGGACCCCATCTTTGTCGCTGCCCGTGAGGCGATCGAGGCCGGCGACCTGGATCTGGCCCGGGATCTGGTGGATCAGATCGAGCCAGCGCCGGGGGACCGGATCGAGGCCATGCTGCTGGCGGCCCGTTGCGCTGCCCTGGCCGGGGACGAGGTCGAGGTCAGCCGGCAGATCGAGGTGGCGCGCGACGGGGCGCCGGACGACAGCCGTATCTACGCGACCGCGGCCGAGCTGCACGCGGCCTTCGGTCGGCTCGAGACGGCCCAGGCCGAACTCCAGCGCGGCGTGGCTGCCTGCGGGGTGACCAGCGCGCTGCAGCGCGCGCGTGGGGTGGTGCTGATCTGTACACAGGGGCGCGGGCAGGCGGGGCTCGACGTGCTCGAGAAGGCGATCGCGGACGATCCCGGTATCGCCTTCATCGGCCGGCCCCTGGGCCAGGCACACATGCTCGCGGGCAAGCGCTGCATGGCCGAGCAGGACCCCGTGGGCGCCCATGAACACGCGGCGCGCTCGATCCACTTCGACCCGGAGGACGTCGATGGACGGCGGTTCTTCGCGGAATCCTGCATCGTCGTCGGGGAGTTCGGACAGGCGGTCATGGTCTACGAGGACCTGCTCGCCGAGGGAGAGCCCATGGGCGGCGAGCTGGCCAGCCTGTGCAAGAACGCGGGCCTGGCGGCCCTGCTGCAGCACGACCGCGAGCTCGCCGGGCACTACTTCGCCCGTGCGCGCGAGCTGGGCCTCGGAGACGTGGAGCTGGCGACCGGGGTGACCGTTCTGCGCGATCTGGCCCGTGCGTCCCTCGAGCGGGCGCGCGAACTCGACGCGGCGGGGGACCTTGAGGGGGCCGAGCAGGCTGCGGAACACGCGGCCCTGACCGACGTGGATTTCCTGGAGGCGCGCCTGGAGCTCGCTGCCTACGACCTGCGCCGCGGGCAGACGGCCGCACAGGCTGGCCGCGTGCGCGAGGCGGCTGCCCATCTGGGGGCAGCGCTGGTGCACGACCCCGATTCGCTCGAGGGGCACCATTTCCTGGCGACGGCGCTGTTTCAGCTGGAGGACTTCGCGGGCGCGATCGAACACTGGAGCTGGGCCTGGGAGACGGCGCGCGCGGAGGATCTGGGCTTGCCCGAGCCCGTGCACCTCTTCCTGGCGGACGCCCTCGAACGATCCGGTCGTGGGGACGAGGCGCTCTCGATACTCGACGAATACCTGCGTACGGCCCCTGATGACGGGTTTTTGGAGCGTACGCGCACCGCGCGCGACGAGTTGCGGCGAACGCTGGACCGCTGAGGAGGGGGCGCCCGCCCGCGGTCCACGATGGGGGGTAAAAAGGCCCTGGGATTCGGCGGCCCGAGGCTTAGAATGGGTCCATTCGGGAGCCAAAGACCATGACCAAGCGCCACGACAATATGCTTGAGGCCTTCCGGGAGTCGGCCCGGATCGAGGAGACCAAGCCGGTGCCGCAGCCGCGGGCGGGTGAGGCTCTCAGCTTCCCCGGTTCTTCGGAGGGCGCGGCTCCAGCGCCCGCTACCCGGGCACCGAGGGCCGAAGGGGACCACGCTCCCGCGCCCGAATCACCCGAAGCTACCCGCGAGGAAGCTGCGGCCGGGGCAAAGGTGGCTCCGGGCGCGCGCCGCAGGGCTGGCGCAGCGGACGTGGTGGAGGTGACCGGACGCTCGGCGCCGAGCGCGCCCCCTGCGAGCCCGTCGGCGGCCCCCGAGCGCGGGACGCGTATCACCCTTCCCCTGGGCCGTGAGTGGTTCTTCGGACTTGTGGCCCTGGCGTTGACCGTGGTCTTTATGCTCGGCCGTTGGTCCGCCGGCACCGTCGCCGCGGCGGGACCCGCCGAACGCTCCCAACTTGCCGCAGACTCGCCTGGTACCCCGGAGTCCCGCGAATTCGCGGGACTCCGGGTGCCGACAGGCCGGGACGCGTCCCCTTCGAGCCCGACGCGGTCGGACCAGGATGGCGATGCCGCCGGAGACCAGGCGAGCGGACAGATCGGGCTGACGGCCGCAGGGCGCGCATTCCTAGATCCGAGTAACATCTTCACGGTCGTCGCGATCACTTACGACGACTCGGAGGCCGGCTGCGAGCGGGCCATCTCGACCTACCGCCACCTGGAGGCCACTGGCTTCGATGTGGTCTACCCGCGCCGCAAGTCGGGAAAGCTGCTCATCTTCGTGGGGGCGGCGCCTGGATACCGGGATCTGGAGAGCGTGGAGGGCGAACTGCGCCGAACCCGCGGACCGAGCGGCCGATTGCCCTTCACGGGGGCGTATCGGGTCAACATCGCGGATTACCGCTGACCCTCCGAAACGGGCCCCTGGGGTCCTCGTCGGGGTCCGCGCATTCCAAATAACCGGGAATCGGTGTCCCGCGCCCGGGTTGGCAGCGCTACAATCCCGCGCCATTTTCCCCAGAGCCCCTTCCAGTAACAACAGAGCCATGTCCATCCACCCCAGCTTGCGCGGCGTCGATACCCTTCGGGGAGACCGGAGCGTCTTCACCCGCATCGAGCGCATCCAGCGCCTGGCCAAGGAAGGCAAGTTCGACCCGGAGACGGCGTCTCCCTACATGCTCCCGAAGGTGCGAACTGTCTTCAAGGTGAAGAAGCCCAAGAAGGCCGCCGAGGAGACGACCGAGGGCGAGGAGAACGCGGAGGAGTAGTCCTCCCCGCGCTCACACGACGTGAGCTCTCCGACTCAAACGCTCGTCGCTCCGGTCATGGAGGTCTTCGCCTCTGTTCAGGGCGAAGGTTCCTATGTGGGGGAGCTGCAGGTCTTTCTGCGTCTGCGCGGCTGCCCGATGCGCTGCGTGTGGTGCGACACCCCGGGATCTTGGTCTCTGGGCGCGGGCGATCGCGATCGCGCGCGCGTGGCGGCTCCGACGGGAGTGCACGTGGAACCCGGCTGGGCCACGCCGTTTCAGGCGGCCTGCTGGATCGCGGAGTCCGAACCCGGAGAGCCGCGCACCGTCAGTGTCACCGGGGGCGAGCCCCTGCTTTGGCCCGAGTTCTTGATCGCACTGTCCAGGATGGTCGGGGAGCGTCCCATGCACCTCGAGACCGCGGGCGGGCATCCGCAGGCCCTCGAACGCGTGGTCGATCTCTTCAGACATGTCAGCCTGGATCTCAAGTTGCCCGAAGACCTGGACGCCCCGGTCGAGCTCAACGCGGATAGCAGTCCGGCCGCCGTCGCCCTTCCGGCGCCTGAAGCCGCCCCGCGCAATGCCGACGAGTGGCGCGTCGCCCGGCGGCGCTGCCTGGAGCTCATCGCGGACCGGGATGCCTGCGCGAAGCTGGTCGTGTCCGGCGGTCGCGCGGTGCGCGACTACGACCCGCTACTCGAGGACCTGGCCCTCTACGCGCCCAAGGTCCCGCTCGTCGTTCAACCGGTCACACCCATGCGCGGCCTGTCCGCCGTGGCGACCGGATTCGTGACCGATGTGGCCGAGCGAGCGCGCGAGCTCGAACTCTCCACCCGTGTCTTGCCGCAGGTGCACCGCCTGCTCTGCGTCCCCTGAAGCATCGATTCGCCGTGTCCAGTACAGACCTGACCCCGTTTGCCACCCGTTCATCAGCTGCGAGCGTTACGCTACCCGTCGATAATGGCATGAGCGCAGAAACTCCCAAGAACCTCCCGCGGGTCGCCATCGTTGGCCGGCCGAACGTGGGCAAGTCCACCCTGCTGAACCGCCTGTGTGGCAGCCGGATCGCGATCGTCGAGCCAACGGCTGGCGTCACCCGCGACCGTATCGCCGTCCCGGCCAGGCTCACCACGAGTAGTGGCGAGACCTGGGTCGAGGTGATCGACACGGGCGGCATCGGCATCGTGGACCGCGATGACCTCTCGCCGCACGTGGAGGGCCAGGTCGACGCCGCCCTCGCCAGCGCGGACCTGGTGCTGTTTTTGGTCGACGTGCGCGACGGCATCACGCCGCTCGATATCAAGGTGGCCGAACGCCTGCGGGGCATCGATCTGCCCGTGGTCCTGGTGGCCAACAAGGCCGAGGGCTCGGCGCTGGCGTGGGACGTGGACGACTTCAGGCGCCTCGGTATCGCCGAGGGCCCGCACCCGATCAGTGCCCAGAACGGTGACGGCGTCGCGGACCTGCGCGATCTGATGGCCGACATGCTCCCGCACGCGGAGGAGCCCTCGGGCAACGCGCCGGTCATGAAGGTCGGGATCATCGGTCGGCGCAACGCCGGCAAGTCGACGCTCATCAATCAACTGGCCCAGGAAGAGCGCATGATCGTGTCCGAGATCCCGGGCACCACGCGCGACGCGGTCGACGTGCTGTTCGAGCACGACGGCGAGACCTTCGTCGCGATCGACACCGCCGGCGTGCGCAAGCGCAAGCGCCAGCTGGATGCGATCGAGTTCTACACCGAGGCGCGCGCGCGCAGGACGATCCGGCGCTCGGACGTCGTCGTGCTGATGTTCGATGTGACCCAGAAGATCTCGTCCGTCGAGAAGAACCTGGCGCGCTACGTGATCGACCACCACAAGCCGGTCGTCCTGGCCGCCAACAAGTGGGACCTCGTCGAGGGCCTCGAGCCCGACCAGTTCCAGGAGTACATCGATACGGAGCTGCGTGGCCTGACGTTCGCGCCGCTGTGCTTCCTGTCGGCCAAGAACGGACTCAACATCCGTGGATTGATGCGTGTCAGCCGCGAACTCAACGAACAGGCCAAGCTGCGCGTCAGCACGGGCGAGCTCAATCGCGTCCTCGACCGCGCCCTGGCCGCGCGCTCGCCGGGCTCACGCGGCTACGGCGTACGCGTGCGCTACGCGACCCAGGCCGAGACCTCGCCGCCGACCTTTGTGCTGTTCGTGAACGACAAGCGCATGATCGGCAAGGACTACATGCGCTACCTGACCAACCGCCTGCGTGAGGAGCTGCCCCTGAAGGAAGTGCCGATCCGGATCGTGCTGCGAGACAAGCATTCCGGCGAGGACGGGGAGTCCTCACGATGAACCGCTGGTTTTCGATCGTCCTGTTCGTCGGGTGTCTGTGCCTGGTCCCGAGCTGCTACCTGCTTTCCTCGGCGCCGATTCCGCAATGGACCGAGAGCGAGGTCCCCTCAGCCAACGAGCAGGTGCTGCGCGAGGTGGTCATGGTCTCCCTGCAGCGCTGCGGCTATCCGGTGGGTTCCGGGGTCGACCCGGGAGCGCGCACCGTGGCCACGGGCTGGCGCGAATCCGCCCACGCCTTCAAGGGCAAGGGCTGGCGCGAGAAGGCCACCGTCATGTACCGACCGTCCGAAGATGGCCACTACCAGGTACGCGTGCGGGTCGAGCGGGAGACCAACGAGAGCCTGCGGCCCCTCGATCCGGCCTATGCGAAGTGGGAGCGCAGCGCGGACCATCCGCCCAGTGCTGACAAGGTGATGCAGTACCTGCGTTCGATGCTGGATAGCGAGTTCGAGGTCGGCGACGGTTCGCCCAAGCCTTTCGCCAGGTGAGCGCCAAGCGCCCGTTGATGAAGCGCTCCGGATGCCGTCGTGGTTTCGGGGCAGTTTATGAACGGGCTGCTAGGTCTCGCCTGGGAGAATGGTCGACAGTAGTTCTCCCGTGATGGATACGACACCAAGCGCCCCGCACGCCGATCTTCCGACCGAGGTCCTGTGCGTCGACCTCGACGCTGGACTGGCGGCACGGAGTTGCGGTGGCGTGCTGGCCTGGCATGCGTCGCGCGGGGACCAGGTGAAGTGCCTGTTCGCGGACCGCTCCGGGGATAACGGCTCGGTTGAGGACCCGCAGTTGGGCGACCTGTGCCGCGCGCTGGTCGAACCCAGCCCCTGGAGTGCGCCCACGTCCACCGGTTTCGAGGTCGACGGGTTGGCGCTCGATGCGCATCCGTTGCTCGTCGAGCTGCTGCGCGGGACGATTCAGGCCCTGGGTGCCAGGCTGGTCTACGGGCCCGGCGTGCAGGTGGCCGAGGGTGCGACCGACCTGGAGCGACGTGCTCTGGGTAGCGGGCTCAGGGCAGCCATCGCGGCCCTGGACGGCGTGCGCCTGCTGGAGCCCGCGAACTCCGGCGAGCTGCGCTTCGAGTTGCCCGCGCAACAGGGCAGCAGTACGTTCAGTGAGTACCGCACCCCGGCCACCGGATTCTTCGGCGGCGCGAGCGAGGGTCCGCAGGCCACGGCCGTGATCTGCACCTGGAACAAGTGTGCGGACGTGCGCGCGAATCTCGAGGCCCTGCGCGCCCAGACGCGCGCCTTTGCGGACGTGATCGTGGTGGACAACGCCTCGAATGACGACACGGCTGCGATGATCGCCAGCGAGTTTCCGGAAGTGCGCCTGATCGTGATGCCCCATTCGCAGTACGGAGCGTGCGAGACCTTCAACATCGGCTTCGCGTCCGTGACGACCGACTGGACCGTGATCCTCGATGACGACGTGGTCCTGCCTCCCGCATGGCTCGAGCGTGCCGCGGCGCGCTTCCTCGCGGAGCCGGATGCCACGGCCGTGCTCTCCTCCAAGATCGTCGAGCCGGGCATGCCCGAGAGCTACCGCGACTCGCCGGCGGTGAACCGCGAGCGCTACATGAGCACCTTCCGTGGTTGCGCAAGCCTGGCGCGCAGCGCCGCCCTGGCGGAGGCGGGGGGCTACGACGAGCGCCTCTACATCTATGGCAACGAGCGGGATCTGACCTGTCGGCTGCTCAACCTGGGCTACCGCGTACTGCAGTTTCCCGGGGTGGTGGCCTACCACAAGACGCCCTTTGGCGTTCAGATGGGCAAGCGCAGCCTCTATTACCATGCGCGCAACGCATGGATCGGGATGCTCAAGTACGCACCCCTGTCCGACCTGCTGCGCATGCCCTACCTGGTCGTCACGAAGGTCCTCATGCGTAGCCAGAAGGCCGAGGTCCAGGGCGAGGTCAGCGACGCGACGGGCACCATCGGGCTCGGGAAGTCGATCCGACAGACCCCGGGCGCGTGGTGGGTGCTCGTGAGGGCTGCTTTCAGTGTCTTCGTCAACATCCCGTATTGCCTGCGCCACCGCGCTCCGGTGCGTTCGGCCGATTTCGAGCTGCCGGTCAAGTAGGCATGAGCGCGGTACCGTCGACAGCTCCGGTCTCGGTCGTCGTCTGCAACTACAACGGCGAGCTCTACCTGCCCGCCTGTCTGGACGGCATCCTGGCCCTGGAGGGTGGGTTCGATGAGTGCATCGTGGTCGACAATGCGTCCACGGATGGAAGCGTGGCGCTGCTCGAGGCGGACTATCCGCAGGTGCGCATCCTGCGCATGGAGTCGAACGGTGGTCCCGCGCCGGCGCGCAATGCGGGCATGCGCGCCGCTCGCAATCGGCGCGTGCTGGCGGTCGACAACGACGCGATCCCGCGCCCGGACCTGCTCCTCAAGCTGCAACAGGCCTTCGACTCGGGCCCGGACGTGGCCATCGTCCAGCCGCGCAGCGTGTTCCATCACGATCTCGAGCGGGTTCACTACGACGGTGGCGACTTCCACTTTGCCGGATTGATCGCCCTGCGCAACTTCTACACGCCGCTCGACCAGGCCCAGGGCCAGGGCACCCTCGATGTGGACGTCGCGGTCTCGGTCTGTCTGCTGCTCGATCGCGATCGCGTGCTCGCATTGGGCGGCTACGACGAGTCGTATTTCATCCTGTTCGAGGATCTGGACCTGTCCTATCGCGTGCGCAGCGCCGGCGGCCGCATCCTGTCGGTAGAGGACGCCATCGTCGAGCACCGCGCGGGCACGCCCGGGGTCAGTTTCCGCGAGGGAACGGACTACCCGTCGAGCCGCGTCTTCTACCACTCGCGCAACCGCTGGCTGTTCATGTTCAAGTGCTTCTCGGCGCGTACCCTGCTGCTGAGCGTGCCTGCGCTGCTGGTCTACGAGGCCATGTGGCTGGCCTTCGCCGTCGTCAAGGGCGGCGCCGGCTCCTGGGTGCGGGGCAAGCGCGAGGTCTACGACCGGCGTCATGCGCTCGCGGCTGACCGAGCGCGTGTCCAGGCCGCGCGCACCCGCTCCGACGCATCGCTGCTGGTCGGGGGACCGCTCACGTTGACCCCGGCCTTGAAGGATGCCGGGCTCGCGCGGCTCGTCTCGGCCATGCTCGACCGGGTGCTGCGGGTGTGGTGGGCGATCATCAGCCCGCTCTGCCGCTAACCGCCTACCTGCGGGCAGGGCTTTCCGCTCGCGCACGGGGTATGCTGCCCGTCCGATGCGCATCCTGCTCGTCAGCCACCTGTTTCCCCCTGACCACGAGGCGGGGACGGAGCGCTACACCGCCGAACTCGGCCAGCGCCTCGCCGCGGCCGGGCACGAGGTCTCCGTCTTCACGACGACCAAGGACATCGCGCGTCCGGACCTGAGCGTCGCCGACCGCAGCTTCGAGGGCCTCGCCGTGCGCGAGCTGGTCAACAACCTCTATTACGATGACTTCTCGGAGACCTGGCGCCGCCCGCAGGCGGAGCAGGCCTTCGGCGCCTGGCTCGACGAGTGGCGTCCGGATGTCGTCCACTTCCATCACCTGATGTACCTGTCCGCGGGCTGTCTGGGGCAGGCCGCCAGGCGCGGGTTGCCGACGCTCTTCACGCTGCACGATTTCTGGCTCGAGTGTCCGCGCTTCGGGCAGTTGGTACATGCGGACGGCTCCCTGTGCGCGACCGTGGATCCTGCGCGCTGCGGCACCTGTCTCGCGGATTTTGACTGGCGCCAGTCGCCGACGTGGCGCAGAGCGGGCCGTGCGATCGCGGGTCTGCGGCGTCGCACCGGTGTGAACCTGGGTCCCCTGGCGCGCGCGGCCGGCAAGCAGTTGCGGCGGCGGGCGGCCGGCGCCGAGCTCGATTCGCAGGCGCCGTCAGCGCCGTCGGCACAGGCTGCGGCCTTCGAGCGATCGGCAGTGGAGCGCAGCGCCGATCTGCGGCGTGAGGTCCTGGCCCATGTGGACCGTTTCATCTCACCCAGCCGCTTCCTCCTGGAGCGTCTACAGAACTGGGGCCTGCCCCGGGATCGTTGCGTACACCTCCCGACGGGGATCGAGCGCGATCGCTTCCCGTTCACCGAGCGCGTGCCCGCGGCGCGCCTGCGCGTGGCCTTTCTGGGGACGCTGGTGCCCGTGAAGGGGGCGCATGTGCTGCTCGCGGCCTGGGCGGCGCTGAGTCCCGAGCAGCGCGATCGCGCACAGCTGACCCTCTTCGGTCCACGGGACCATGCGCCGGAATACGTGGCGCAGCTCGAGCTCGAAGCGCGCCAGACCGGAGCGCAGTTCGGCGGAGCCCTCGGGCGCGACGAGGTGGCGCGCACCCTCGCCAGTACCGACCTGCTCGTCGTTCCGAGCACCTGGTACGAGAACCGTCCTCTGGTGGTGCTCGAGGCACTCGCGAGCGGTACGCCGGTCGTGGTCTCGGAACCGGGCGGCATGGCGGAGCTGATCGAGGATGGCGTCACGGGCTGGCGCTTCCCGATGGGGGACGCCGAGGCGTTGCGCGCGCGCCTGGCCGCGGTCATCGATGATCCGGCCTGCCTGGCTGCGCTCGAACTGCGCAACGTCGAGTTGCCGAGCTGGGACACGCTGGCGGAGCGCATGCTCGAGCTGTACGCGGATGCGCTGCGCACGAAGTCAGGAGAGGCGTGCGAGTGAGAGTCTTCTGCTGGTGGATCGCGGGCTGTGCCCTGTCGCTCGCCGCGTGTGCGTCGGGTGGCGGCAAGTCGGGCCAGGTGCGTTCGCTCGAGGAGTTGCCCGAGCACTACAGGGTGGTCTGGGAGGCGTTTCGTGGTGCGGATCCGGGCTGGCCCGGAATGCGCGCGGAGGTGCGCGCCGAGCCGGCATTGCGTGACTTCGTCGTCGACAACCTGGTGCGCGAGATGTTGCTCGCCTACGGACGGGCGGACCTGGCCCGCGCCGAGCATCCCGCGACGCGCCACTTCCACCGGACGCGCGCCGAACTGGTCGAATATCCCATCCGCTCCAGCGAGGTGCTCAGCGAGCTACTGGGCGTCGGGAATGGCGCCGCGACCTACCTCGCGAGCGACATTCTGAACGAGATCGGTCGTCCCGCATTGCCCGTCGTGGTGGGACAACTGGAGTCCCCGCGGGTGCAGGCGCGGCAGTGGGCCGCGCGCCTCCTGGCCGGCATGCCGCATGCGCTCGAAGCCGAGCCCGGGGTGCTGGCCGCCTTGACCCGGCACCTGACCGATGACGAGGACTGGCTCACCCGTGCCCAGTGCGCCAAGGCTCTCGGTCGGCGCGGCAGCACAGCGCGGGCGACCCGGGATCTGCGCGACTCCCTGGCCCTGGCGCTGAGGGACCCCGATGGGGGCGTCCGCCGCGCCGCGGCGAAGGGGCTTGCCGAGCTCGATGATCCGGCCGCCGTGCCCGCCCTGATCGACTACCTGGAGCGCGGCCTGGGCGAGGGCGCCCTGACCGAGTGCGTGGCGGCGGAGGCGGCGCTGAGTGCCTTGACCGGCTCGCGCGGCGGGCTGGGCGTGCAGGGCTGGCGAGAGCTGTGGCGCTCGCAAAGGCCCTGAGGGGAGGGCTTTCGTGGGTTGCCCGCTGCCCGGGGGAGCGTATTCTCTAGGCATGGCGAACTGGAAGATCGGGTCTCGGGGCGGCACATGTGGCGCGTGCGCGCGGGATTTTGCGGAAGCGGAGCGGCACGTCTCCACGCTCGCCGTGAACGAGGAGGCGCAGCTACTGCGCGAGGACCTGTGTTCCGCGTGCTGGACGCCTCCCGCTGAGGAACCGGCCGAGGAACCGGCCGAGGAACCGGCTGACGCTGACGCTGCGGCCCAGGTGGCGGATGCGGACACGGAAGCGAGTGCTCCCGTCGCGCCAGCCGAGGAGCCGCTCTTCTGGTGGTTTACCCATTACTACGAGGAGAAGAAGAAGAAGACGTTGCAGCTCGACCTGGCAGCGCTCGAGCAGATCTTCGTGAGCCTCGAAGGGCGCGAGGAAGAGCCTGTGCGCGAACTGCGCTACTTGCTGTGCTTGATCCTGATGCGCAAGAGGCGCGTCAAGCTGGAGAAGCTCGAACGCAGCCCGGAGGGGGAGTCCTTCCTCGTCAAGCGCCCGCGGCGTGATCAGCGCTTCCGGGTCTTTGTGTTCGACTTCTCGACGGAGCGTGTCGCGGAGCTGCGCTCTCAACTGCAGGCGCTGTTCGATGGCGCGGACCTGGAGGCCGGGATGGCGGCCGCCGCCGACGGCGTATCCGAGAGTGACGTTCAGGGCGACGAGCAGGTTACGGAAGAGGTCGACGGCGACGCCGGTTCGGAGGCCTCGCTGGACGTCGACGCAGGCGAGCCCGGCATCCCGGACGCCGATACTGAGAGTGCTCCCGACGCGCAGTCGGAGACGGTTCCGCCGTCCGAGAGCTAGCCCGGATAATTCATGAAGCGCGAGCCAAAACGCGTCGATTCGGCTTCTGGTGGTGCTTCTCGCGCGTTGGCCCCGGAGGCGACCCTTACGGGTCGTCGCGTTTGGGCCGCGTCTCCATGAATTATTCGGGCTAGCAGGCTGTTGATAAAGTGCTTCGGCGCCAGGCCGCCAGCATCCGCTTCGGTGTGGAGCCTGGAAACGCAGGCGAATCGGTGGATTCGGCGAGGTTTTCGGGCGCCGCACCGGAGTAGAGGATGCCGGCCTGGCGCCGAATGACTTTATCAACGGTCTGCTAGCGCCCTGCTGGCCGCGTCGGGGCCGGCGGCGGCCCGTTGCGCGAGCTGATGCGCGCCGTTCCCGCGAAGCCCGGTGGGGTGGGGTGGCGCAGAATGTTTTTGGTCGGGGCCAGCGGTCTGTAACGGCCTGCGAGCCCATACCAGATCTGGTAGGACTGCTAGATTCCGGATTCTTCAGCTACTAGATCTAGTGGTGTTGCGGCCCTGGGAGCGCGTCATGCTGCCGTCGTAAGTCCTGACGAGGTAACAGGTTCGGTTTTCGGATTCCTGTGTTGTGTCGCGCGGGCCGTGAATCAAGAATACCTGTGTGGGGCAGAAGTTCATCCAGGTGGGGCTATGTGGGGCCGGGAGGCGCAAAAGTGCGTGTCTCGGGTCAAGCGAAGGGATGAGGGTCAATGTTCTGCGGTGACTCCCGTCATTCCGTCGACTCGAAGAACCGGGTCTTCCTGCCCAAGCGCTTCCAGCAGGACCTGCCCCTCGACGACGATGGCAACCGCGTCGCGATCCTGACGCGCGGCCTCGATGGCTGCCTCTTTCTGTTCCCGGAGCTCGGGCTGGAGAAGGCCCTCGAGCGACTCGACACGGAGGCGTTCGCGGAGCTCTCGGACCGCCGTTCGCAGCGCGCCTTTTTCAAGTACACGACACGCGTCACTCTCGACAGCTCGGGACGTTTTCTGCTGCCCGAGAGACTCTGCAACCTCGGCGGCATCGACCGCGACGTGGTCATGGCCGGAGTTCGCGATCGCATCGAGATCTGGTCGCCGGAGCGTTGGGACGCGCTGGACGAAGAGAACGAGCAGGCCTTCGAGGACTTCGCCGCAGCGCTCACACGTAGCAAGCCCGGAGGAGCCGCGTGAGCTTCGATAGCCGCGTGAGCCTCGAGAACAGCGGAGCACTGCGCGGCAGGCGTGCCGCACAGCGCGCTGCACATGCCCCCGGCGCAGCGGAGGATTGCTGGATGGTGGATCGTCCCGAACCTGTTCACGTTCCCGTTTTGGCGCGCGAGACCATCGAACTGCTCGGGGGAGCCCATCCCGAGTCCGCCGAAGGCTGGATCATCGACGCGACCGTCGGCGCCGGCGGTCACACGCGCCTTCTGCTCGAAGCCATGCCGGGCGTGTGCGTGCTCGGACTCGACCAGGACCCCGAGATCCTGGAGGTCGCGGCCCGTAATCTGGAAGGCTTCGGAGATCGCGTGCGGCTCGAGCGAGTTCGCATGTCGGAGCTGTCCCGGCACCTCCGCAAGCTGGCCCTGCCGGCACCGATCGGATGGTTGTGCGACATCGGAGCGAGCTCTCTTCAGCTGGACCGGCCCGAGCGGGGCTTCTCGTTCATGGCTGACGGCCCGCTCGACATGCGCATGGACCCGAGCCGCGAGCGTACTGCCGCGGATATCGTCAATCGCTGGGACGAGACCGACCTGGCGGACCTGATCTATCACGAGGGCGGCGAGACGCGCTCGCGCCAGATCGCGCGCGCCATCTGCCAGGACCGGCGGCGGGCACCATTCCGGCGCACGGGCGCCCTGGCGCACTGCATCGCGCGTGCCCTCGGGTCGCGCGGTTCCGGACGACTGCATCCGGCCACGCTCACCTTCCAGGCCCTGCGGCGCGCCGTCAACGAGGAAGCCGAGGAGTTGACCGCGGGCCTCGAGGCGGCCCAGTTGACCCTGGCGGACGGAGGCGTGATGTGTGTGATTTCTTTCCATTCAGGTGAAGACGGTCACGCCAAGCGCTTCTTCAAGGGCGGCGCAAGCGAAGGTCTCTGGAAGATCCTGACCAAGAAACCCATGCGTCCGTCGCGCGACGAGGAGCAGGCCAACGCCCGCGCCCGTTCGGCGCGCCTGCGGGCGGCAAGGCGCATCCGGAGTCAGGGGGATTCCGGTGCATTTGAAGCTTCCGGGGGGAAGTTGGGCGAACGTTCCGCGTACACCCTCGCGGACGATCGCCCGGTCGGAGATGGAGAGGAGGCCGTGGAGTGATCCGCATCTGGCTGTCCTTCTCCGTCTCCGGCCTCGTTCTGATTGTTGGAACCTACGCCGCGTGCGTGCAGTCCGACAATTTTGCCCGCGCTGCAAAGCTGCACGAGCTGCAGCTCAAGAGTGACTGGCATCTGCGGCGCGCGACCCAGCTACGGGTGCAGCTCGAACGCTACCGGTTCGAGTTCAGCGCGCCGGGGCGCGAGGATGCCCCTTCGCCGGCCGGGGCGCTGGAGAGCGGTTTCGGGTCCCTGGGCGCCGGTCGCGAGGGATCCCTGTGAGCTCCATGGGGACGCATCTGTTCACCGGCACCACGACGCGCTCTGCGTCGGGGCTGCGCCCGGCGAGCGCATTCGTCTTCATCGGCATGGTGCTGCTCGCCGCGACCGCGAAGGCCGTTCACATCGCGTTCTGTGCCGAGGGCGCCCAGCCAGATCGCTTCCGAACGGACACCGCGCCCGGTACCTCGTTCGATATCGTCGACCGCAAGGGCGTGCCCCTGGCCGTCTCGGTTGAGTGCTTCGAGCTATCCCTGTCACCCCAGGCCATGTGGCGCTCGCACACACCGCGCTACATGGCTGACCGGATCGCCGGCGTGCTCGGGGATGCGGATAGCGACGAGCTCATGGCACGCATGCTCTCCATCCCCGGCGACGAGGATGGATCGGGCCTGCTCGTCGTGCGTGCTCCGCGCGCCCTCTGGCTCTCCCGGGAGGCTGCCGAGCGCGTGCGCTCCTGGATTGCGAGTGGTCCATTCGAGGGATTCTGGATCACCCGTCTCCCGCGCCAGGAGGCGTGGACCCTGGCCTGGAATCCGGAGCTGGCGCTCTCGAAGGCCCAGCGCCTCGTGCACCAGCCGGATAACGAACACCGCCCCGAGCGCTGGACGAAGAGCCTGCTCGACGGCCTGGTCGATGCCGTCGGCGAGGAGACCCTCTGTGCTCTCGACCCCGAACGCTTCGCGTCCCTCGGACGGCGCGACCTGCGCGCCGCGTTGCGCGACAGCGTCTGGGACGAGCTCATGCCCACGTGCTTCCGTCGCTTGCGCTCGAACATCGAGCCCGTCATCGCGCACAGCCTGACCCGGATGCTCAAGGATGAGGCTGTCTCGCCGCTCCAGATGTGCCTCGAAGATCGGCTCGTGCGACGGTATCCGGTGCGCACCGCGAGTGCAGCTGGCGACCCGGGACCCGCTTCCAGCGCCTTCACGGTGCTCGGGAGCTGGGGGGTGCTAGGGAAGGATGCCGCAGCGAAAGAGGCTCGGCGTGCCCTGGACCTGGAATCGGAGGCGCGCGACTGGAGCCCTGAAAGCCGCAGGGCGTTCGTCGATCAGCAGTCTCGCGAGCTGCAGTCACAGCGACGGCCGCGCACCGGGCTGGAGCTGCTCGCGAAACAACAGCTGAACGAAGCTCACTGGGCCGGGATCCTCAGTTCCGGTGGGCGCGTCTACGGTCGGCGCGTCCGCCACCTACCGCGCGACTGTCGCCGCGGCTGGGATGGGCGCGTTCCCGACTACTACGACTCGGCCCTCGATGCCCCGGAGCATCCGCGCGTCTACACGAGCATCGATGCGGACCTGCAGCGCTTCATCCACACCACCCTCGAGGAGACCCTCGAGGAGCAGGCTGCTGCCATTGCGATGGGTGTCGCCGTGGATGTGCAGACTGGCGCGGTGCTGGGAGTCGACGGGGTCTGTGCCTACGAGACGAGCGGATTTGCCCCGATCCGGCATGCCTTCACGCCCGGGTCCACGCTCAAGGCGGTGATCATGGCGATGGCCCTGGATGGCGGGTTCGTGGAGCCGGAAGAGCTCTTCGATACGTACCTCGGGCGCGGCCTCCTCGTGCGCGGCAAGACCCGCGGGAAGCGCTGGATCCACGAAGCCCTGGGTGCGCCCAAGGAGCCCTGGGTCAGTGCGACGGTGGGCCTGGCGCGATCGGTGAACGCGGTCCTGGTCCAGATCGGCCTGCGCATGCCGGCCGACCTGATCCACGACCGGCTTTCACGCCTGGGCTACGGAACCAGGCCGGGTGCCGGTCTCGGACCGGAAGCGGCTGGCTCGCTGCCGTCCCTCGATGACGGCGACTGGAGTCGTTGTTACACGCACGCATCCGTCAGTTTTGGCCACGAGATATCCGTTTCCCTCTGGCAGCACGCCGCTGCACTCGCCACCATCGCACGTGGTGGAGTATTCAGGCCGCTGAGACTGATCGAGGGGATAGAACAGGATGGTCAGCGATGGGATTTACCTCTTCCTGAGGAAGGGACCGAACGCGTGTTCTCGGAGCGCGCTTGCCAGAGTGTGCGCGACATGATGGCGGGTGGCGCCAAATGGGGGACCGGCCGCAATGTGGCGTCGCCGGAGGTGTGCCCCGAGTTCACCTACCTGGGCACCAAGACTGGCACGACCGAGAAGGCTCCCAACGAACGCTGCTTGCACGTCGAGCTGGCCCACCACGTCGAGCACGCACGGACCCAGAGCGACTGCTCCAGCGAGTGCCTGGCTGGCCTGGTCGGGCAGCGTGTGCACAGCGCTTCACGGACGACCTGCTACACGTCCTCGATGTGCGCGGTCGGACGGATCGCCGACGGCCGCGAGGTGATGGTGGTCGTCGTGGTGGACGATCCGGGCGGACGGGCCAAGTACGGCAGCGAAGTTGCCGGACCCACTGCGATCCGCATCCTGCGGCGCGCGGCCGGGCTTCGAGAGGGTCCCGAGCGCACGCAACCCCTGGCGCACGTCACGGCCGAGGCATTCAATGTCCACGATACGCCCTGGGCGGGAGGTGACCTGTGAGCTTTTCCCTGGCGTACCTGATCGAGCGTGTGGGTGGCGAACTCGCGATCGCGTCCCCCGAGGGGGCGTCCCGCACCGTCAGCGGGCTGCAGCTCGACTCGCGTATGATCACCGACGGCGACCTGTTCGCCGCCGTCTCTCCGAACAGCATCGATGCGGCGCGCTTCGCCGCGGATGCGCAAGATCGCGGCGCGGTGGCCGTTCTCACACCCCTCGAGTTCGACCGCCGTGCCGTGACCCTCCCCGTGTGGCTGCACCCCGACCCGCGCCGCGCAGCGGGCGAGGCCGCTGCGCTGTTGCAGGGCGAGCCCGCCCGTGAACTGCGCACCTGCGCCATCACCGGCACCAACGGCAAGACCACGACGGCGCACCTCATTGGTCAGATCATGCGCCGCGCGAAGCTCGCGCCTGCGATCATCGGCACCACCGGCTACCAGCTGGCCGACGGTTTCGTCGAGGCCTCCCACACGACCCCCGACGCTCCTCGACTGCAGGCCCTGCTGGCGCGCCACCGCGCCGCCGGCGGCCGCAGCGCGGTGCTCGAAGTCAGTTCACACGCGCTCGTTCAGGCACGCACCGCGGGCATCCACTTCGATGTGGCCGTGTTCACCAACCTATCCCGTGAGCATCTCGATTATCACGGGGATATGCAGCGCTACGCCGATGCCAAGGCGCTGCTCTTTTCACAGCTTGGTCCCGATGCCACGGCCGTCGTCAATGCAGACGATCCGGCCAGCGACATCATGACGCAGGCTGCACTCGGGGCTGGAGCCCGAGTCGTAACGTTCAGCAGCAGGGCGCGCGCCGACCTGCGAGCTGGTCAACTTAGTACCGACCTCCAGGGATCGCGTTTCGTTCTCGAAGGGATGGGGATTGACGCGAGTGCTTTGCGGTCTCCCCTGCGGGGTCGGTACAACGTTGAAAATGCTCTGGCGGCAGCTGCCGCCTCGCGGGTTCTGGGGGCGAGTCCGGGTGATGTACTCACCGGGCTCGCCACCACCTCTCCCGCTCCGGGAAGACTTGAACCCGTGCCCACAGGGGGGCGAGGCTTCAGCCTCTTCGTAGATTTTGCCCACAGCCCGGATGCCCTGCAGCACGTCCTGTCGTGCCTGCGCGAGGGCCTCGAGGTCGAGAGCGAGCGCGGCAAGTCGCGCGGGCGCCTGATCCTCGTGTTCGGTTGTGGGGGTGAGCGTGACGCCGGCAAGCGACCCATCATGGGGCGCGTGGCGGCAGAGTTCGCGGACGTGGCCATCGTGACCAGCGACAACCCACGCGGTGAGGACCCGGATCAGATTCTCGATGAGATCCTATCCGGCATGCCGAGCCCCGCTGCGCGATTCGAACACATCGTGGAGGGCGACCGGCGGCGCGCGATCACGCGCGCGCTCGAGGTGGCCCGCCCCGGAGACGTGGTGTTGCTGGCGGGCAAGGGCCACGAGTCGACCCAATCGATCGGAGACCGCGTGCACGCCTTCGACGACAGGCAGGTCGCGATGGAAGTGCTCGCATGAGTGATTTCAAGCTGAATGACCTGATCGAGTCCACGGGTGCCACACTCCTGCGTGGGCGTGGCGATGAAACCTTGAACGGGGTCTCGACCGACACGCGCACCCTGCGCGGCGACCAGCTCTTCCTGGCGCTGGACGGACCGAATTTTGACGGCAACCGCTTTGCCCAGGATGCCCTGAAGCGCGGCGCGGGCTGCTTGCTTCTGCGCTCCGACGACCCGCGGCCGGCCCTCATCGAAGATCTGCCCGGTGACACGCCCATCGTCGTGCACGAGTCACCCAGGCGCGCCCTCTCGGAGCTCGCCGCCTGGCATCGCAGGCGCCTCGACATCCCGGTCATCGGGATCACGGGATCCTGCGGTAAGACGACCACCAAGAACATCCTGAGCGAGCTGCTGACGGACCATCGCTCCGTCGTGAGCAGTCCCGCCTCCTTTAATAACGAGATCGGCGTGCCGCACACGCTGCTCCTGGCGGATTCCACGACCGAGGCGCTCATCGTCGAGATGGGCACCAACAGTCCCGGCGAGATCCGCACCCTGTGTGAGACTGCCCGACCGAGCGCGGGCATCATCACCAACGTGGGGGCAGCGCACCTCGAGGGGCTCGGATCGGTCGAGGGCGTGGCACGCGAAAAGGGCGACCTGGCGTCCAGCCTGCCGTCGGACGGATTCTGTGTCCTCAACGATGATTGTCGCTGGACCAGGGTCCTCAGTACGTTGACCGAGGCGCGCGTGATCACATTCAGCGTCGATGGCCGTGGCGATCTGAACGCCACGGATGTCTGGTTTCACCCGGGCGGAACGACGTTCCGCCTGAACGACGAGCACGAGGTGACCTCACCTCTGCTCGGGCTGCACACGGTTCAGAACCTGCTGGCAGCCCTGAGTGCGGTCGTGGGCCTGGGGATCGAGTTGCGGGACGTGTTGCCCGCCGTGTCCCGTCTGAAGGGCGAGCGCCGTCGCATGGAGCGCATCGAGGCCGGTGGTTTCACCATCTTCGACGACAGCTACAACGCCAATCCCGACTCGGCCCGCGCCAGTGTGCGCGTGCTGGCCGGGCTGCACGGGCACGGGCGCAGGGTGCTCGTGCTCGCGGACATGCTCGAACTCGGCGAGTTCGCCGCCGAGATGCATCACGAGGTCGGCCGCCTCGCCACCGAGGCAGGCATCGACCTCCTGATACTGCTGGGAGACCTGACGCGCGCCACCGCCGCCGGAGCGCTCGAGGCCGGGATGAAGCCGGATCAGGTGATCCACATTGCGGATGTCGACGAGGGCCTGACCCAGGTGCCTGGTCTGGTTCGCGAGGGCGATGTCGTCCTGATCAAGGGGAGCCGTGCGATGGGGCTGGATCGCCTGGTGGGGCGATTGACCGATCTCGGGTGACCCGTTCGTAGGCCGTAACGCGACCGCTGACATGGTTCCAGTGCTGACCTTCCTCCAACGCTGACAGCTCAGACATGTTTCCTGGCTTCGTTCGAGATGTTCTGGGGGTTCAGCTCTTCGGATACATCTCCTTCCGCACCGCGATGGCGGGGCTGACGGCATTCGCCCTGGCGCTCTATGCGGGCCGTCCCGTCATCCGCTGGTTGCACAGTCACCAGGTTCAGGAGAACGTGGAGAAGACGGATCTGATCGACCTGGCCAAGATGGCGCAGAAGATGGGGAAGGCCAAGACCCCGACGATGGGGGGCAGCTTCCTCGTGGCCGCCCTGTTGCTGTCGGTCGTCCTGTGGTGTCGTCTGGACAACCTGGGGGTCGTCCTGGCCGTGGTGCTGACCGCCGGACTGGCCGCCGTGGGCTTCGTCGACGACTTCAAGAAGCTGACCATTCCCAATTCCCACGGGCTCAGCGAGAAATCCAAGCTGCTGGGCCAGACGGTGGTCACGGCTGCGGTCCTGGCGGCGTTCTTCTGGTACGCGAAGCACTCCGGGCGCCCGACCCTGCTGACGGTCTATCCGCCGTTCTTCAAGGACGCGTCGTTCTACTTCGGCGTCGGCGCCGTGGGCTTTGTGGTCTTCATGGTCTTCGGGTGGTTCGTCGTCGTCGGCACGTCGAACGCAGCCAACATCACCGACGGTCTCGATGGACTTGCGGTGGGTTGCATGTTGATCAGCGGCCTCACTCTTTCCATCTTCTGTTACGTGACCGGACGCGTCGACTGGACCAGCTACCTGAATCTGCCCTACGTGCCGGATGCGGCCGAGATGACGGTCGTCGGCGGCGCGCTCTGTGGCGCATGTATGGGCTTTCTCTGGCACAACGCGTTCCCGGCCAAGGTCTTCATGGGGGACTCGGGCTCCCTGCCGATCGGCGGGCTCCTGGCCTGGATGGCGCTTCTGGCGAAGCAGGAGCTGGTCCTGCCCCTGATCGCCTTCGTCTTCTTCGCCGAGATGGGCTCGAGCGCGCTCCAGCGCATCTACTACAAGTCCACGAACGGCAAGCGGCTGTTCACCGTGGCTCCGATCCATCACGGACTGCAGCTCAAAGGTGGCGTCTTCTCCCCCGGTCCTGAGCGCTGGCACGAGGTCACCATCGTCGTGCGCGGCTGGATCATTGCCGCGGTCTGTGCCATGACCAGCCTGGCCCTGTTGAAGGTGCGTTGATGGCTCGCTTCCGCTCCCGACGCTCAACTGCCGCCGCCTCGGATCCGTCCGGCGCCTCCGTCGGCCGCGAACACCAGCGCACGATCTTCGAGCGCCTGGACGATCTCACCCGGCGCGCCGGGGCGAGCGACCCCTTGCCGGCGGCCACGCGCGTCTTTTTCTGCGTGCTCGGCCTGATGGCGATCGGCTTCCTGGTCCAGCTCAGCCACTCCGCCACCACGACCCAGCCCGACCAGTTCATGGGGCGCCTCAAGGGCCTGCTGCAGTTCCGCTTGCTGGCTCTGGGGGTGCTGATCGCAGCTTTTCACGTGGGCCCGTCCCGGCTGCGCCGCGTGGTTCCGGTGCTGACCGTGCTGTGCATCGGTCTGCTGGTCGCCGTTTACGTGCCCGGTATCGCAGCCGAGGCCAACGGTTCGAGGCGCTGGATCCGGCTGCCGCTCCTCGGTCTGACCCTGCAGCCCTCCGAGGTGGCACGGGTCGTGATGATCCTATGGGTCGCCGACCGCTGCGTCCAGCTGGGCCCGCGTGTGCAGGAGATGCGACGCTACCTGCCGATGCTCTTCTTCGGTCTGGGACTCTTCGCAGCCATCCTGGGCCAGCCGGACCTCGGTGGCGGCATGCTGTTCCTGCTGTGCTTCGTCTGCACCATGTGGGTCGGCGGTGCGCGACCCGCGCACGTGGCCGGATCCCTCGGCGCCGCGGGGGGAGGGGCGCTTCTGATCGGTTTTTCGGCCTTCGCGTACACCCGTGAGCGCATTGCCGTCTGGCTCGGGGACAGCAGCAACGAGCAGGTCAGTCGAACCGCTGAGGCCATGGCGAGCGGCGATTTCCTGGGCGTGGGACTGACCCATGGCGGCTGGCGCAACAACGGGCTGCAGTACATGCAGAACGACTACGCGTTCTCCCTCGTGGGAGAGGAACTCGGCCTGCTCGGCGTCGTCATGGTGATCGGTCTGCTGCTGGCCTTCGCGTGGAACTCCCTGAAACTCGTGCTCTCCATTCCCGATCGCTTCAGCGCGCTCGTGGCCTTCGGTCTGCTGGTCTCCGTCGCGCTGCAGGCCATGCTTCACATCCAGGTCGTGACCGGCCTGGCTCCACCCAAAGGCATCAACTTGCCATTCATCTCCGACGGCGGCAGTTCGCTCGTTGCTTCCTGTCTTGCCGTTGGCCTCGCCCTAGGGTCTGTACGTCGCCCTGTTGAAGGAGTACAAGGCTCTTAGTCCTGATGATTCACACTCGATGACTCCGGACACCCTCTCTTCTCTCAGTTTGGGAATCTCTTCAGATGCAACAGATAGAACGCTACGGCGTGATGGTCCTGCTCCTCATGTTGGTCACGATCCTTGTCGTCTCCCTGTGGGACGGAGAGGTGCGAGCCGCAGCCGGACCGGATGGCCCGGATAAACCAGGCAAGTCGGTCGCGGTGGCCACCCGGAACCCGGGGCGCTCCACCCCGGCGGCGAGCAACACAGGTCCGCGCCAGGCGGCCACCCGCCAGCGCGAGACGCGTAGTGTGCCCCTTGGCGCTGTTGCCTCGCAGAGCTCGGCGCGCACGCAGCAACGCGGCCAGCGTGCCGGTGCCCAGCGCGGCGGCGAGCGCCGGGCCGAAGCTGCCCAGGTAGCGCCGGCCCAGGACGAACTGCGCACGGTTGGCACTCAGTTGCCCCAGGCCAGGACCACCCTGCCGGTTCGCAGCAACACCAGCGTACCCGCGGCGCAGCAGGCGACGCGCTCCACGAGCACTTCGCCCGTCGAGGCGGACCCGAACCGCTCGCGGCGAGCGCGCTATGCCTCCGGCGGCGATTCCGCGGCCCGGGACAGTGCCGTGGCCGAGGCTGAGCGGAGCACCCGGCCGGGGACGGCCCAGAGTGAGCCCCCGGCGCGCCCCGCGCGAGCTGCGTCCCAGGTCTGGACCTACGAGATCAAGCCGGGGGACACCCTGGCGGGCATCGCGTCGCGCGTCCTCGGCGATGGCCAGCGCTGGCGCGAGATTCAGAATGCCAACGCGGGTCTCGACCCGCGCCGGCTGATGGTCGGTGCGAAGATCAGCCTCCCGGGCCGCGCTGGTTCCGCCGCGGTGGTGTCGACCGTGACGCCCCGGACCGAGCGCGCCCGTCCGGCCGCCGCATCGTCGAACACTTCCGGCAAGTACACCGTCCGCAAGGGCGATGTCCTGAGTCGCGTGGCGCAGGTTCAACTCGGGAGCGCGAGCCGCTGGCGTGAAATCGTCGAGCTCAACCCGGGCCTCGATCCCAACCGCATGCATGTCGGTACCAAGCTGGTGATGCCGGGCCGATCCGCGACCTCCAGCCCGCGCGCGTCCTCAGCGGACACCTCGCGCGTTGCCGTCGCCGAGACGACGTCCTCGCCCGCCGCAGACTCTCGCTACCGCGTCCGATGACAGCTCGCTGCCGTTGGCTACTGGGTCTAGGTTGCTGGACCCTATCCCTGCTCGTGGCTCCGGATACCTGGAGATCCATTGGTACGGATACGCCGAGCACGGCCCACGCTTCGGCTGACACGGGCGTGCGCGCAGTCGACGTGCGCGTCGCGGAACACCCGAGCGGGCGCGCGGGGCTGCCCGCGGTGCGGGCGGTGCCAAGCACGCGACGTTGATGTTCGACACCCTGCAGCCGACGGCGACCGTGGACCGACCCCTCTCCAAAGAACGTAGCGAGCTGAGGCTGGCATTCGCGGGTGGGGGCTCCGGTGGCCACATCGTGCCCGGGTTGCACTTGCTGGACGCGCTCGATTTCGACGGCCGCACGGTCAGCGATCTGGTCTGGTTCCAGAGCGGTCGCAAGGTCGAGACGCGCGTGATGGACGGCGTCGCGCGACGGCTCGGTGGCGCGAGTTACGAGCGCGTCTGCCTCGATATCGAACCCAGCGGGGGTGGTGCGCCGAGTGTTCCCAGGCTCGCCTGGCGCCTCACACCCGAGGTCTGGCGCGCCCGATCCGCGCTGCGGCGCCATCGCATCGACGTGGTGCTCGGACTGGGGGGCTTCACGACCGTACCGGTGGTGCTGGCGGCCCGCTCCCTGCGCCTTCCGGTGGCCCTGCTCGAGGTCAACGCGACCGCTGGCCGTGCCACCAAGGTCCTGAGTCCCCTGGCGGACATGGTCTTTCATGCCTGGCGCAGCACGATGCCCGCGGGCGACGACGACAAGCACCTGTACGTGGGCGCCCCGCTGGGGCCGGCCTACCTGCCCGACGAGGCACGCATCACGGATGGGGGCGTTTCGGCGCCCGAGCTCGACGAGCACGGGCGCGGACGCCTCAAGGCGGAGTTCGGATTCGCGCCGGATCGGCCGTTGCTCCTGATCCTGGGCGGCAGCCAGGGGGCCAAGCCCCTGAACGAGTTCATCGGCGCAAACGAGACCGCTCTCCTGGCCGCTGGTGTGCAGATCCTGCACCAGGTCGGTCCGGGTCGCAGTACCGAAGGCGCCGCTTCGATCGACGGCTACCGCATGCTCGAGTACATCAACGATGTGCCCGGTGCCCTGTCGGCGGCCGACATGGTGCTGTGCCGTGGCGGGGCTTCGACCCTGGCCGAAATCGGTGCCCTGCGCACTCCAGCGTGGGTCGTGCCCTACCCGCACCATCCGGACAGGCACCAGGAGCGCAACGCGCGTCAGCTCGGCGACGGGGTGCGCATCGTGGACGAGAGCGAGCTGGTGGCGAGCTTGGCGGTCGAACTCGTGCAGATGCTCGGTCCCGAGGGTGCGCAGCGGCGCGCGGCGATGCGCGAAGCCTTGCGCGGGACGGTGCCGACCGATGGCTCGCTCCAGGTTTGGAACGGACTGTTCGCCATGGGGCGCACACTTTCGCGTTCCGACTGACGACTCCAAATGCTGACGCGCAATGACTTTGCGCACACCTCTGCGACGCGCGCGCGCGAGGCTTGAGTCGCGGTCCTGCACATGGCTTGAATAGCGTCCATGACGTCCGACCACTCCACCGATTCATCGTCAACTTCATCGTCGCTCGCGCTCGTCCCGGGCATTCCCGAGCGAGTTCACATGCTCGGAATCGGTGGCGCGGGCCTCTCCGGCGCCGCGCGCCTCCTACTGGCCCAGGGCCACCGGGTGAGCGGGCACGATCGCTGCGAATCACCCTTCGGGCTGGCCCTGAAGGCCCTCGGAGTCCCGATCGAGCTGGGCGAAGCCGCCCGCGCCGGTATCCCCGACGAGGTCCGGCTGGTGGTCCGCTCGGCGGCCATCCCGGACTCGGATCCGCAGGTGCTGGAGGCCCGTAAACGTGGCCTTCCGGTGTGGAAATACGCGGACCTGCTGGGCCGCATCGGCCCCGCGCGACGCACCATGGCCGTCGCGGGCACGCACGGCAAGACCACGTCCTCCTGGATGCTCTACCACGCCCTGGCGGGGGTCGCGCGCCTGACGGGGACCCCGGCTCCCGGCGCCCTGGTCGGTGGCACCGACATCGCCCTCGGGACCAATGCACTGGCGCCCGGCGCCGCGCCGGAGTCGGATTTCATTCCGCGCCCCGGTCGCGACTCGGGCATCGCCTCGAGCGGTGCGCGCCAGGCGACCTCGGGCTGGTTCGCGGTCGAGGCCTGTGAGTACGATCGTACGTTCCTGCAGATCAACCCTGAGGGGGCCATCGTCACGAACGTGGAGGCGGACCACCTGGACTACTACGGCAGCCTCGAGGCGGTCGAGGAGGCCTTCGCACGCTTCCTGGATCGCGTGCATCCGGACGGCCTGGTCGTGTGCGGTGCGGACGTCCCGGAGTGCGTGACCCACGCGGCGGCGCCGCGCGTCTGGCGACTCGGGCGTGAGCTACACATCGATTCGCTGTCCGAGGAGGGTGGCTGCCACGAGTTCCGGTTGCGCGGTCCGGGCTGGGCCACTCCGCCGGTGAAGCTGTGTGTACCCGGAGTTTTCAACGTCGAGAACGCCGCGCTGGCGATCGCTCTCGCGGTTGGCCTTGCGGGGGGCAGCCATGAGCCGCGCCAGGTGGCGCGCGCCGCGGCCGAAGCTCTGTCCGCGTCGCGCGGCGTCGAACGGCGGTTCGAGCCGTGGTTTCGCCAGGGCGACATCGAGGTGATCCACGACTACGCCCACCACCCGACCGAGGTGCGCCTCAACATCGAGGCCGCCCGCCGCCGCGCGCCGGATCGTCCCGTGCACGTGCTCTTCCAGCCCCACCAGCACAGCCGCACCGCGCGCTTCCTGGGGGATTTTGTCGAGGCCCTGCGCACGGCGCACGGGGTCGTGGTCACGGATGTCTACGGGGCGCGCCGGCAGATTGATTCCCAGGCAGCCGGGGCCGAGGAGCTCGTCCGTCGGCTGCACCTGGCCCGGGTGAAGGCTTCGTTCGGTGGTCCGGCGCTCGAGGCGGGCAGGTCACTGGTGCAAGGGCTGCCCGATGCGTGTACCGTTCTGGTGCTCGGCGCAGGAGACATCGATGGCATTCGAGATGACCTTGAAGAACGACTGGCCATGCGTGGCGCTGCCACATGCATCGTTAGCTGACCGGACCACTCTGAGAGTCGGCGGTCGGGTCGAGTGGTTGCTCGAACCGAAGACGCCCGATGAGCTGCGCGAGGCCTGGATCGCGGCCAGGGCCTTCGTCAGCGAGGGCCCCGGACCCGAGAAACCCGTGCGCGTGCTCGGCGGCGGCGCCAACCTGGTCGTGGGCGATGGGGAGCTACCCGGCGTCGTGATCTCCACGGAGCGCTTGCGACGCGTCTTCCGTCCCACCGGCGGCAGTGCCGAGGCCTTGGCCGAGGGCGTCGACGATACGGATATCCGTATGTCCCAGCCCTCACCCGCAGACGACCCGCGCCTGGTCGCCTGGTGCGGTGCGCCGATGCCGGGCTTGCTGCGCACCGCGCGAGATCTCGGTTTTTCGGGCCTCGAAGGCATCGTGGGTGTGCCCGGCCACGTGGGTGGCGGCGTCGCCATGAACGCCGGCGGGCGCTGGGGCGAGATGTGGGACGTGGTCGAGACAGTGCGCGTACTCGAGCCCGACGGTACTCCGCGCGACCTCGCGCGCGACGAGTGCTCACCTGCCTACCGCAACGCCAATCTCGACGGACGCCTGGTGGTGGCCGTCGTCCTGCGCTTCAAGCCCGAGCCCAAGCTGGTCATCCGGGAGCGCATGTCGGAGTACCTGCGCGAGAAGCGTCGCGTCCAGCCCGTGACCGAATGGTCCGCTGGTTGCGTCTTCAAGAACCCCGACCCGGAGGTTTCCGATGGCCGTTCCGCGGGGCTGCTCGTCGACGAGTACGGGGGCAAGGAGCTCTCCCGCGGCGACGCCATCGTCAGTCCGGTGCACGGAAATTTCATCGTGAACCGTGGCAAGGCCACCGCCGTCGATGTGCTCACGCTGATGGAGGACATGCGCGCTCTCGTGGCCGAGAAGTCCGGTGTCTGGCTCGAGTACGAGGTCCAGCGCTGGTTGCCGTAGTTCGCCTCCGTATCCGAATGACAAACCCTGAACTCAGGACGCCAAGATGAAGACTCAGATCGCTTGCTTGCTCGCCCCCCTTGCCCTGTTGCCGGTCCAGAGTGAGCTGCAACTGGCTGTCGAGGAGGGGGCGACCCTGACCAAGACGTTCGTGGGCGTGCAGGAGCTGGATCTCGAGTCCATGTCCATGAGCGTTGGAGATCAGGAGGTGCCCGCAGAGCACTTCGAGGAGATGGAGTTCTCGATCGAGGAGACGCGCACGGTGGTCCTGGTCGACGAGTACCTCGAGCTGGGTGAGGGCAGGCCGACGAAGCTACGGCGCACCTATGACGAGCTGAGCGTCGAGTCGGTCGAGTCGAGCGACGGCCCGCGCGGCAGCGACGGGCAGTCGTCCAAGGATGAGAGTGCGCTCGAAGGGACGAGCGTGCTCTTCACCTGGGATGCGGACGAGGAAGAGTACAGCGTCGAGTTTGACGACGAGGAAGGCGACGGGGATCTCCTGGAGGCGCTCGTGGCAGACGCGGACCTGCTCATGTTCCTGCCCGATGGGGAGGTCGAAGAGGGCGATAGCTGGGATGTCGATGCAATCCTGATCAACGCCCTCCTGGCGCCCGGGGGTCTGATGTCCTTCATGGACGAGGACGGTGACTCGATCGACACCGAGCTGGCACTGGAGATCGACGAGAATGTGGAGGGCGAGATCACAGCCACGTTCGAGGGGCTGCGGGATGTCGATGGTCGGGAGCTCGCCGTCATCAGTCTCGAGATCGACGTTACCACGGAGGGCGACGAGGAGACCGAGAACGAGGCGGGAGTTACGGAAGCATCGAGCGTCGAGCTCGCCATGGAGCTCGAGGGCGAGCTGCTCTGGGATATCGACGCGGGCCACATCGTCGGGTACGACATTTCCGGCGATGTGGAGTCGACGGTGACGACCACGGGGAGTTTCGGCGAGCAGGACTTCGAGCGCGAAATGGAGCTGGCCGGCACCATGACGCTGACACTCGAGGTCGAGACCGAGTAGCTGCGGCGGCTTGGCTGTCCCCGGCGCGCGATCCCGGGCAGGCGCGTGGCGCCGGGCGCACGGGGCCCTGAAACACGAAACGCGGCGCTCTCCGTCAGGAGGGCGCCGCGTTTCTCGATTTCCCCCGAGCTCAGTGGTCGCTGGAACCCTGGACCGAGACCCGGATCGAGCCGACGCCGGTCTGCAGCCTGAACTTGCCCGCCTCTGATCCGACGTTGCCCTGCGCTTCCGCACCGGTCTGGCCGCGCTTGCGCACCAGCAGGCCGAGCTCGGCGGGGACGTCGACGGAACCGACGTCCGTGCGCAGACTGAAGCTGCCGCTCACGTTGCGCGGAACCGTGAGGTCTACATTGCCGGCGCCCGAGTTCATGCTGAGCTCGATGGAGCTACCGGTGCGCCCGATGCTCGCGCTCACGTCTCCCGCTCCGGAGTTGGCGGTCAGTGCTTCGCGCACGCTACCGATGTTCAGTTCCACCGTGCCGGCACCCGAGTTCGCGATCAAGCTACCGATCTCCTGCTTCGGGACGTCCACGTAGACGCTGCCCGCGCCCGAGTTGAGCGACAGGTCGCCGCTCGCGTGGCGCACGGTGACGTCTCCCGCGCCGCTATTCGCCTTCACGTGCATCGTGCGCGGGACGTAGACCGTCAGCGAGACACCCCAGCCGCGCTCTTCCTTGTCGCTGTGGGCGTCGCGCAGGGTCAGGACACCGTTCTCCTCGCTGACGGTGACGTGGTCTTCGAAGTACGAGGTCAGCTTGCCGCCGTCGACACGCTCCAGATCAGCTTTCACGTGCGCGTCGATGCGCACATTGGAGCCCTCGCCACGCAGGATCGTGACGTCGCCGGCGCCCGAGTTGACGGACAATTGCTCGATGTCCTGGCCCAGGGGATGGTCCAGGGACAGGTCGGTCTCCCAGGTGTCCTCGGGCGCGGCGTCGAAGGCCTTCACATTGCGCAGCGCGGCCGGGAGCGCGAGCGCCACCCGTTCGGCGGTGGTGCTCGGCGGAAATAGCTCGATGCCCTCCGGAATCAGCGTGCCTCCCCCGAGGGAGACGGGTGCGACGGCTGCGTTTACGGAGCGCGACTGCCAGGTGGCGACGGCTGCCGTCGAGGCCAGAGCGAGTACGGAGAACTGGATCATCGTTGTCATGGAAAGGGCTCCTGCGCCCGCGGCGATGGCTGCCTTGGGCATCTGGGTCAAGGGTAGGAATGCGAGGAGCCATGTCTGTCGATCCCCGTAGCGGCCGTCGAGCCGCTCGCGCAGCCGTGTGAGTCCGCGCGTGATGCGGCTGTTGACGGTTGCGGGGGACACCTGCATGCGCAGGGCGATGTCCTGGTAGGTGAGGTCCTCGAAGAAGCGCAGCAGGATCGTCTCCCGGTACGGCTCCTCGAGTTCGAGCACGGTCCCCACGAGGTCCTTCTGGGTCGTGGCCTTCGCCACCAGCTCATAGGTCGAGGCCGTGCGCTCGCGCCGCGAGACCAGGTGCTCCCGGTGCTTGCGGTTGGACTCGCGCAGCCGCTGTTTCCCCAGATGGTTGCGCAGCACCGTCGCAAGCCAGCCGCGCAGCGGGCGATCCGTTTCCGGATCGCTCTCGAGCGCCGTGACCCACGTGTCCTGGGCCACATCCTCGGCCGTCTCCGGGTCCAGCGCGAGTTTCCTCGCGAGGGACTGGATCCAGCCGGTCTGGCTCAGGAGCGTCGCTGCGTTTGACATCTCAGACATGGTCACACCTGGACACCGTCCGCGGTCGGTGATCAATGCGAGAACTTGGGAGAAACCGCGAGCGCGGCCCGGTTGCGGCCCCTGACGGGCGCTACACAGGTCTTTCGAGCCCGGGTAGCCCGCTGGAGTTGCGGCAACCGGGCCGGTGCCGCATCGTCTGTCCTGTCCCGCCCGGAATCGAAAGACACCCACCAATGTTCACGCTCACCAGTCTCCTTCTGCTCGCTGGCTCCTTCACTCCGACTCCGGACCCCGCCCTGCTGCGGGCCCGGGCGGATGACGATGCCCAGGCGCGCGTCGCGGTCATCGAGGCGGTGCTCGATGCCCTGAATGAGAACTACGTCTTCCCCGAGGTCGCCACCGAGATGATCAACGCGGTGCGCGCCAAGCTGGACGCGGGCGGCTACGACAAGGTCGGCGCGGGAGAGGTCCTGGCGCGCGTCCTGACCGCGGACCTGCGTGACGTCTGCCACGACCTGCACCTGTCGGTCCGGTACTCGCTCGAGGACACGGGCGCCACCGGTAACGGCCCGTCCCCGGCCGACCTGCGGCGGGAGCAGGCTGAGCGCTCACGTCGCGCCAACTACGGCTTCGAGCGCGTCGAGTGCCTGCCCGGAAACATCGGTCTGCTGCGCATGAGCAGCTTCTCCGACGGCCCGCAAGCATTCGCAGCCGCCTCCGCCGCGATGAACCTGCTCGCCAACACCGACGCCCTGATCGTGGATCTGCGTCAGAACGGAGGCGGTTCCCCGGCCATGGTGGCCTACCTCTCGACCTACCTGTTCGGTGACGAGCCGGTCCACCTGAACAGTCTCTACGAGCCGCGGCGCGACTACACCCATCAATGGTGGACCCTGCCCCAGGTCCCCGGCGCGCGCTTCGGCGGTGACAAGCCCGTCTACGTGCTGACGAGCCGGCGCACCTTCTCGGCCGCCGAGGAGTACACCTACAACCTCAAGTGCCGCGATCGTGCCGTCATCGTCGGGCGCACCACGGGCGGTGGCGCGCACCCCGTCGACCGCGTCGTCGTCACTCCCCACTTCGTCGTCTGGCTGCCCTTCGCGCGCGCCATCAACCCGATCACGGGCACCAACTGGGAGGGCACCGGCGTGGCCCCCGACATCCACGTGAACGCGGACCAGGCGCTCATCTTCGCCCAGCTGGAGGCCCTGACCGAGATCATGGAGTCCGCGGTAGGGGATGAGTTCGGCGAGCAACTGATGGGCCGCCGCGACGAGCTTGAGCGTAGCCTCGACTGAGGCGGGACTGGATTTTGCTGGCTCCTGGCCAGCGAAAACTGAAGTCAGCTCTGGATATCGGCCGCGCGCCGTACCATGGGGAGTCTTCCACCGCCGCTCCCTGCGCTCGCACACCTGCCCGATCCTTCCCGACCGGATTCATGCCCACGGGCATTCTCCGGGGCCTGGCCCCGAATCGGCCCATCGCGGACCGGGCTGAGCGTCGACAGGTGCTTAGAATCTACTTCCTGCCATGAGCATCCTCCCCGAGCTCCCGATTCCCGAGCGCTACCAGGTTCTCGAGACGATCAGTCACGACGACGCCGAGGTTGTCTACCGCTGTCTCGATCGAACCCTGGGCCGGGAGGTGTACTTCAAGCAACCCGGGGCCGCGCTGCGCGCCCTTTCGGCCGCAAGCGAGCTGGACCAGCGCACCCTGCGCGAGGCGCGCACCCTGGCGCAGGTCGATCACCCCGGAGTGCAGCGCCTGCTGGAGGTGATCGAGTCCACGGACGGCGTGATGCTCGTGCTCGAGCCGGTCGTGGGGGAGAGCCTGGCCGAGCGGCTCGAGCGCGACGGTCCCATGTCAGCCGAGGAGGTCGCATGCCTGGGCGTCGAGATGGCGGACGCCCTGACCGCGGTCCACGGCATCGGCACTGTGCATCGGGACGTCTCGGCCAGCAGCATCCACCTGCGGCCCGACGGCTCCGCGTGCCTCTCGGGTTTTCGCTTCGCGAAGTTCAGCGCTGAGGCGGGAGCCCTCTCGACCATCGCCGAGGTGCTGCGCGCGAAAGGACCCAGGGCTGCCGAAGCCGCAGCGTTGCTGCCCGCCCACCCTGCGCCCGAGCAGTTCGGCAGCGAGCTCGCCAGCGCGCGCACGGATCTGTTCGCCCTGGGTTGTGTGCTCTACCGAGCCCTGACCGGCGAGCACGCGTTTCCGAACATGCTCGAACATGGTTGGTCCGCGCCAAAGAGCCCGGACAGGATCGTATCCGATGTGCCGAAGGCCCTGTCGAAGGCGCTCATGAGTTGCCTCGCGCGCTCACCTGTAGGTCGCGTGCAGAGCGCCGCCGCCCTGGCCGAAGCCTTGCGTGCCGCGGGCGGAGTGGCCGCGCATTCAGGCGCCGCGCCGCGCGGGTCCGGGGCGCGCGGCGTGCAGGTTGCCGCGCTCGCCGCCCTGGTGATCGCGGCGGTCACCGTCCTCCCGAGGTGGCTCGACTCCAGGGCCTCCGATTCCGCCGAGCCCGATGTTGGAGAGCGCGGCATCTCGATCTCGACCCCCTCCAACCCGGGCGCCTCGCTGGCCGGTTCGATCTTTGAGCCCTCGATCCACAAGTCCTACGCGCTCCTGATCGGTATCGGCGAGGCCTACCGCAAGAACGGCCTGGCGCCGCTCGCCAACGCCAGCCGTGACGTCACCGCCATGGCCGCGATGCTCGAGGCTCTGCCGCGCGAGTGGGAAGTGGAATTGCTCACCGAGGAACGCGCCACGCGCGATGGCATCCTGGCCGCCAAGGCCGGCCTCGAGGCGAAACTCAAGCCCGACGACCGCGCCCTGATCTTCTACGCCGGCCACGGGATGGCCCACGCCAGCTCCGAGGAGAGCGGCTGGATCGTCCCCGCCGACGGCCAGACCCTGGTCGACGACCCGAGCCGCCTGAAGTGGATCCGCTACGACGAGTTCAAGCTCTTCTTCGACGAGGCGCGCGCCAAGCACATCATGATCCTGATGGACTGCTGCTACAGCGGCCGCTTCGCGAAGGTACGCGCCACCGGTGCCGTGCCCTTCGAGGAGCGCTACCTGCGCCGCAAGGCCCACGTGGTACTCACCTCCGGCCGCGGCAACGAGACCGTCCTGGACGGCGCCGCCGGCGAACATTCACCCTTCGCCGCCGCCTTCATGGACGCCATCCAGAACTGCACCGAGCCCGCGATCACGAGCAGCATGATCTACTCGCAGATCCTGAAGCAGTTCAACCAGCGCCGGATACCCCACGAAGCGGAGCAGTACTACCCGGACCCGGCGGAACGCGGGCAGTTCGTGTTCTTCCTGGAGT
>JBLHKW010000047.1:0-33514 GCA_047618565.1 Planctomycetota bacterium
GGGTTTGCCTCGGGCTGCGCCCTCCGCAATTCCCGAACGCGGCCCCGTGGGGCCAACGCGCGAGAAGCACCACCAGAAGCCGAATCGACGCGTTTTGGCTCGCGCTTCATGAATTATCCGGGCTAGAAGACGTCCGCCCGGGGCGTGAGTGGGCGCCGCAGCATGCCCGCCAGCTTGCCGAGCCCGCGCTCGAGGGTTCCGTCCCGGGTCGCATTGGCGAGGCAGATGCGCAGGCCATGGGGCGCGCGGACGTCGGGCATGCAGAAGCGCCCGGCGTCGGTGACCGGAGTTCCCTGCGCGGTCGCTCGTTCGATCGCTGCCTCGAGCGGGAACTCATCGGGGAATGCCATCCAGATGTGCGGAGATCCGGGCTGGAGGGAGACCTCGAAACCCGTCAACGCGTCGCGGGCCGCTTCCTGCCGGGCACGGATCTCGAGGCGGCGCGCACGCATCAATTTTTCCGCGGTGCCGTCTTCGATCCACTCGGCGGTGATCAGCGCGGGCAACGCGGCGACCGACCAGATGCTGGAGCGCATCCCGTTCTCGAGCTCGGCAACGTATTCCGGTGGGGCAGCGATCAGGCACACGCGCCCGCCACTGCAGAAGCTCTTCGAGGTCTCGACCAGCAGGAAGGAGCGTTCCGGCGCGAGGCTTCCGAAGGTCGGCGGCGGATCCTCCAGTAGAAGCCCATCGTCCACGTCCTCGATCAGGGCGATGTCACGACGCCGTGCGACGGCCGCGAGCTCGGTGCGGCGCTGCGCGGAGACCGTGCGGCCGGTCAACGGATGCACGGTGGGTGTCGTGTAGAACGCGCGCGGCGACACCTCGGCGCAGGCTGCATCGAGCGCGTCGGGCAGCGGGCCGTGCTCATCGGACTCGACCGAGACGAGCGGGATGCCCAGGTTACGCGCCAGTGAGCGCACGCCCGGGAGCACGATCTCTTCGCACAGGAGCGTCTCGCCGCGGCGCATCACGCTGCCGAGCAGGACGAGCAGGGCGTGCTGCGTGCTCGCACCGGGCACGATGCAGTCGGCGCGATCGCCCCAGCCCATGCCAGCGAGCAGCTGCGCGCCCGCGTATTTCACGCGCTCGAGGATCGAGTCGTCCCCGGAGCCGAGGGTCGTGTCGAGTTCAGCGGGGCGGCGGGCCAGGCCGTGCAAGCTCTGCGCCAGGGCCTCGCGCTCGGCCGGGATCGGGATGGGGTCGTTGCGCGAGAAATCGACCGCGTCGCCGGCGCCCCCCGGCTCCCAGCCGGATGCGCGCACGAAGCTGCCGTCCCCGACCCGTGTCACGATCCAGCCCTGGCGGCGAGCGATGGCATAGGCGCGCGTCACGGTGCCGATCGCGATCCCCAGCCGGCTGGCGATGGCACGCTGCGGCGGCAGCTTTTCACCGGTCTTCAGCACCCCGCGCCCGATGTCACGCTGGATCCAGCTGGCCAGGGTCTTCGAGCCACAGGGGGACGGTTTGGGCGGGAGGGTGGGCCACATGAGCTCAATTGTAGCAGGGACAATAGGGGTACGATATATGAATAGGTAGGACGGGTGTGCTTGCGTATCAATGTAGTTATCGCCTATTGGGAGGTGTATCGCCTCGAAACCTCTGACCTGACAAGCCCATGCTCTCAACCTGCTTCGCCCTCGCCAGCGCCCTCGTGGCCACCTCTCCCAGCGCTCCCATCATCCGTCGACACGACGTTCCCGATGCCCGCTACCGGGAGCTCGCGCGGGACTATCCGGCCGTCTGCCATGTGGGCGCCGAGGGCGTGGGCGTCCTGATCGACCCACGCTGGATCCTGACGGCGAGCCACGTGGCCGCCGGTGTCGGACCCTTCAGCGCGCGCGTCGAGTTCGGCGGCCGCGGAACGGACCTGCCCCTGCGGCGATATGCGGTGGACCGGGTGATCCTCCATCCCGACTACGACGCCGAGGGCCTCCAGAACGACATCGCGCTCGTGCGCCTGGCCGAGCCCGTCTAGGGAATCACTCCGATCTCGCTCTACACCGGATCGGACGAGGCCGGACAGCGGGTGGTCTTCATCGGTTGCGGTGACACCGGGACGGGACTCACCGGGGCCGGACCGGGCGACGGGCTCTGGCGTGCGGCCACGAACACGGTGCGCGGGGTGCGTGCGAACCAGCTGCGTTTCCAGTTCGACGGACCCGAGAGCGCCGAGGTCACCGAACTCGAGGGCTTCTGGGGTGCGGGCGACAGCGGTTGCCCCGCGTTCATGGAAGTCGACGAGCGGCTGGTCGTGGCAGGTGTGTCGTCGCACGGATTCGATTCGCGTGCGGACGGGATCTTCGCGAACTACGGTGAGGGAGACGTGTCCTACCGCGTCTCGCACTACGCGCCATGGATCCGGGAGGTCATGCAGGCCCAGGCCGCGTCGCCGCGCACCATCGGCGAGCCCCAGGCGGTCGTGGACGGTCAGTTGCCGGCAACCCCGGTGGGGGAACTCGCCAGCGCGTACTTCGATGCGCGCACGTCGGACGCCGACATGCGCGCTGCCTTCGTCGACCAATACGTGCAGTTGCCGGAGGATGCAGCGCGGGATGCGGTAGAGCGGCGTATCTGGATCGGCGGCAGGCTGCCCTCCGACCTCGGCCCGTACACCCTGCTGGAGTACGTCGTTCAGCCCGACGACAGCATCGTCGTGTCGACCACGGTGCCCCAGATCGGAAAGCGCCTGATCTTCACCCTGCGCCACGGAAAGGACGAGCCCATCATGTTGCTCGATGTGCGCGTCCTTCCCGTGCCGCGTTAGCCCGGGTTAGTTCGGCATCACTGACAGAACGTGACCGCGAGCGCGTCGCTCGTGTTGAAGCCGGTTCCGCCCGGGCCCGCCATGTCGCGGTACCAGAGCTGGAAGTTCCAGGTCGAGCCCGTGCTGATCAGACCGTTGCCGGCGTTCGCCGGCGGCGCGGTCACGTCGAGGGCGCGCGTCACGTTACCGGCGCCGTCCGCCGACAGGATCGGGTACATGCGATGGGTCATTCCGCCGGCGCAGCGGAAGCCGTCGCCGAAGGGTGCCTGGATGCTCGTCTCTCCGTAGAAGAAGAGACCCGAGACGCCGGGCGGCGTGCCTTCGACCTCGAGCACGAAGTCGTTCGCCGCCAGGCTGGTGCTGCCGGATGAGTCGATCAGTGCCCCCGGGCCCGCGGAGTTGGCGCCAGCGACGCAATACGGGACGGTCCCGCAGGCGTAGTCGTAGCGGCGCGCCTTGAAGATCCAGGAGGGCGAGCCGAAGGGGTTGAGGAATTCCCAGATGACCTGCATCCCGGGCGTCACCTCGAACATGTGTCCCGCGACTCCGTTGATGATCAACGTGTTGCCGTTGGGCAGGCGTTCGGCGCCGGAGATGATGCTCGAGAAGAACGTCGTCGGAACCGGATCCGTGTAGCTCCAGATCGCGGCCGCCGGTCCGTACGCGCTTCCGGGTGTCAGCGCGTAGTTGCCCATGGCGTCCACGGGCGACACCCATTCGTCGACCGACGAGAAGGCCCCGGCGGGGCGGCCGACACCGTTGTTGAACACGGTGAAGTTGCCTGCGCCTGGGCGCCCGTCCTCGATCCACTGAATGTCGTGCTGGCGGAAGAGCGTCTGGTCGGTCGGCAGCCCGGCCCCATAGGACTGCGGGTTGCCCCAGCGGTAGAGCACGTCGCCACCCTTGCCACTGCTTCCACCGGTGTGCCCGGCGGCTTCCGCCGTCGTCGTGCTGTGATCGATGATCCAGATCTCGCTCAGGAAGTTCGCGCTGATCGCGACCTGGTCGAGGTTGGCGTTGTAGTCGACCGCGTTGACGTGGTTCCAGTCGTCAGTCGCGTTCGCCGGAAAGTTGAGGTTGACGAGTTCCGGGTGGTCGGCGACGACACCGAAGTTGGGCAGGTTCATGTCGAAGTCCTGAACCACGTGGTCCATGACGCGCCACTGCCAGACGATGGTCGCTCCGCCCATTCCGTCGGGCTGGATCTCGAGCACGGAGTCGGGCGAGAAGCGCGCGCCCGTGGTCAAGGCCGGGTCGCGGCCTTCGCCGACCGCCTCGGCGACGGCCAGGAACTCCCACGCGATCATCAGAACGTTGCCATTGGGGAGCGGCTCGACGTCATGGTGGTGCAGGAAGTCCGGGCTGGAGTAGTCGAATTGCCAGATCGTGTTCCCATCCTCGTCGACTTCCAGCACGCGACCGCCGGATCCGCCCCCGGGCCCGGCTCCGATGACCTCCGTGCGCAGCAGGTTCCCGTTGGGCAACAGGTAGGTCATCAGCCCCGGGTTGGCTGCCGGTGGCCAGGACTTGACCACGGTGCCATCGTTGGCGAGCAGGCGCGCCGTCCCATCGAACATCGGTTGGAACAGGGTCAGGCCGGGCGAGGGTGCGCCCGCAACGAGCGCGTAGTTCTGCGACGCCGATACGGGCGGCAGTACCGGGTTGTAGCCCGCCACAGACTGCGCCGAAGCCATCGAAACGAGAAGCAGGCCAGCAGCCGCCGGCGCCAAACGAGCGAAACACCTACCCATAAACAAACATCCTTCCGGGAATCCAAAAGACGAAGACAGCAGACCAGCCTAGTCGACGTTGGCGAATCGGGCCATGGGGGTTCACCCCCGATCTGCGGGCTTCTGGATCCGGCTCTGCCCCACAGGGTCTAAAGCGTCTCGAAGCGCAGGGTGGTGACGCCGTCGGCGGAGTCCAGCGAATAGGCGAAGAGCCCGGGGAAGTAGCTCGCGATGACCTCGGCGTCATCGAAGCTGTCCGTGAGGAACTCCAGCATCCCGTCGGCCCCTTCCAACCTCTCCCTCTCCACGATGCCTCGAAGGCCCGCCGCGAACGCCACGATTCCGCTCGAGACACTATCGAGTCGGTAGCTGGGGGTCTGACTCATCAGCTGCAGGCCTGTGGCGAACCGTTGCGAGTCAAAGATGGATGGCATGTCGTCCATCTCGAATGCATCGATCACGTGATGAAGATCAGCCTCGTCGAGGCAGACCGCCAGGAACTCGCCAGTGATCGTCGCGTGGAGGGTGAATCCCAGGTCACCGGAAAAGGTATACACATCGGCACCGCCGTACTCGTCCGTTTCCACTGCGTCATCCAGGCCCAGGGCCGAGAGCAGACTCTCGAACCCATCGAGGAAGTCGTCTCCGCGGGTCAGCCCGATGAGAACCGCTCCGGCCAGCTCCTCTTCCGCTGCCGGCTCATCGCGGACGAAGCCGACCACGTCGCCGGTCAACAGCCGGAGGAAATCGTCGAGGATGTGCACGCCGGACTGTTCCGCGAAGGCATCCATGGCCGCCTTCGCATCGTCAACCGAGAGCTTCCCGGTCTCATCCATCAGATCCAGGACGAGCTCGATCATGCCCTCGATGTCGAGTCCCATCGCTGCGACCATCAGACTGTCCTGCGGCACCAAACGCAGCAGATCATCGGAGGCCGGTTCCACGAGCTCGAGCGCGTCAGCGAGGGCATTCTCCGTGCCGTAATGGAGGTCGAGTCGGAGCTCAAGATCCTGCCCTGAGCCCAACCATGCGGCCGCGTAGCAGGAGCGCAGGTCCTCCATGATCTCATCGATCAAGGGGCCACCGATGGGGTCGTAGCGCATGTTCGCCATGACCTTCGGCAGGTCGATGTACAGCGCGAGATCGGCCCCCGACGCGCCATCGCGCGCGACGGTGTAGTCATGGCTGGCCTCGATGCCCTGCGCGTTCGGATCTGCGAGTGCCCGTACCGTTTCCTCGACATGCCCCATCAGCGCCTCGCGCTCCTCTCCTCCCTGAATGACGAAGGTGTCGTAACATGTGTAAAGCGCGGTGAACTTGCCGTCGTCTACGGGCAGCAAGCGGATCGACACGCCGTCGACCTCAACCACGTCGATGACGTCGGTTTCATTGGAGAGCTTCTCGAACGCGAACGCCTCCAGCTCACTGGCCAGGGCGTCGAGTTGGGTCACCACCCCGAAGCGCGTGCCGGGGTCTCTGCTCCCTCCCACGACCCAGAATGCGACCGATACGACGGGTTCCAGTGCTGCGATGAAGGCCTCGAGGTCGCTTCCGTCACCCTCCGTGAGCCAGCTGTCCCATCCCCCCTGGATGCACTCGCGGTCCAGGAATCGATACCAAGTGCTCTCGCCGGCAGTCTCCATCAGATCCGTGACATCGGGGATGCACGCGACCATGGACGCGGATTGTGGTACCGCGCGCAGGTAAGCATCAGTCTGGCGCGGCGTCGCAGCGTGCAGCATGAACGGGATCAGGCAGGAGGCGAGGTTGATCATGATCGAAGGTGGGAAGGGGCCAGCGTCCTGCACGGACCATAGGGATTCTAGCAGCGCTCGCACGGTCTGGATCTGGACCCTGCTCGTGGCGTCGGCCGCTTCGATGGATCATGATGTCGCGCGGTCCCGGCCTCACCGAACCAAACCCGTAGCGAGCACCATGGCAGACGAAGCACACGATGACTCCGGGCACAGCGCCCACGAGCAAAACCGCGCATCGTGGAACGCCGTGACTGCGGCCCACAACAGCCACAAGGCGGATCAGGCGCAATTCCTGAGGGATGGTGGCAGCACCGTGTTCCCGGACGAGCTCGAGCTGCTGGGCGATCTACACGGTCGAAAGCTGGCGCACCTGCAGTGCAACTGCGGACAGGACAGTCTGAGCCTGGTACGCGCGGGGGCCGAGGTGACAGGTGTGGACATCTCCGATGAGGCGCTCACGTTTGCGCGTGGCCTCGCGCGGGATACCGGCCTCGGCGCGACCTTCGTGCGCAGCGACGTGCTGGACTGGCTGGATACCACGGACGAGAGGTTTGACCTGGCCTTTGCGAGCTACGGGACGATCGGTTGGCTCGACGATCTCGATCGCTGGTCGCGCGGTGTGCAACGCATCCTCGTGCCCGGCGGGCGGCTGGTGCTGCTCGAGTTCCACCCACTCGCGTGGAGCTACGCCGGCGACGGCGGCCTGGCCGAGCCCTACTTCATCCCGGAGCCGATCGTCGAGGCTGGCGGCGTCAACGACTACGTCAGCGAAGCGCTGGCGCCGTCGGGCTTCGTGGCGGGTGCGGAGGCCTTTTCCAATCCGGAGCCCTGCACCAGCTATCAGTACACGAGTGCGGACACCATCACGTCGATCGCGCGCGCGGGACTGCGCATCGAGCGCGTGTCCGAGTATCCCTATTCAAACGGGTGCGAGATCTTCGACGGGATGGAGCGCTTGCCAGGCAACCGCTTCGGAATGCCGAAGGGTGTGCCGAGCATGCCGCTGATGCTCGGGGTGACCGCCAAGAAGGACCCTGAGGTCTGAGGGAAGGCCCGCTGGAAAGGCCTGGAGAGGGTTTCGGGTCGTGGGAGCGGAGATATCGGGATTGTCTGGCAGGGTCCGCGTCGGGGTCGCGCCAGGGGGGATGTCGGCGGTTGCCGGCCTCGCTCCTGACGACTCCAACGGATAGATCCATGAGCCTCTCCAAGCTCGGCATTCTCCTCTACGGCAGTATCAACTACGTCATCTTCCTGCTGACCTTCATCTACTGCATCGGCTTCGTGGCCGGTTTTGGCACGCCCACGAATCTCGACGACATGGGCCGCGACGTGGCGCCCTTCGCCCAGGCCATGGTGGTCAACGTGTCCTTGCTCGGACTGTTTGCAGTCCAGCACATGATCATGGCGCGCCGCTGGTTCAAGAAGCGCTGGACCAGGATCATCCATCCCGCGATCGAACGCAGCACCTTCGTGCTGATCACGAACCTGATCCTGATCGCGATGTTCGTGCGCTGGGAGGTCATGCCGACGATCGTATGGGACATCGAGAGCTCCACGATGCGAATCGTCTTGTACGCCATGGCCGGACTGGGTTGGGGGGGCGTGTTGCTGTCCACGTTCCTGATCGATCACTTCGACCTGTTCGGGCTGAAGCAGTTCATTCGCCACTAGCGCGGTAGCCAGAGCCAAGGCCCGCCGTTCCTGGTGCGCGCCCTGTACAAGTACACACGGCACCCGCTTCACCTGAGCTTCTTCATCGCCTTCTGGTGTGCCCCGACGATGACCGTCGGCCATCTGGTCTTCGCGGCGCTGTGCACGGGCTTCGTGTTATTCGCAGTGAACCTCGAGGAGTCAGCACTACGGCACGTCGAGTACACGGTGGAGCTGGGCTTCGCCGATGCGGAGAGGCTGCAAGCGGTTCTCGCGAGCAACTCCTACTGCACAGCAGAGGACCGGATGACGCTCGCCGAGCAGGCGGCTGCGATCAAGAAGAAGGCCTCCGGCACCAAGAAGGCCGTCGCGGCATACGGCGCGAAGGGAAGCCCCGAGTGAGAGGCACGCTCCGCCACTGACCGCACCTGAGCGAGATATGGGCGCGTTCGACGGTAGCGCCTGATAAGCGAGATCGTGTCCACGGCGAAAAGGGGTGGGCGGGGCGAGGTCCACGTATCGCGAAGGGTCTGGGATGCCGGGTGCGCAAGCGTACCCGGCATCTTCTGTTGGCCAGCGCTCCCTCAGGATGCTGCACGATGAGTGTCCGGCGAAATTCGCTAGGAGGCGGTTGATAAAGTTCGCAGCATGTCACGAGCGGCCACTCGGCCGCGGCGCGATCCATGCAGCGAACACCCGAGTCACGCTCTCCCGGCCTGCACGCGCGACGATGATTTTCATGCGCGCGGCCCTCGGGCTGGTCTTCTTCTGTGCTGTGGCTTGGGCCATGTCGAGTCATCGGCGGCATTTTCCGTGGCGCGTGGTGATCTTCGGCCTGGCGATGCAGATCGTGCTTGCCGGAGCCTTGCTCGGCACGACCGCCGGGACGCGCCTGTTCGAGGGCATGGCGGTGTTGTTCGCCAAGGTTGCCAGCATGGCGGCCCCCGGCGCGCGCCTGGTCTTCGGTGGTCTGGCGGACCCGTCGGGTGAATGGGGCTACGTGCTGGCCTTTGCGGGCACGGGCCTGGTGGTGATCCTGTTCTTCTCCGCGCTGATGAGCGTGCTCTATCACCTGGGCATCATGCAGCTCCTGATCTTCGTCGCCGCGAAGGTCATGAGCACATTGATGGGGGTGTCGGGAGCGGAGTCGATGGCGATGGCGGCCAATGTCTTCGTTGGGAACACGGAGGCGCCGCTGGTCGTGCGCCCGTACCTCGAGAAGATGACCGACTCGGAGCTGAATGCGCTGATGACCGGCGGCTTCGCGACCATCGCCGGGTCGGTGCTCGCCGTGTACCTGGGTTTTCTGGGCGACGAGCTCGGCCCGCACCTGTTGACCGCATCCGTCATGAGCGCGCCGGCTGCGTTCCTGATCGCGAAGATCATGCTGCCCGAAACCCAGCAGCCCGAGACCGGTGGGCGCCTCGAGTTCAAGGTCGAGCGCACCGCGGGCAACCTGATCGAGGCTGCGGCGAATGGCACGACGGATGGGCTCAAGCTCTACCTCAATGTGATCGCCATGCTGATCACGTTCACGGGTCTGGTGCACCTCGTCGATTGGCTCCTGGCATCGGGCGGCGACCTGATCCACCTGTCCCAACCACTCAGCCTGGCCCGGATCTCTGGATGGATCTTCGCGCCCTTCGCCTGGTTCATCGGCATCGAGGGCTGGGCCGACTGCCAGCTCTTCGGACGCCTGCTGGGGACCAAGATCGCCGTCACGGAGTTCATCGCCTTCGATGAGCTGCGACAGCTCATGGCGGGAGGGGGTAGTGGCGCGTTCGAACACATGCGTACATCCAAGATGGCGGTCTACGCTCTGTGCGGGTTCGCAAACTTTGCCTCGATCGGCGTGCAGCTCGGTGGTATCACGCCGCTAGCTCCCGCGCGCAAGCGCGACCTCTCGAGGCTCGCCCTGCGGGCCATGATCGGCGGCGCGTTTGCGTCCTGGATGACAGCGACGGTCGCTGGAGTGTTCTTGACCGACTGACCTGGTGAACCCGAACGGGCTGCGAATCGATGACTGATCAAGTGGGAGCAAAACGACTGGCGCTGGAGCTCGCCGAGCGCGGAGTGGGCGATGTGGACCTGGCGCTGGTGCTGGGATCCGGCCTGGGGGCGTTCGCGGAAGAGCTCGAGAACGCCCTCGTGATTCCCTTCGAGGATGTGGAGAGCATGCCCTGCAGCGCTGTTCCCGGGCACGCGGGGCGCTGGATCGTCGGAGAGTTCGGGGGCGCACGCGTTCTCGTTCAGCAGGGCCGCGTCCACCTTTATGAGGGCTGGGCGGTCGAACAGGTCGTGCGGGCGGTACGCGCCTATTCCGAGCTTGGATGCGGAGCCCTGCTCATCACCAATGCCGCGGGCGGGCTCGTCGCGGACGCCGAGCTGCCCGGATTGATGCGCATCGAGGACCACATCAACATGCAGGGACAGACGCCGCTCAGCCAGGCCGAGGCCGGGCGTGCGCTTCCCTACGACGGGCCCCTGGGCGAGATCGTGGACCAGGTGGCCAGCGAGCGCGGCATCGATCTGCAACGTGGTGTTTACGTCGGACTCCCGGGACCGTCCTACGAGACCGCCGCGGAGATCCGGATGCTCGCGCGCTTCGATGCCCACGCGGTCGGCATGAGCACCGTCTGCGAGGCCATCGCGGCCCATGCGGCTGGCATACGAGTCGTGGGCATCTCCTGCATCTCCAACCACGCTGCGGGGATCTCCGCCACGCCGCTGAACCACGACGAGGTGGTTGCAGCGGGCGCGCGCGTCGCTCCTCAGCTGCTCAACCTACTTCAGGGCGTGGTGCCGGCTGTGGCGGCCGAGTGCGGCGTAGCTTCCCGGCGCGTGTAGAAGCCCGTCGATCCGTTCATCCGGCGCCAGAGCGCTGCATGGAAGGGCTGCCGGATCGTACCCAGCCTTGACCCACCTGGGCCCACAGCCGATGCTCGGGGCCTCGTATCCAGCACACATGCGCAACCGCGCGCCGGGCTCGTCGTGCACCCAGTCGCAGCCGTTTAGAGGATCAAATGTTCGCACAAACTTGGCGTAATCACTGGGGCCTGACCGAGGACCCGTTCGCTCACGAGGACGCGGACAAGGACCCCGTCCTGGCACGCGTCGATGAGCAGGCCGTGCACTCTTGCTTCGACCGCGTGTACGGCCAGCCCGACACACCGGGCCCGGCCGTGATCTTCGGTGAGAAGGGCAGCGGCAAGAGCGGACTGCGCCTCTCGATCCAGCGACGCATCGCTACCTACAACGACGAGCACCCTGCCGCGCGCGTGCTCGAGGTCGAGTACTCGGAGTTCGACGGCTTCCTGGAGAGTTTTCGCCAGGCAACCGGCCTGGCTGCGGACACGCGCCGCAGCGCTCCCGAGCTGGTCTCGCGCTTCGGTCTGGCGGACCACCTGGATGGCATGCTGTCCGTGGCCGTCACGACGCTCGTGGATCGCATGTTGGCGCGCGGCAAGCGGCCCAAGAAGCTGACCCGCAAGCGCAAGCTCGACCTGTTGCTGCTCACGGCCACCTATTACAACTCCAAGCACGGCAGCACGCGCGAGGCTCTCAATGGCATGCGCTCCCTGTTGCGCTACCGCAGCTCGCGTACCTCTCTTCGTGGTCTCGTGACCCTGGCGCTCGCCCTGGCCGGCGCCGCCGTCGCGCTCGTCCCGGTCTGGAACGGCCTGGAGATCGGGCCGACCTTCGAGCACGGCACGAGCTCCTACTGGTTCGCTGGCGGTGCTGTCCTGCTTGCGGGCACCGGCTTCCGAGCGTTACTCGAGCGCTCACGTCTGCACCGCATGGCGCAGCGTGCCACGCGCAGCGTGCGCGTACTTCAGAAGGATCCGACCGCGTTGATTCAGGTGCTCGAGACGCTTTCGGCGCCCGCGCGCGAAGAGGTCGTGTTGCCGATCCAGGCCAACGAGGCCACGCGCTACGACCTGTTGCAGCACTTCGTGAGCGCCCTGGAAGGCCTCGGTTACACGGGCCTCTACGTGCTGGTGGACCGCGTGGATGAGTCGGCCATCCTGGGTGGCAAGGAAGACCTGACGCGTGCGTTCGTCGAGACCCTGCTGGACCACAAGCTTCTGCAGCACCCGGGTCTGGCACTCAAGCTGTTCCTGCCGGTCGAGCTATCGAAGATGTACATGGGAGCTTCGCCCGAGGAGCTCAAGCGCATGCGGCTGGACAAGTCGAACACGGTGCAGGAGCTGCGCTGGACCGGCCAGGAGCTGTACGAGATCGCCAACCAGCGGCTGCGCGCGGCGGGCGCAAGCACGCCCGACCTCGAGACCTACCTGGGCGATGGCATGACCGGTGAGGGTCTGCGCGATGCCCTGCACGAGCTCGGAACCCCGCGCCACGCCTTCGGCTTCCTGTCGACGCTCTTCTCCGAGTTCGCCCGCAACCTGCCGGAGGACCTCGGGCCCGAAGCCCCGGAATGGCGCATCCCGCGCGCCCACTTCGATCTGGTCTTCGCCGCCTGGGGCGACCGCGCACGGGTCCTGCGGCGCGCCTTGAACTGACCGGCGCAAGCGCGACGGTCGACAACAGAAGACGGGCCCGAGGTAACAACCTCGGGCCCGTCTTCTGTTACGGGTCGTTTCGTTGCGCCTCACTCAGGGCGCCCACTCGGAGCGTCTCAGCTGGAGGCGTCTTCGAGCTTCGTGGCCCCGTCCGCCTCGGCATCCGTGCCGCCGACCAGACCCGCCGCCGGGAGCGAGGGCAATGCCTTGGCACCGACCGGTTGAAGGAGCAGGTCGGGATCGGTCTGCACGTAGCGGGCCTCGATCTCGTCCATGCGCGCGCGCACGCCCTCGGTGGCCTTCTCGAGCTGGGTGATGCTCTCGAGCGCGTCCCGGTTGCCGTTGAGCTTGCGCTCCAGGGTTCCGAGCTCGGCGCCGATTTCCTCGCCGACCTTGCCGATCGCTTCGCCGACGGCTTGTACCGAGGTTTCCGCGTAGCTGTTGAGCATCTCGAAGTAGGCGCGCTTGAGCGTCCTGGGGAAGAAGCGGCCCTTGAACTTGTCGAGTTCGCGGCGAAGGCTCTCCTTGCCGGCCTCGCCAAGGCGGTGCTTCTTCGACTCAAGGGTGATGCGCAGGGAAGGACTGTCGTCGGGCCCGAACAGGCGCCTGCGGATCGTCTTGCGGCTGCGGAAAAAGACCCAGTCCCAGATCGTCTTGCGCACGGGGACGGGCTCGGCCGTGAGCGGCAAACCGACGGGTGTGATGACCGCCGTCCGGTCCAGGGCCGCCAGACAGGCCCTTCCGACGGCGCCGAGGTCGACTCCCGCGGCCGTCAACATGGGGCGCATCGGAGCCGGGAGTCCGACGCCCGCATCGCCCCGCCGTACGCTCTGCTCGAGGGCATTCATGACCGCCGAGGAGATGTCCTGCTGGTGGCAACCCAGGAGCGGAACCAGTTCGTTCTCGAGCAGGTCCTGCAGGCTGGCGTCGCTCTGGAACCACTTATCGATGGCGCCATCCACCGCCAGGGAGGTCTTGACCGCGACATCGCGGGTCCGTTCGAGTGTCTCACGGCGCAGGCCCTCTTCGAGTTCGGCGAAGGCCTTGGTCCAGTCGAAGTCATTCAATTTCTTGATCGCATCGGACCTGCGCTTTGCGGCCATGTGCCGCGTCTCGAGCTGCCGCACGCTGTCGCGCAGGCGGCCGACCGAAGGCTGGGCGCAGGTGTTGGCGGCATCGTCCAGCAGCGAGAAGGCGCGCCGCATGCTGTCGCCCAGGAACGCCACCAGGTAGTCGGTGCTGTTGAGGTACTCGGTCAGGTCCGTGAGGAAGGTGTCGAAGCTCGACGGCGCGCGGAAGCTGCTCGGCGTGCCCTCGTCGGTTGTGATTCCCTCGCTGGCCTGAAGACGTTCGCTGGCGGCCTGCATCAGATCGACCGGGTAGATATTCAGGCGCCCCTCGTCCCGCGCTTGCTTGAGCGGGGCGCTCATCGAGAGGTTCTCGAAGGCCTCGATCAGTCGCGACGGGTCTTCGCTCTCGAGGCTGGGCACCAGGCGGCCCTTGGGATCCAGGTCGCGCTTGTTGGTGTCGAGGTTCACGACCAGGAAGATGCGGTTGAACAGGTCGAGCAGCTCGGTGAACTCCTCGAAGACCTGCTCGAGGAACAGGTTGTCACTCTTGACGACGAAGATGGCGCAGGCCGCGACGTTGCGGAAGTCGCGCGTCATCGAGTCGTAGCCGAAGCGCATGCGGCTGTAGAGCCCGGGCGTGTCCACGAGTACGGCGCTCGACTCGTTGAGCTCGCCGGCCGGGATCTTGACGTCGATGCGCCGGATGGCCTCGGGGAAGTGCTCGGCCGGATCGAAGGCTTCGTTCCGGGCCTCCGCGGCACGGATGCGTTCGGCCAGCTCGCGGTGTGCTCGGCTGACGTGCATGTGCAGCGCGGCGCCGTCCGCGAACATCTCCGTGCGTCCGTCGTAACGCGTGACCGTGAACGTGTTCTTCGCGGAGTGGTTGACGTAGACCATGCACGGGTAGGCCGGCAGGCTGGTCACCTCGCTCACGTAGGACGACGCGAGCGCGTTCATCAGAGTCGACTTGCCGCTCTTCAAGGGCCCGAAGATCAGTACGTACGCCTGCTGCTCGGCCACCTTGTCGGCCAGGACCTTCATCTGGATACCGAGGTCCGAGAACTGCGCTCGCAGGCCGCGCGCTGGCAGGTCAGTGTCGGCTTTTCCCAGAACCTCGACGGTCTTGCGCAGGGGCTCGACCATCGGGCGAATGACCTGATCGAACTCTTCGCAGAACTGGCTAAGCAGGGTGCGCATGGTCGTAATTCTCTGGAACTCGGGCGCGCCGGCGGGAGTCCGACGTCACGCTCCGAAGGAACTCCGGCGGGACAGGCTCATGCTACCAATCTGAGAATCCAATCGTTAACGCGCGCACGCAAAGACCCGTCGATCGGATACGCGAGGTGCACCATCCTAGAGTGGAAATATAGCTGGCGATTGGCGTACCGTGGAACCCCCGCGTGCCGACCAGGGTTCTCGAAATAGAGACCTTTGTTAGGTGTGGGTCATCCGGCGAGAGACCGCGATCATGCCCGGCATACCCTGGTGTTCGCAGAGCACATCCGGCGTCGCCGTTAGCGACGGGCTACGCACTCGGCGACAGGCAGAAGATGGAACCCACGGCATGACCTATTCGGAGCGCTCCAGGGACCTGATCGACCGCCTCGGGCGGGGCTGCGAGGCCGGTGAGCCGGCCGCCATCGCTGCTCTGGGCGTGTTTGCACGGCTTTCGACCCTGGCGCTCGAGCCCGATAGGCAGCCCCGTGCGGCGCGCGCGCCCGAGGGGGGTGAGCTGGCCGCAAGGATCGACCATACGGTCCTTCGACCCGATGCCACGGCCGCGGACGTGGACAGGCTGTGCGACGAGGCTCGCCGGCACCGGTTCGCGAGCGTCTGTGTGAACGGTGTGTGGGTCGCGCGCTGTGCCGAGCGCCTGACGGGGTCCGAGGTGCTGGTGTGCTGCGTTGTCGGCTTTCCACTCGGAGCGGCCCTCGCGGATGTGAAGGCGTACGAAGCCGGGCGCGCGGTCGACGACGGCGCGTCCGAGATCGACATGGTCCTGAACATCGGGGCGCTCAAGATGGGCGACGAGCTGACCGTCGAGCGCGACATCGAGGCCGTCGTGCGCGCTGTCCACGCCCGCGGCGCACGGGTCAAGGTGATCCTCGAGACCTGCCTCTTGACCGGTGACGAGAAGGTGAGCGCCTGTGAGATCGCGCGCAGAGCCGGGGCGGACTTCGTGAAGACGTCAACCGGATTCTCAACCTCCGGCGCCACGGCTGCTGACGTGGCCTTGATGCGCGGCGTGGTCGGCGACGGAATCGGCGTGAAGGCTTCGGGCGGGATACGTGACGCGGCCAGCGTGCGAGCGATGCTCGCTGCGGGCGCCAACAGGATCGGCGCCTCCGCGTCGGTCGAGATCGTCACGACCTGAGGCCTGGTCAGAAACGGCCGCCCGTCGGCCAATAACCGCAGTTGTCAGATCGAAAACGAGCCGTCGAAGAGCTCGCGTGCGATCAAGAACTCGTCCGGCTCGCGCGGATCGGCGCAGGCCAGCGCGACCCGGTCCCGATCGATTCCCTCGGTGGCGAACGCCAGCTGACAGACGCGCAGGACATCCAGGACACGGTCCTCGAGCCGTCGGCCGGCGGGCTCCTGGAAGACCAGTTCCGCGTAGCCAGCCTCGAGCGCGACGCAATCGAGGGTCGGCCTGTCGGTCGGGCCCACGGAGCGCACCCGTGCGGGGCGACTTCCCTGGTGCCAGATCGGCCTGGCGAGCAATCCCCAGATCCGTTGCCCGTCGTGGGCACGGAGCCGGAATTCCACCACGTCCTTGCCACCGCCGGTAAGGTCCGGTCGCGGCATCAGCATTGTGGACGGTCGTCGTAACCTTAGTGCTTCTAGGCGGTTACGCCAATATGTGGGCTCCAGAAGGAGCGGGTGGATCACCTTGCGCGCATGCATCTTCGAGAGACGAGCCACGATCGAGGCCTTCGCCGAACGCCGAAAACCGGTTTTTTGGGAATACCGGGGTGGAAAGGTTTACCGGTTTGGGACCAGAGCGGTGTTTGGGAATCGGGCGGATAGGTCGATGGAGGTAGCGACGAACGCAGGCGGGACCCAACCGGGAGCCCCGTAAGGCAGCCGTAAGCCCAGCCAAGGGAGCAAGTAAGCTTTGAAACTCGACCGCCATCCCGCACAGGGCGTCCCCTACCATTACCCACCTGCCAGCCATCCGGGCACCGCACAGAGCACCCGGATTGAAGATAAACACCTGGAACAGGGCCCGGGCACGCCCGGACCTGGCCATCGAGCCCCCAGGTCGGAACCCCAGCACAACCTGATAGACGTGAGGATGCATCGCATGCACCGGTTTGCAACTTGGTCGAGGATCGCTCTGATGGCCCTGTTTCCGATAGGGAATGCAGTGGCCCACGGGCCGGAGCTACAGGACGACGACGCGGCCCCCGAAGCAATGCAGGAGGCGCCCGTCGACGCCCTGTTCCTGAGCGCGGCGCGGGTGATCATTCGCCCGGGCGAGGTGCTCGAGAACGGCAAGGTGCTGGTGCAGGATGGCCAGATCGTCGCCGTAGGCGCCGATCTCGAACCGCCCGAGGGCGTTCGCGAAGTGCGCGGCGAGGTCATCTGCGCGGCCTTCCTGGATCCCTGGTCAGCGCTCGGGCTGTCGGGAACCGCGGCGCGCGACACGTCCACCAGTGCGGCCACCCGTTCGGTCGACTCGCTCGACGTCTACTCGTCCGAGGATTTGCGCATCGACGCTGTTCGCGCGGGCGTGACCACGACCCGTTCGCAGGTCGGTGAGCGCAGCGCGATCGGTGGCGTTGGCGTGGTGCTGCGCATCCTGCCCGGCCTGACGAACGACGAGGCCGTCGTGCTCGAGGAGGCCAACCTGGCGGCGACCGTCGGCCTCAGCGAGAAGGGCCAGCCCGCGGGAGTCTTCGACCGGATCAAGGCCATCGACAAGCTCGTGCGCGAGATCGAGGGCGGTCAGAAGTACGCCGAAGACCGGGTCGAATATCGCTACGAGCTCGAGGAGTGGCAGAAGGAGATCACCGAGAAGGAAGCCGAGCTCGAGAAGGACTTCAAGAAGGCCAAGAAGGACCGCGCGAAGGACCAGAAGAAGGCTGAAGACAAGGGCAAGGACTTCAAGGAGAAGCGTTACAAGGAAGACAAGAAGCCCAAGGCGCCGAGTTTCGACTCCGACAAGGAGATCATGGCGCGTGCGGTCGACGGCGAGCTGGCGCTGGTCGTGCACGCCAACCGCGCGAGCGAGTTGCGCGAGCTGCTCAAGGCGACCGAGGGGTTCGACCGACTGCGCCTCGTGATCGTCGGCGGCACCGCGGCGTTGCACGTGGCCGATGAGCTCGCCGAGCGCGACATCCCGGTGATCGTCTGGCCGGCGCCCTTCGGCATCGGCGGCCCCGATGAATACGACGGACACGATCTGTCCCTGGCCGGGCGCCTGGACGCGGCCGGCGTCGACGTCCTGATCGGTAGCGGCGGCGGTGCGAACACGAGTCGCGACCTGCCCCTGCTGGCGGGCCTGGCGATCGGGCACGGACTGCCGCGCGAGGAAGCCTTCGCTGCGCTAACCGAGCGCGCTGCGCGCGTCTTCGATGTCGCCGACCGTCAAGGTACGGTTGAAGTCGGAAACGACGCCGAGCTGCTGGTGCTCGACGGCGAGCCGTTGGTTTCAACGACGCACGTGCAGTACGTCGTCACGGGAGGCCAGCTGGCCGTCACTCCGGAGAATCGATAAGCATGCTGGCTAATCTACAACAAGGTGGTTTGCGGAGCGCGGCCGCTGCTCTGCTGGCGCTGTGCGCCCTGCCGACCCTTTCGAGCGCGGCGCTGGCCGACTCGTACGCCATCAAGGCCGGGCGCGTTCACGTCGGCGGTGGTCAGGTGCTCGATGACGCGACGGTCGTCATCGCAGACGGCAAGATCGTTTCGGTGCTCAAGGCCGGGGCGGAAGTGCCGGCCGGCGTCGAGGTAGTCGAGCATGACGGCGACCTATCGGCGGGCCTGATCGCGCTCCAGGATTTCTCCGGCGCACAGGGCGAGAACTTCGACAGCACGCGCACGCTGATGCCTGACGCGGACCTGTCGTACGCGTTCCAGCCCGAGCACTCGGACTTCGAACGCCTCTTGAGCGAGGGCATCACCTCGATCGTGCTCGCGCCCTCGCGTTCGAGCCTGGTCGGTGGCGTGACTGCGGTCGTCAAGACGCACGGTGGGCGCGTGCTCAAGCGGCGCGCGCACCTGGAGCTTTCACTGGCAGCCAGTTCACTGCACCACGATCGCTACCCGACGAGCTACGCGGGTGCGTTGGCCGAGTTCGATGAGCGTCTGGGGTCCGACGAAGGTGCCTTCGCTGACGCGCAGGCCGGCAAATTGCCGGTCGTGATTCGCGCCGACAGCAAGCACGAGGTGCAACGCGCCGTCGCCTTCGCCCGAAAGCACGGCTTGAAGGGCGCGATCGCCGGCGGTTCCCGCAGCGGAGAGCTCGCCGCGAGCCTGCGGGACGCCGGCCTGGCCGTTATCTACCGGCCCTTCACACCCGGCATGGAGACACGCTCCCTACGCTCGGTCGCTCTGCTCGCCGAAGCGCAGGTGCCTTTCGGCTTCGGGCTGGAGGCACCCTTTCGCCATCCTGTCAGCCTGCGCCTCGCCGCAGCGGCTTGTATGGCCGCTGGCCTGGATGCACCAGCTGCCTGGAACGCACTGACCGTGGACGCTGCGAAGATCGCGGGCGTCGAATCGTCCGTCGGCGTCGTCGCGGCGGGCAAGGACGCGGACCTGGTGCTGTGGAGCGCTGCCCCGCTCGATCTCGGAAGCTCGGTCGTGGCCGTCTACGTCGATGGCGTGCGGGCCTTTGAAGGAGACCACTGATGATGCATGACTCGAAACGATCCCTGCGCCCGACGATCTGCAGTGCAGTCCTCGGCTTGACCGCCGTGGCTGCCTCCGGAGCCGTTGCGCTGGCCGCCGGAACACCCGGTGACGAAGCCCAGACCAGCTGGAAGATCTTCGCCGAACAGGTCTACACCGAGCCCGGCAACCTGCTCGAGAATTGCTTGTTGCTCGTACAGGACGGCAAGGTCAAGGCCATCGCTGCCGGGCGCTCCGCACCCGACGACGAAGACGTGATCTCCGTCGCCTGTGTCACCGCCGGCATGATCGATGCGAGCGCCGGACTGCACACGGGATTCACCTCCGTCGAGCAGTCCAAGGAGATCCAGCCGCACCGTCGTGCGCAGGACTCGATCGATCTCTTCGACCACCGCTGGGATCGTCAGGCGCGCAGCGGCGTCACAACGACCATCGTCACGCCCTACGACCGAAACGTGATCGGTGGACTCGGAGTGGCAGTCAAGACCGCTGGCTCCGATTTGGTGCCGGAGCGTATCGTGGCGGAGGATGTCTGCATGCGTGGCGCCATCGGTTCGCTGCCCAGTAGCGGCAACCGTCCCTGGGGTCAACCGACGGATTTCTATCAGCGCCGTCCCACGACACGAATGGGTGTCGAGTGGGAGTGGCGCAAGAGCATGTACGACGCGGGCTTCGCGGCTGGCGACGAGAAGCGCGCCTTCGAAGGATCGGCGGAGCTCGGAAGCGTGCTGGCCGGTGAGACACCGCTGTGCATCCAGGCCTGGGCGACCCAGGACGTGCGCACGGCAATCTTCTTGAAGGAAGAGATGCAGGCGGAAGGCTTCGGCGAGATCCGCTTGATCGTCGATGCCGCCGCCGAGGCATGGAAGGAGCCGGACCTGCTCGTGCGCACGGACACGGCCGTGATCCTCCCGCCATTCTCGGCCAGCGGCCGCACCAACGACGGAGCCTTCATGGCCTGGGACTCCGCCAAGACACTCGTCGACCTGGGCATCCGGGTCGCCCTGTCGAGCCATGGCGCGAAGTCGGCCGGCGCCCGCCTGGCCAACCAGGCGGGCTTCGCCATGCGCGGCGGCCTGACCCTGGATGAAGCCCTGGCGGCAGTCACGACCGCGCCGGCCGAGATGTTCGGCATCGGCGATCGCGTCGGCACGGTTCGGGCAGGCGGCGCGGCCGACCTCGTCCTCTGGAACGGAACACCCTTCGAGGCCACCTCCCGAATCGTCGGGGTGCTGGTCGACGGCAACCTGGTCCTCGATCCGCGCTAACGCGCCCCCACACTCACTGGCTATTGCGATGAAACAACAGTTTGGAACTCAGTCGATGACCTTCACCGGAATGCAGATCGTTCGAAGAGTATGCCTGCTCGGCCTCGTGCTTGTGGCGGGTAGCGCGCGAGCGGCCGCACTTGGAGACAAGTACGCCGTCAAGGTGGGTCGCATCCTCACGATGGAAGGCGAGGAGATCGCCGGTGGCGTGATCGTCATGGAGGGTGGTCGCATCACCGCTGTCGGTTCCGAGGCGGACGTTCAGATCCCCTGGGACGCGGACGTGCTCGACGCGCCGGACCTGGTCGCGTTCCCCGGTTTTGTCGAGGCGCATTCGTCACGCGGCATGGACCGGCCGAACGAGAACCTGGACCTGACGCCGTTCCTGCGCGTGCGCGACTCGGTGGACCCGGTCAACTTCTACTTCGAGGACTGCCTGCGCGCGGGTGTCACGACGATCAACATCCAGCACGGTGCGTCCTGCGTGATCGGTGCCCAGGGCATGGTCGTGCGGCCACACGGGATGACGGTCGAGCAGATGACCGTGCGCCCGGTGTCGGGCATCAAGATGTCCGTTGCGCCCAAGTCGGGCAAGTCCCACTCGACCCAGTTGCAGGTCATGCGCGGCGCGTTCGACGATCTGCGCCAGCACCTGCAGGAGCTGGTACAGGGCCAGAAGGACGGCGACGACCACGCGCGGCGCGAGGCGCTCTACCAGGGCCGCGACCTCGAGGGCGAGGCCGGTGAGGGACGCGCGATGGCCGGTATCGCCTGGACCGTCGACGGCCTGGAAACGGTCGCGCGCGGCGAGATCGACGAGAAGCAAGAGCCGCTGCTCGACGTGGTCGAGGGCCGACTTCCGGTCTGGATGTACTGCGGTAGCGCGCGCGATGTGGCGCCGGCGATCGAGGTCGCGAAGCAGAATGGCTTCCTCGACAACATGACCCTGGTGCTCGACGAGTCCTGCTGGAAAGCCGTGGACATCATCGCGCAGGCCGGCCTCTCGGTCGTGCTCGACGCGGAGCTGACGCACATCGAGCTCGACCCGGTCACGGGCAAGGAGATCGAGACGTTCGTTCCTGCCGTTTTCGCCGAGAAGGGCGTCCCGTTCGCCCTGGCATCGCTCAACTCAAGCACCCAGTCGCTCTGGTACCAGGCCGCGATGTGCGTCAGCCATGGAGTCGAGCGCCAGGCGGCGCTCGCGGCCGTGACGAGCACGCCCAGCGGCATGCTCAACCTGGGCGAGCAGGTCGGGAAGATCGCCTCGGGATACGAGGCCAACGTGGTCCTGTTCTCCGGCGACCCGCTCAGCGTGACCTCGGCCGTCGAGTATGTGATTCTCAACGGGGATCTCGTCTACGACCGCTCGAAGGACATCCGCGTGCAGCACCTGCTCGAGGGCATCGCGCCGGAAAACACCGCAGCCGAGGGTGAGGCCATCGACGGCCCCGTGGACGTCCACGGCCACGGCGAAGAAGGCGGCGGCGGCGATGATGACGAGGATGAGGACAACGATGAGGAGCACGAAGAGGGCGACGAAGGAGACGATCGATGATCGCTACCCTCTCACTGATCGCGCTGGCCCTCACACCCGCGCTCGCGCCGATCGCGGCCGCGGGTGATGGCGGTGTGATCGCCGTACAGGCCGGGACGATCCATCTCGTCGACGGGGACACGATCCTCGATGACGGGATGATCCTGATCCGCGACGGCAAGATCGTGGCCATCGGCGCTGACCTGGACGTGCCTGCGACCGCGCGCGTCGTGGACTTCGGTCCCGATGCTGTGATCGTTCCCGGACTGGTCGCCGCGTCGAGCGGCGTGGGTTCCCGCCGTGCCGGCAGGCGCACGGCCGAGCCGGATCTGCTCGCCATCGACGGGTTCGACCCGTACACACCTTATTACAACGCGCTCAATGGGGGCGTGACCACCGTCTATCTGGCACCCGCTCGCGGACGCCTGATCGCCGGTCAGGGCGCCGTGGTCAAGGCCGCCGGAGCCGCCGACGGATCCCGGGTTCTGGCCGAACGCACGGCGCTGCACGGCTCGATCAGTGCCGAGGCGCGGTCGACTCCCGGTTACTGGGACCCGCCGGTTCCCGCCACGGTTGACGTGGGCATCGGTCTCGCACAACGTCAACTGCCGCGCACGACGATGGGAGCTGTCGTGGCTCTCGACGAGCTGATGCAGCTCGCTCGCGATCCGCAGGCTGCGGGTCTGGTGCAGATCTACGGACCCGGCACGGGCCCGGGACTGCGCGCCTTGATGGATGAGGGCCGCGTCTGGCGCATGGGCGCCGAGAGTGCGACCGAGGTCCGCGCGGTGCTTGAGTTCTTCGCGGCCAACAACTTGCCGCTGGTCCTCGAGGGTGCTTCACGCGCCTCCGAGCTGGCATCATCGATCGCCGACGCGGGTGTGCCGGTCATCGCCGCGCCGCCTCACGCGGGCGGCGCTGACTTTGGCAAGACCCGCGATTCCGGGTGGCCGACGCACGGCACCATCGCCAGGCTCGTCGATGCGGGCGTCAAGGTGGCCATCACCTGTCCCGACTCCGAGCCGCTCGCGGACCTGTTCTTTTACGCCGGCGTCGCGATGCGCGGCGGGCTGAGTGCTCAGGATGCGTTGCGCGCCGTCACGATCCACGCGGCCGAGGTGCTCGGCGTCGCCGACCGGGTCGGCAGTCTCACCGTCGGCAAGGACGCGGACTTCACGGTCCTCAGCGGAGCACCGTTCGCCGACTCGACCACGGTCATGACCACCTGGTGTTCGGGCGAGGTGGCCTGGAAGAGCCGCTCGCTGGAATCGGCCGCGGTCGTGCTCGAGGTCGAGGAGCTGCACATTGGCAACGGCGAGACTATCGCTCCCGGCCAGCTGCTGATGCGCGACGGTACGATCGTCGAGGTCGGCCGCCGCGTCTCCCATCCGATCGGCGCGACCGTGGTGCGCGGCTTCGCGGCCATGCCCGGGATGATCGACGCTTTCGGCCACCTGGGCCTCGAGGGCTCGAAGGACAAGCTCTCCGCACACGTCGATCTGGCGCGCATCGTGGAGCCCGGAGACTACGCCGACCGGCGTGTGGCTCAGGCTGGCGTCACCACCGTGAACCTGGCCTCACGCGCCAAGCCGGGAGGCGGCTCCGTCACGATGGCCTACAAGCCCGCTGGCCAGGAGCTCGATTCCATGGTGGTTGCGGCCAACAACGCGATTCACATGGAGTGGAGCGATGACGTTCGTACCTCATCCGGCGAGAGCGTCCGCAAGACCCTGGCCAAGGCCATGAAGTACGCGTCGGCCTGGAGTACCTACGAAAAGGAAGCCGCCGACTGGACGCCGCCCGCGGAGGATACCGACGACGAAGAGTCGGACGACGAGGATGACGCCAAGGAAGAGGACGACGAAGAAGACGAGGAAGAAGACGAGGAAGAAGACGACGGGAAGTCGTCGAAGAAGCGCAAGAAGAAGAAAAAGAAGCGCGACGAGGAGCCCAGGATCGCGACCGGCATCTGGCAGAACAACGTCGACGGCGCGCTGGCAGTCGGGCCGGCGAAGTTCCGGTTGCAACTGGTCGACGATGGCGGAGGCCTGAGTGGCCGCCTGCGCTGTGCGGACCTGTCGCAAGAGCTGATCGAGGTCACCGGAACTCTTGCTGACGACAAGCTACAGCTGACGGGCTTGGGAACGCGCGGAGCGATCCGGATCGAGCTCGAGTGGACCGATGACGGCCTCTCGGGTACTGCGTACGCAGGCGATGCCGAGATCGAGGTCGATATCGAGCAGTCCTCCAAGGTCTACCGTGTCGCGCAGCGCCCCGAGCGCCGTCGCGAGAAGGATGCCAAGGACCCCAAGGGCAAGCCGAAGCCGCCCGGGCTTGACCCGGAAATGGAGATCCTGCGACGTGCGATGCACGGCGAGGCCACGGTCATCGTTTCCGTCGAGCGCGAGGACGAGATCCTCGACTGCGTCGACGCCTTCGAGTCCTTCAACATTCAGCCGGTACTGTTCGGCGCAGCGCGTGCGGGTAAGGTTGCCGATCAGATCGCCGGGCGCGTGCGCGGCGTTCTTCTGGCGCGCAAGGTCAAGGCCTACGACCCGAAGAAGGGGCTGCATCCGCGCAACCCCTATGCGGAACTGTCGGCGGCTGGCATTGCGGTCGCGTTCCATAGCGCGGCCGAGGAGGGTGCGGTCGAGCTGCCCCTGTTCGCTGCCTACGCAGTGGCCAATGGCATGAGCCCCGCCGCGGGATTGCGGGCGCTGACCGCTGATGCGGCCGGAATGCTCTCGATCGACGACCGGGTCGGCCTGCTCGACGCCGGCATGGATGCTGACGTGCTACTGCTCGACGGTGCCCCCCTGGCGCCGGCGACGGAGGTCCTGCGCGTGTGGGTCTCGGCGAAGGAGATTCGTTGATGCGAAACCCGATGCGTATTCTGAACGACGCCCGCCGCAGCGTGGCCCGTGCTACCCTGGCGGCTTGTTGCATGCTCCCGTTCCTCGCTTCCGATACCGTCGCGGGTGTGCCGGCTTCGGGAGTTGGCGAGCACGGCGCCGGTGAACAGGGCGGACGCGGTCTGGCCCTGCGCGCCAAGAAGATTCTGGTCGCCGAGTACGGTGGTCAGAGTGTCATCAACAACGGTCTGCTGCTGGTCCGCGATGGCAAGATCGAGGCCGTTGGGTGCGCGCACACGATGGTCGTGCCCGAGGGCTACGACGACGTCGACCTGGGAGATCTCTGGATCGCGCCCGGGATGGTCGATCTGCACTGCCACGTGGCGGGCAGCATGCGCGATATCAACGACACCGTCTATCTGACGAACCCTGGTTGTCGCGCCTCAGCGACCGTGACTCCAGGCAACCCGGCCATGCGTCGTGCGGTCGCCGGAGGCGTCACGAGCGTGCTCTACATTCCGGGCTCTGGCACCAACATCGGTGGTCAGGGCGTGCTGCTGCGCACGGGCTTCGATCGCTACGACGACATGGAGCTGCGCAACCCCGGCTCACTGAAGCTGGCGCAGGCGGGCAACCCCGAGCGCTGGGTGATCAACCCCGGGCGCTCGTTCATGAACTGGAACACGCGCAACACGTTCAAGCGTGGAATCGCCTACGCGAAGCGCTGGGAAGACCACGCCGAGAACGGCGGCCAGAAGCCGGAGAAGGACATCCAGCTCGAGATCTTCAAGGCGCTCACGGAGGGCAGGACCCAGATCTCGACCCACACGCAGATCTATCAGGTCGTGCTGATGACGCTGACCATGGTCCGCAAGGAGCTGGGATTGCCCGTCTACATTGACCACGGCACCTTCGACGGCTGGCGCGCGGGCGCCATCGCTCAAGAGCGCGGCGTCCCGGCCATCCTCGGACCGCGCGCGATCGATGTGCCGGTACGCGGCTTCATCCGCTGGTCCGGCAGCAACCCGGAGCGCATCCAGGGTGTCGCGGCCGGCTACCAGAAGATGGGTCACAAGATGATCGGCTTCAACACGGACTCACCCGTGGTGCCGCAGGAGGAGCTGAGCGTGCAGGCCGCGATGGGTGTGCGCTACGGCTTTGACAACACCGAAATGGACGCGGTACGCGGCCTCACGATCGTGCCCGCCATGGCGGCTGGCATCGACGACCGCGTCGGCAGTATCGAGGTCGGCAAGGAGGCGGACCTTCTGATCGTGACCGGAGATCCGGCGGACCCGCGCACCTCGATCGAGGGCGTGTATCAACGCGGCGTCAAGGTCTACGACACCGCGGAAGACAGGCGGCGCTGGTAAGCGCGGACCTCCCAGCAGATTCAAAAGAGCATGTTCGTCAGGCTAGCTATCACGATCCTCGCGTGCGGGGCGCCCCTCGGGGCGTCGCCCCGGGGAACCGATGCGCCCTGGCGTTCGGCGGGCGCGCCGGGCGGTCGCGGCCTGGCCCTGATCGCGGCCAAGGCGCTGACCGCGGAACTCGATGGCCCGGGCTTCATCGATCACGCCGTCGTGCTCGTCCGTGACGGCCGCATCGAAGCTGTCGGATCCGAGGCGCAGATCGAACTGCCCGCGGATTACGTCGTCCAGGATCTTGGACCGCTGTGGGTCATGCCGGGCATGATCGACCTGCACAGTCACGTGGGTGGCTCGCGCGGGATCAACGACATGGTCTACCAGGCCAATCCCGGTCTGCGCGTGTCTCCGACCGTCATCAACGACAACTCTGCGCTGCGGCGCGCCGTGGCGTCAGGTGTCACGACCATCCTCTACATCCCGGGTTCAGGCACGAACATGGGCGGCCAGGGTGTGCTCATGAAGACGGCCGTCCCGAGCTATGAGGCCGCGCTCGTGCGCGACCCTGGCTCGCTCAAGATTGCCCAGGGTGACAACCCCACGCGCTGGGGCTACGGCATGGGGCGGCTGATGATGAACTACCATCTGCGCCACATCATCCGGCGCGGACTGGCATATGCCCGCAACTGGGAAGCCGCGGAGCGTGGCGAGCGCGAGCAGCCCGAGCGCGACATCCAGCTGGACATCTTCCGCGACCTCAAAGCACACACGACCCAGGTCTCGACCCACACGCAGTACTACCAGCTGGTCATGAAGACCATCCTGATGCTGGCGAAGGAGTTCGAGCTCGACGTCTACATCGACCACGGCTCTTTCGATAGCTGGCTCAACGCGGACCTGGCGCGCAAGCACGGGGTGGCTGCGATCCTCGGCCCGCGCGCCGTCATGTGGCCTCGTCCGCCGCGCTTCGATACGGACGGCCAGGTCCAGGGATCGGCCTGGGGCTTCCAGCGGGAGGGTCATACGCGCATTGGTTTCAACACGGATGCACCCGTCGTTCCGCAGGAGGAGCTGTTCTTGCAGGCCGCGATGGGCGTGCGCTACGGGATGCGTAACGACGCGATGCAGTCCGTGCGCGGACTGACCATCGTGCCGGCGCTGACCGCCGGTATCGACGAGCGCGTCGGGAGCCTCGAGGTGGGCAAGGACGCGGACCTGCTGGTCGTGACCGGAGATCCTGGCGATCCGCGCAACTCCGTCGAGCTCGTGCTGATCGATGGTGAGACCGTCTACGACACGCGTACGGACAGGAGGCGCTGGTAGTGCTTGCGCTGCACCTGATTCTGGCGCTCATGCCGGGTGTCCAGCCGAGCGTCGCGCGCGATGCTGGCGTCGCGATCGAGGTGGCCAAGGTGCTGGCGCTCGACGATGAGAACCACGTCTATCAGCCCGGCATGATCTGGGTCGAGGACGGCAAGATCAGCTACGTCGGAGCCTCGCGACCGATTCCGGTTGGCATGCGGAGCCTGAGCTACCCGGATGCGTGGGCGACGCCCGGGCTGGTGGACCTGCACACGCACATCCACACGGGTGGCTGGGGCGATATCAACGACATGGTGCTGGCGGTGAACCCGGGACTGCGCGTCGCCCCCACGGTGCGGCCGGCCAATGCGCTGATGCGACGTGCGTGCGTGAGCGGAGTGACGACGCTGTTCGGTATCCCCGGCAGTGGAACGAACATCTCGGGCTTCGGCGTGCTCTACAAGACCAAGGGCGATGCGCGCTACGACCGCACCGTTTTCGCGGATCCGGGCGGCATGAAGGCCGCTCAGGACTCGAATCCCCAGCGCCGCGCCGGCGATCTCGGGTACACGCGCGCCGGCATGGGCTGGATCCTCGAGAACACCTACCGTCGCGCTCAGCGGGCGTTCGAGCAGGACCGATTTGACCTGTCGCTCGAACAGCTCAAGCGCGTGTACACGAAGGAGCTGCCCGTGCTGATCCACACCGCCGGCAGCGACGGTGTCGTGAACACGGCACGCATGTGGCGCGTGACCTTTGATACGCGTAGCGTGCTCTCGCACGGTAGCTTCGACGGCTGGAAGGCCGCGCGCGCCGTGGCCGAGATGGGCATGCCCGTGAACCACGGCCCGCGCACCATTGACTACCCATGGGGCCGCAACGGCCGCATTAATGGCACGGCAGCGGAGTTCGTCGCGGCCGGTGTGCCGCTGTTCTCACTGAACACGGACTCGGGCATCATCCCGCAGGAGGAGTTCTTCCTGCAGGCGTCGATGAGCGCGCGCTACGGCGCCGACCCGTACGACATGTTGCGCGCCGTGACCATCCACCCGGCCAAGGCATTCGGAATCGACGATCGCGTCGGTAGCCTGGAGGTCGGAAAGGACGCGGACATCGTGCTGCGTTCCGGTGACCCTTTGGACCCTCGAGCCTCTATCGAGCTGGTCTTGATCGATGGACAGATTGAATACGATCGTGAGCGGGACGGCCTGCTGTTCTGACCGCGTCGGAGAAATACCAAGATGAACCCCACACTCTGCCTGTTAACCCTGGCCGCACTGGTGCCCGGTGCGCCGTCCGCACCCGGAGGCTTGCTTGCCATCCGTGTCGATCGTGCCGAAACCGTCGCGAACGGGACGATGGAGCACGCCGTCATCCTGATCGAGGACGGCAAGATCGTCATGATCGGAGAGGATCTGCCGATCGAGCGCGGTATCCCGGTCCTCGACCTGCCCGCGGGCTGGACCGTCTTGCCTGGGCTGGTCAACTGCTACAGCCGCGTCGGGATGGACGGCAAAGGCCCGAGCGATGCGCAGCCGCAATTGCTCGCGAGCGACACCCTCTACCCAGCATCGGAAGCATATCCGGAGGTCCTCGAGGCCGGCATCACGACCCTGGGCCAGTATCCCCCGGGCGACGGCATCCCCGGTCAAGCGGTCGCGGTGCGTCCGCTGGGCGACACGCCCGAGAGCATGATCGTGGCCGACAGCGTCTACCTGAAGGTCATCCTGCGCTCGAGCAAGGCCTCCAAGAAGCGCATCCGCTCCGGCTTCGAGAAGCTCGACGAGTACCTCGAGAAGGAAGCGGAGAACCGCGAGAAATGGGAGGAGGCCGTCGAGAAGGCCAAGAAGAAGAAGAGCAAGAAGAGCAAGAAGAAGAAGGACGACGACGACGACGACGACGAGAAAGATAGCGACGACGAGAAGGAGAAGGACGAGGACAAGCCGGCTGACGAGGACAAGGACAAGGACGAGGACAAAGACGCGCTCGACGTCTACGAGCCGCTCGAGCTCAAGCCCGAGATCCAAGCCTTCATGAACCTGCGCGATGGCAGCCTAGACGCGCTCGTCTCCATCTCGAAGTCCGCTGACTACCTGCACTTCCTCGACGCGCTGGGCGATGAGGAGATCGACTGGAGCCTGCGTATTCCGCTCACGCGCGACATCGACATCTTCCTTGTGGCTGACAAGATCGGTGAGGCCGGTTGCCGTGTGGTCGTCGAGCCCACGATGACCCTGCAGCCTGGAACCATGCGGCAACGCAACCTCGCGGCCGAGCTCTCGCGCGCCGGGGCCAAGCTGGTGCTGGTCCCGCGTTCGGATAGTCTCGATGCGCACAAGGCATGGCTGCGCCACACGGGCGAGATGATCACTGCCGGGCTGGATCGCGATACCGCGCTGCGCGCGATGACGCTGGAGCCGGCCGAGTTGATGGGTGTCGCTGATCGCATCGGCAGCCTGGAGGAGGGCAAGGATGCCAATCTCCTGTTCATGAATGGCGACCCCTTCGAAGCTGGGGCGTCGATCGAAGCAGTCATGTTGGAGGGCGATTTCGTCTTCGGTGAGGTGAACCAGTGAGATATCCGTTCAAGGCCACGGCCTGCATCGCGCCCCTGTTCGCCCTGCTCGTGGCGGCGCCGGCTTCGGCTGGCTGGGCATTCGCAGACGACAAGGACAAGGAAGACGAGGCGTCCGAGGACGCCGGCGCTGACGAAGAGTCCGACGAGGAAGAGGAGCGCTGGTTCGCGGCCATCGGCGGCGACGTACACGATGGTCTGGGCGGCGTGCTTCGCGGAGCGACCCTGCTCTCGAAGAACGGCAAGATCGAGGAGATCGGATACGACCTCTACTTGCCCGAGGACACCGAAACTCTGGACGCCACCGGCTTTCAGATCTGGCCCGGTCTGGTCAGCGTCGCATCCACCGATCTGTTCGGTGGCACGAGCGCCCTCGAGGACACGGTCGACCCGTTCAACCGCTCGATGGTGTTGGCGCTTGGCAGCGGGATCACGTCCGCGGTCCAGTCAAACCAGGCTGCGAAGCTGAAGCGCGGTGAGATCGAGGGTGTTGTCATGACGCCCAAGGTGTTTGCATCGCTTAGCTACAAGAATAGCGATCCACGCTCCAAGACCGGCCTCGAGGAGAAGCTTGAGAAAGCAGCCGCGTACCGCCGCGCTGTTATGCAGTGGGAGGTCGACGTCAAGAAGGACAAGACCCTCAAGGCGCCGTCCAAGAAGGACGTCGATGCGGACCTGCTCGAGGTGCTGGCCGGTACGAGTTGGGCTATGTTCTCCGCTGACGAACGGACGGATCTGCTGGGCATCGCACGCCTTGCTCAGAAGTACGGATTCCGCCCGGTAATCGAGGGCTGCACCGAGGGCTGGACGGTCGCCGACGAGCTGGGGCGCGCCGGGGCCTTTGTCGTCATGACCCCACGCGGCCGTAAGACAAAGTCCGAGCGCGTGGTACGCGATGGCGGATCGAGCATCGAGAACGCCGCGATCCTGCACCGCGCGGGCGTACAGGTGGCGATCGTGCCCGGGACGAAGAGCATCAGCCTGGGAGGCATCGTCGGTCGCGACATGATGCACCTGCCGATCGAGGCGGGCTTCGCGATTCGCGGCGGCCTGCCTGAGCAGGCAGCGCTCGATGCGATCACCCTGGTGCCGGCGCGCCTGATGCGCGTCGATCACCGCGTCGGCTCTCTGGAGGTCGGCAAGGACTGCGACCTGATCATCACCGACGGGGATGTTCTTCACTACCAGACCTTCGTGCAGTGGGCAGTGGTCGAGGGGAAGGTCGCCTACAACAAGGAAGAGGAGCTGTTTTTCGCTCATATCCGGCCGCGTCCCGAGGCGACGCTTGCTCCGGAGACCAAACTCGATGCGGGCGAGACCCTGGAGTCCGAGGAAGAGGAGGCCACCAGCGAGGGCGAGGTGGTCGAGGAAGTGGAGGAGGAAGAGGAAGAGAAGGCGGAAGCGGACGACGACGAGCGGCGCTAGCCGGCTGTTGAGTCGTTCATCCGTCCTGGCCCCGCGCCTTGCCATGGGGGCGAAGTCGCCAAACAAATGGCGCGAACTTTCGAATCAGGGCACTAGACTGTCTGCAGAATCGCGGCCGCCCGCGTTCCTGATCTAATGGTCTTACGTAAGCTGATGCGCACGCTCGGGGCCGGGACCAAAGACGTCCGGAACCTGACCCGCGAGGAGGCTTACCGTGCTTTCACGGCGATCCTCGAGGGCAGTGAGAGCGAGATTCTGATCGGCGCGTTCCTGATCTCGATGCGCTGGAAGGGCGTAACGGTGGAGGAGCTGATGGGATTTGCCCAGGCGGCTCGTTCCCAGGCGCGCATCCCTTGCCAGGGAATGGCCGGCCTGGTGGCCCTGTGCCCACAGCACGATGGACACGACCGGTATCCTCCGCTCGATGTCTGCGCCGGGCTGATCGCCTCCGCGGCGGGTGCGCGCGTCCTGATCCTCTCGGACCGCTGCGTTCCACCGCGCCGAGGCCTTACAGCGGCTAGCGTCCTCGAGGCGATAGGCCTTTCGATGACCTGGGATCCGAGCGAGGCGGAAGACTGGGTCGCCAAGGAGCGATTCGCCGCCGTTTCGATCTCCGGAATGCTGCCATCGCTGATCACGCTGCGTCGCATGCGCGGAGACGTCACGATCCGCACTCCCCTCTCGACCGTCGAGAAGCTGCTCGCTCCGAACACTGCGGCCGTTCTCATGGGTGCCCAAGGCGGGCCCGTGCTCGGGACGGCGGTTGAGGTCGTGCAGGGCCTGCGGCATCCGCGCGGCATCGTCGTGCAGGGCCTGGATGGCGGAGTGATTCCGTCCGTACGACGCCGCACCCGTGGCATCGAGGTGACCGATGGGCACCTGGTGCCCGTGACCGTCGAACCCGATGACTTCGGCATGGGTGGCGAAGAAGAGCCAGAGCTGCCCCTCTACGGCCCGCCCGAAGAAGGCTACGGCACCGCAGACAATCCCCAGCTCGTCAAGATCTGCGGTGAGATCACGATGGCCGTCCTGGGCGGAGCTGAAGGGCCCGCGAGGCGCGCGTCGTTGCTCGGCGCAGCCCTGATCCTGAAGGCTTCGGGCCGCTGCTTGACCCTGGCTGAGGGCGTCGATGAGGCCACGGCAGCGCTGGATTCCGGCGCGGCGGGGGCCATGATCCCGAGGCTCAAGGGCCTGCTTAACTAGGGCAACGGACAGGCGAATTCATGCGACTCCTGCTGATTCGGCATGCAGCGGCGGTCGACATCGCCCGCTCCGATGCGGAACGCGAGCTCACGCCGGCCGGGATGGCGGAGTTCGCAGCGTCCGTACGTGGGTTGAAAACGCTCGATTTGAGCCTCACGCGCGTATTGCACAGTCCCTATCTGCGCGCCGCGCAAACCGCGGAACTCTGCCGTCCGCTGCTCAGCAACCCCGAGGCGCAGGACGCGATCGAGCCCTGCGAGGAGCTCGCAGACGTGCCCTCAAGTCGCCTCCTGCGCCATCTGACGGACGCCGAAGCGAGCATTGCCCTGGTCGGGCACGAACCGTGGATGAGCGAGTTGCTCGCCCGGCTGACAGTGGGGGATGTGACGCATGCGGGGCGCCTCGGCTTCCGGAAGGGCAGCGTGGCCGTTCTTCAGGGCGAGCCGAAGTGGGGCGAGATGAGCCTGCACGGGTTCTTCCCGCCCGGAGTGACGCGCGCGCTCGGCGAGGCCTAGGAGGCTGTTGATAAAGTGCTCCGGATGCCAGGGCAGTAGCATCCGCTTCGGTGTGGTGTCTGAAAACGCAGGCGAATCGGTGGATTCGGCGAGGCTTTCAGGCGCCGCACCGAAGCGGGTGAT
>JBLHKW010000048.1:0-32690 GCA_047618565.1 Planctomycetota bacterium
GCGGAGCTCGCTCCGCGCGATGTGGTCAGTCGCGCGGTCTCGGCGCGCATGATCGCGACCGACGATACCAACGTCTACCTGGACCTCTCGGACGTGAGCGGCGACCCGCACCTGGCCTTCCCTGGGATCAGTCGCATCTGCCGCTACTTCCGGATCGATATCGCGCGCGATCCCATTCCCGTACGGCCAGGCGCCCATTACATGATCGGCGGCATGTCCGTCGACCTGGATGGCCGCACCACGGCCCCGGGGCTGTGGGCGGTCGGCGAATGCGCGAACACCGGGATGCACGGGGCCAACCGCATGGGCTCGAACTCGCTGCTCGAGGCGATCGTGCTCGGACGTCGCACGGGGCGCGCTGCGGCTGCCGCGGGGACCACCGCCGTGATGGGGGGCCTCTACTCCGTCCGCTCGGACGAACGTGTGGCGCCGCCGGGTGGCGTGCAGCTGAACATCCAGGATCTGACCTACTCCCTGAAGTCGATGATGTGGCGTCAGATGGGGGTCGAGCGCGTGCAGAGCGGTCTCGAGGAAGCGCGCCACAATCTCGATTTCTGGACGCGCGCCGTGTGCGAGCTGAGTCCACCCGAGCCGCGCTCCTGGGAGCTGATCAACATGCTCACCTTTGCGCAGCTGGCGACGACGGGCGCATTGCTGCGTGAAGAATCACGCGGCGTGCACTATCGTTCTGACTTCAAGGATGAACGCCCCGAGTCGTGTGTCCACACCCTGTGCACGCCCACGCTTCAGGGTTCCCGGCTGATCGGGGCACACTTCACCCCGCAGCCATTGAGCGAATCGATCCCTACCGTATGAGCCGAGCCCCGGAGCCGACGCGCACGCCGCGCGAGCGCGTACTGATCTGCGGCGTGATCTTTCCCGATGCACCGGTCGAGTTCGAGGGCGAGCTCTCGGAAGCGACCGCCCTGGCGAAGGCCGCGAACGCCGTCGTCGTGGGGGAGGGTGTCGTGCAGCGACGTGCACGCCCGCACCCCGCAACTTTGATGGGCAAGGGCAAGGTCGAGGAGATCATGGAGCTGGTGCAACGCCATGATCCCGACGCGGTGGTGGTCGACAACGATCTCACCCCGGCGCAGATGCGCAACCTCGAGAAGGCCTGGTGCAAGCGCATCATCGATCGCTCCGAGCTGATCCTCGACATCTTCGCGCGGCGCGCGAAGACGCGCCAGGCCAAGTTGCAGGTCGAGCTGGCCCAGAACGAGTACCTGGCACCGCGTCTGCGGCGCATGTGGACGCACCTGGAGCGCACTGAGGGCGCCATCGGCACCCGCGGCCCCGGGGAGACACAGCTGGAAACCGACCGCCGGCTGCTGCGCAAGCGCATCACCGATCTCAAGGGGCAGCTCAAGGAGATCGAGGCGCGCAAGCGGCGTGAGGTGAAGAGTCGCGCCGAGCAGTTCACGGTCGGCATCGTGGGCTACACGAACGCGGGCAAGTCGACCCTGTTGAATCGCCTCACCAAGAGTGACGAGCTCGTGGCCGACATGCCCTTCGCGACCCTGGACACGCGCACGCGCAAGTGGCGCATGTCCGACGGGCGCTCCGTCCTGCTGTCCGATACGGTCGGATTCCTTCAGCGCTTGCCGCACCACCTGGTGGCCTCGTTTCACGCGACGCTGGAGGAGGCCTTCAACGCCGACCTGCTGCTGAACGTTGTGGACGCCTCGCACCCGGATGCCGCCAACCACATCCGCGCGGTGGACCGCGTGCTGAAGAGCCTCTCCGGACACCTGCCGCCGGAGATCGTGCTCTTCAACAAGGTCGACCGGGTCGACGATCCCATCTCACTCCAGCTGCTCGTGGCGGATGACAGCAAGGAGGTCATCTACCTCTCGGCGCACACCGGAGAGGGCACGGACCGGCTCGAGCAAGCCGTCTGGCGCTATCTCGACGACCGCTCCAAGGTGGTCGACATCCTGATCCCGATCAGCGACGGGCGCACCATCGCCCGCGTTCGTGCCCACGGCGCGATCCTGGAGGAGGACTGCGGCGAGGAGGGCACATTGCGCATCCGCACGCGTGTCAGTCTTCCGGCGCTCGGTAGCCTGCGGCGCGAGGCGGGGCCCGGCGTCGACTTCCGACTGCTCAGTCCGGGTTCGTGAAGCGGTCCACGTCGGGTAGACGCAGCACGAAGTCAGCACGCAGGGCATCCGCGCTCGCGAGCCCGTTGTAGCGCCCGACAGCCTCGACGATCTGGTGCAGGCCGATGCCGTCCGGTCGCGTGCGGTAGTGGCCCTGGCAGATCTTGCTGAGCACGTCCCCGGGGCGGACGACGATCTCGAAGTCCGGTCCGAAGTGGGGGACCGGCTGCGGCTCGGGGCGCGGCGCGGGCGCGCGCTCCGTCTCTCGCGGAAGCGCATCCCGCTCCAACCGGTTTCCGGGACGGGGCTGGTCCGGGAGCGCGTCGGCCACGTTGTCGAAGAACGGCTGGCTACCGCTCGGTCGCCCCACGATGAGCGTGTTCCACCCGGCCTGCAGTGTCTGGCCGGATTCCCTGGCAGCCACCGAGATCGACGGGACGCCCCGTTGATGGTCCTGCCTTCGACGCTGGTCGCTGGTCAGTCGTCCTTGCCACGCCGCCGCGGAGGCGAAGAGCGTGAGCAGGACGAGTAGACCGACGAGTGCGCGCATGGTGGGATCAGGTGGCTTGGATCTGGGGCTTCTTGGCCTGCTCGGCAGCTTCCGCTTCGTGCTTGGCGATCCGGTGGCCCTCAAGCCAGAGGAGCGACGGGCAGGCGATGAACATCGACGAGTAGGTACCGACGATCACGCCGATCGAGAGCGCGAAGGCGAAGCCCTCCAGAACGTTACGGCTTCCGAGGTTGAAAGCCAAGAGGATCAAGACCGTCGTGAGAGTCGTGAGCGACGTCAGGAGGGTACGCGAGAGGGTCTGGTTGATCGAGCGGTCGATGACCGTCGATAGATCACCCTTCATGCGCGGCATGTTCTCCCGGATACGGTCGAAAACGACGATCGTATCGTTCAGGGAGTACCCGATGATCGTCAGGAAGGCCGCGATCATCGGCAGGTTGATCTCGACCTCGATCAGGTCGAACTTCATGGCCACCGCCAGGACGCCCAGGGTGATCAGGACGTCGTGGACCAGGGCGATCACAGCCGCCCAGCCATAGGAGTACTCGGCGAAGCGCACGCGGATGTACATGACTGCCGCGAAGAGGCTGAGCAGGATGGCGAAGATGGCCTTGTCGCGCAGCTCGCCAACGACCTGGGCACCCACGACCGCCACCTCGGGCACCGTGTTGGCCCAGCGGTACTCGACGCCGTCGAGGCCCTCGGCAAAGCGCGCCTCGATCAGCTGCGAGAGGACGACGGTGTCCTTCTCGAGTCCGACCGTACCGCTGAACAGGTACGCCGCGGCCGGGCCCGTGACCTGGCTCAGCTGGATATCGGTCACGCCAGCATTGCCGAGCAGGGTCTCGACCCCGCCCAAGTCACGGGTCGACTCGAAGTAGAGCGTGCCCGTGGCGGCTGTGCCGTCGACCGAGATCTCGTAGGGACCCTTCTCGAGCATGTCGGCGAGGGCGCTGCGCACCTCGTTCTCGACCGTGTCCTTGAGCGTCTTGCTGTCATCGTTGTCCCCGCCGTCGGCTTTCGACGTGACGCGGAACTGGGTGTACAGCTTGTCGCCGGATTCGGACGCCAGGATGGCCTTCACCTCCGAGGACTTGCCGATCAGACCTTCGATGCCCTGCACGCGCTCTCGCACGGCCTTCACGTCCTGCGGGGACTGCGTGCGGACGGTCATCGTCACGCCGCCAAGGAAGTCGATACCGAGCTTCTGCTTGGTCGGGATCGAGATGAAGAGGGCCAGTCCCGCCGTGATGAGCACCGACGACAGCATGTAGGCGTTCTTGCGCTTGGCCATGAACGCGATCTTCGTGTCGCTCACGAAGCGCGCCATGCTGAATTCCTTGATGCCCTTCTCGAGCTGTATGTGCACCAGGATGCGCGTGATGACGAGCGCGCAGAAGACCGAGGTGATGATGCCGATGCACAGGGTCGTCGCGAAGCCACGCACCGGGCCCGTGCCGAAGATGTACAGGATCCAGCCGGTGATCAGGGTCGTCAGGTTAGCGTCGATGATGGTCGACGTTGCGTTGGCGAAACCGTCCTTGGCCGCCTGTTGTGTCCTGCGACCACGAAGGGCTTCCTCACGGATCCGTTCGTAGATCAGGATGTTGGCGTCGACCGCCATGCCGACCGTCAGGATGATGCCAGCGACGCCGGGCAGGGTCAGCGTGGCCTGCAGGAAGGACAGCGCGCCCATGAGGAGCGTCAGGTTGACCAGCAAGCTGATGCCGGCGAACAGGCCCAGGCGGCGGTAGTAGAAGATGATGAACAGCAGCACGGCGCCCAGGGCGATGATGCAGCTGAGCGCTCCGCGCGCCACGTAGTCGTCACCCAGGGTCGCGCCGACCCGTTCGCGGTGCTCGAGCTCCGGCTTGATCTTGAGTGAACCCGAGCGCAGCACGGTCACCAGCTCCAGCACCTCTTCCATGGTGAAGCCACCGGCTCCGCCCTCGATGATGCCGCCGCCGGGCAGGCGCGAGTTGATGCGCGGGAAGGTTGCGATCTCGCCGTTGATGACGATCGCCATCTGCTGCTCGATGTGAGCGCCGGTAAAATCCGAGAAGGCCGAGCGCGTCTCGGTGGACATGTCGAAGCCCACTGCCGGGTAGCCGAGCTGGTCCTGGGACGGACGCACCGAGGCCAGATCCTCGCCCGTGAAGCGCCAGTTGACATCCTCCTGGACGATCAGGGGCTGCAGTCGCTGCTTGAGCGGGGTGACACCGTCGTCCTCGTAGGGGAACCACTCGAGTCGGCCCCAGGTACCGCCCTCGGCGTAAGGGAGCTTGTTGAAGGCCGCGATAGGCACGTTCTCGTTGGCGTCGACCCAGGCCTCGACCTTGCTGCGTTCCGCGGTCAGGTCGGTCTCCTGGTTGAAGTCCGAGTCCTTGGCGAGGATGTAGAAACCCAGGTTTCCGACGTTCTCGATCAGCTCCTGCCACGGATCGGCATTGATCAGGCGCACTTCCGCGCCCGCGGCGTGGGCTGCCTTGGGCGTGTCCAGCACTCCGCGCTGCACCCCGGTCAGGGTGTTGCGGATCTTCTTGCGGTAGCGGAGCTTCTCGCCGTCGATCTGGATCACGCCGCCGCTGCCCGGGAAGGCCTTGATCGTCTCGTCGACTGCGTCGAGGGTGACCGATGCGCCCTCCATCGCGAGCGCCTCGCTCAATCCGGCACTGACGCTGTGGCGCACCTCGGTGCCGGCACCCGGCAACTCGATCACGATGCGGTTGTCGCCCTCGGGGCGAACGATGGGCTCGCGCACACCCTGCGGGTCGATCCGTTCCTTGATGATGCCGATGAACTGATTGATCAGTTCGCGCGGATTGGCCGCTTCCTGGGCCGTGATGGTCCCGTCGGCCAGGGCCTCGTCGATCGGCAGACTGTAGACCAGTCGCGTCCCGCCTTGCAGGTCGAGGCCCAGCCGGAAGCCGGCGAAGAGCAGCGAGATGACTGCCCCCGCGAGCATGATGAGGATCAGGACGATCTTGCGACCGAGGTTTTCAACCATCGTTCATGGCCGGGCACTTTCGCCGCGGCCTCCTAGGAAGTTTCGTGGGGTGCAGAGAGCTCTGCGCTGGGGAATTCGAGTGCTGCGATCTCTGTCTATTCCGCGGACGCGGCTTCTTCGACCTGGCTGGCGGCCTTGGCCGCCTCGGCGGCCGTCTCGCGGCGCGTACGCTCGGCGACGCGATCGCGACGCACCTTGTCGCCCAGGAGCTCCTTGACGCGCGTGCGCTTCCCGACGCGATCGCGCAGGTAGAACAGCTTGGCTCGGCGCACATCACCGCGGCGGGTGATGACGATGTCCTTCACGCGCGGGCTGTGCAGGGGGAACGAGCGCTCGACGCCCTCGCTCTGCACGATCCGGCGCACGGTGAAGTTCTTGCGGATGCCGCGTCCCCGGAAGGAGATGACGATGCCGACGAAGAGCTGGATCCGCTCCTTGTCGCCCTCCTTGATCAGGTAGTGCACTTCGACGGTGTCGCCGACGTGCAGCTTGGGCATGTCCGTGCTGATCTGTTCGCGTTCGATCTCGTCCATCAAATCCATGGTCGTCTCAGAGCCCTGTGGGCTCTCTCCTCTGTTTGTCTAGGCGTTCTTGCGTTCGGTCTCCGCAGCTGGCCCCGTACTGTCCCGTAGGACAGTCGGCGCCGATCCGCGGTTGGTCTGGCGTTCTAGTGTTAGCTCTCTGGCGCGCGTGGCTCTCCAGCGCTTGATGGCCCCGTGGTCGCCGCCCAGCAGGACGTCGGGTACGGGGTTGCTTCGAAAGACCCGCGGTCGCGTGTAGTGCGGGTGGTCGAGGGCTCGCGCGTCACCGTCCGGGTCGCGGTGATCGAAGGAGTCTTCCAAGGCTGAGCGCTCGTTGCCAAGTACACCCGGTAACAGGCGCGCCGCCGCTTCGAGTACGCACAACGCGGGCAGCTCGCCGCCCGCCAGTACGAAGTCGCCGATCGACAGCAGCTGGAAATCGAGCACCTCGAAGATGCGCTGATCGAAGCCCTCGTAGCGGCCGCAGAGAAGCAGGCAGCGCTCGAGCGCGCCGATCTCCGAAGCCACGGACTGTTCGAAGGGCCGTCCACTCGGGCAGAGGGCGAATTTCTCGTGCGGGCCGAAGTTTTCTTCGACCCACTCGACGCACTCCACGATGGGTTCGGGTTTGAGCAGCATGCCTGGACCACCACCATAGGGACGGTCGTCGACAGTCCGGTGGCGGTTCCGGGACCAGTCCCGGAAATCGACCAAACGGATGTCCACCAGGCCCCTCTGACGGGCGTTTCCCAGGACACCACAGGCCAGGTAAGGCTCGAGTGCTTCGGGAAACAGGGTGAGAATGGTAAAGAGCGGCAAGGACCCCTCCTTGCAAAAGGCCCAAAAGGGTAGGAAGGCCCACTTGGAGGGTCAAGGTTAATACAATAGGAAGGTGTCCTCCCGAACGGCCCGCGTTGGGTGTGGTTTTGCAGGGGCCGGCGCGCCGTAAATCCCCGCGGCCGGGGGGGGCTTGTGGAGCCGCCCCCGATGCCGTCCCGAGCCCGAGGCGCTGGCGAACGCAACCCGGTACAACGGGCCGACTTCCACTCCGTCCAGCAACGCCCCGGCCGTGCAGTTCGGTAGGCTTGCGGCCCTTCGACCCGAACCCCATTTTCGAGGCCCCAGGCCCCGTCCGCAAACCGTGTTCACCGGCATCATCGAATCCCGCATCCCCGTCCGTGCTTTCCAGCCCCAGGGCGACGGCGCCAGGCTGGTCTTACCGCGCCCCGATGTCCCTGGCTGGGATGTCCACACGGGCCAGAGCATCGCCGTCTGCGGGACCTGCCTGACCGTGGTCGAGCAGAGCCCGGACGGCGCCATGGGCTTCGACCTGTCCCCGGAGACCCTGGATCGCACCTGGTTCCGTGACCTGGTGCCGGGGCGCATGGTCAATCTGGAGCGCGCCATGCTGCTCTCGGATCGCATCGACGGCCATCTGGTGGCCGGTCACGTGGATGGGGGAGGCCGCCTGGCAGGGCGTGAAGCGACCGACGACGGGGGCGCCGTCTTCCAGTTCGAGGTCGACGAGGGCCTGGAGCGCTACCTGATCGAGAAGGGCAGTGTCACCCTCGATGGGGTCAGCCTGACCGTGGTGAAGCCCTCAGGGCGGCTCTTCAGCGTGGCCTTGATCCCGTTGACCCTCGAGCTCACCAACCTGGGCTCGGCCGAGATCAGCCAGCGGGTCAACGTGGAGGCCGACATGATCGGCAAGTGGATCGAGCGGCTGACCTGCTGATCCGGATTCCGGGTCCCGACCCCGGTCAGCGGCCGGGTCTCAGAATCCGAGGAAGATCGTCCCGAGGAAGGTCGAGATCGGGGCCGCCTCGCGCGCCTCTTCGAGGCTGCCGGTCAGGGTGGCCAGGGCGCGCTGCAGCTCGGTGTAGAGCTCGTCGTCGTTGATGAGCCTGCCGACCGTGCCTTCGCCGCTGCGGACCGTGCGCATCGTCGCGGCCAGGTCATCGCTGAAGCTCAGGAAGTTGTCGTAGAGATCGGTCCTCGTCATCAGCCGACCCACTGTGCTGTCGTCGCTCGTCAGCTGGCCGACGAACTTCGTCATATCCTCCGCCAGCTTCTCGTCACGCACCATGCGGCCGAGGGCACCCTTGCCCTCGTCGATGCTCTGGGTGATCGAGCCGATGGAGTTCAGTGACGTGGCCACATCCTCCGACATGCCCTCGTCGTACAGCAAGCGCCCGATCGTGCCGCGCCCCTGGCGCACGTCGGCGATGACCGTGCGCGCGTCGCTCAGCAGGTCGCGCGCTTGCTCGACTGCGGTCTGAGCCGCTTCGTAGAGCACGTCTTCGGTGAACAGGCGCCCGAAGGTGCCCTCGCCCTCGCGCAGTCCCTTGGTCAGCACCTCGACGTTGTCGAAGGAGCCCGAGATACTGGAGATGGCGCTCGAGAATGATGCCGCAAGTTCCTCGTCCGCGAGGATACGCCCCGCGATGCCGCGCCCGGCACGGATGTCGGCCACGATCGTTTGAATGTCCCCCAGGGTCGTACGGATGGCTTCGCGGTTCTCCGCCACGACATCATCCAGGGCTTGCAACACGTTGCTGGAGACGGATCCGTACAGCTCACGATCCTCGGGGATCACCGGGGAGTTCGGGAGGCCCGGGTCGATCACCAGGTTCTTGCCGCCCAGCAGGGTCGCGTCCTTGATCTGAATCTTGTAGTCGGCGTGCAGGCCGATCGTCTCATCGAGAGAGATCGTGACCTTGATGCGCCGTTCGCGGTCCGCGCGCGGGTCAAAATCGGCCGACTCGATCTTGCCCCAGCGCACGCCGGCGACGAGCACCGAGTCGCCCTCGCGCAGACCGTTGGTCTCCGTGAAGTAGACGGTCTTCCGGACCGGCTCCCCGAGCAGCTGGAAGTCGGTCATGAAGACCGTGTAGTAGCTGAGGATGGCCACCACGGCCACGAAGAAGAATCCGAGGATGACGTTTCTGTTTGATGACATGGGGACGCCCTCATTCCTCCGCGCCGCCGAGGAATGCGGCGAGCTTCGGATGCGTGGGGTTAAAGAAACTTCCTACAGGTTCGTGCACCAGGGCCTGTCCTTCGTACATGAAGATCACCTCGTCGGCGATCACTTTCAGGCATCCAATGCGGTGTTCCACCAGGAGTCCGGTCATGCCCAGCTTGTCGGACAATTCGCGGATGAGCTTGTTGATGGAGGCGGATATCTGCGGGTCCAGGCCCGCGTTGGGCTCGTCGTAGAGGATGATCTCGGGGTCCGTGATGAGGGCGCGAGCGAGGGCCACGCGCTTCTTCATGCCGCCCGAGATCTGCGAGGGGAACTTCTCGCCCGCATCCGGGATGTAGACCATCTCGAGCTTCTCGCGCACCCGGCGGTCGATCTCCTCGGCGTCCAGGTCGCTGTTTTCTTGCAGCGGCAGGGCCAGGTTCTCGGCCACGGTCAACCAGTTGATCAGGGCCCCAGACTGGAAAACGTAGCCCATCCTGAGGCGCAGGTCATGCAGGGCCTTGGGGGTGATCGTGGCCATCTCGTTGCCGTCGACCTGGACCGAGCCCGAGTCCTGGGTCAGGAGCCCGATGATGTGTTGCAGGGCGACGGACTTGCCCGTGCCCGAGCCGCCCATCAGTCCGAGGGTCGTGCCGCGCTTCACCTCGAAGTTGAGGCCGCGCAGGATGTGCTGGGAGCCGAAGCTCTTGTGCACGTCCTCGAACTTGATGATGGTGTCGTTGCTGTCCAATGGGCTGCTCGCGCGGAATGCTCGCGTCAGTTCTGGTAGATGAACCAGGTCAGGAAGTAGTTCGCGACGATGATGGCGATGATCGAGTCGCGCACGGCCTGGCGCGTTCCGCTGCCGACGCCGAGCGCACCGCCGCGCACCTTGAGGCCGCTGGCGCAGGAGATCACGGCCACGATGATCCCGAAGATGAAGGACTTGAACAAGCCTGCGTAAACGTCCTTGGGGAGCCCGAATATGTCAGATGGGGCCTGAAGTGCACTGATCGCGGTATCGGTGTAGAGGGCCCAGCTGACGTGTAGCTGGGACTGCGCCACGAAGCCGCCGCCCATGATGCTGATGCCATCGCAAATGACGGTGAGCATGGGGCACATGATCGCCAGCGAGGCCACGCGCGGCAGGACGAGCAGCGAAGTACGGTCGATCGAGAGCGTCTCGAGCGCGGCCAGCTCATCCGACACCGCCATGGTGCCGAGCTCGGCGGCCAGGGCGCTGCCGACCGTGGCGGCCAGGATGATGCCCGTGATGAAGGGGCCCATCTCGCGCGCGATGCCGGTCGCCACGATCAGACCGATCTGATCCTGTTGTCCGAACTTCGCGAGCTCGATGCCGGTCTGCAGGGCGAAGATCATCCCGATGAACAGTCCCACCAGCAGGATCACGTGCAGGTTCTGAACGCCCGACGTGTAGAGCTGGTCCAGCAGCCACCGGCGCCGTTTCGGCAGGTGGTGCAGGCGCCGGACGACCTGCAGGAGCAGGTCGATCCGAAAGCCTGTCTCGCCGACAAACTCGCGGAAGGCTCGAAGTGCTGCCATGGGGTGGAGGGTCGTCCGGGACTGCGCAGGCCCGGGCTATTCAGGGGTCGGTCTGGGCGGAAGGATGGAGTTCGGGACCCGTTCGAGGGGCCACCCCGGGCCCGGCAGGGCGGGGGCCATCCACTCTATGCCTTCGTCGGCGCGCGATCTAAATCGCAGGAGACCAAAAAGGTATGAAGTTTCGACCACGCGCTTTCCGGCCTGGCTGTATTTCCTGCGCGACCACAGGCCAACGAAGGAACGCCGATCCTCGTCGGGGTCGCTCTCCCGGCGCCAGAGGGCGAGCAGCGAGCGCTCGCGCTTGATTCCGGGCTTGCGGACGGACGCGTAGACCTCCCACAGCCAGGCGTAATGCTCGTCGATGATCGGCGTGCGCCAGAGCGGATTGAGCGCCGGCCAGGCGTAGTAGGTGCCCTGCGAGTCGTCGCGCCCCATGCGCCAGAGTGGCCAGAGCTTCTTGAAGCTGCGCACATCGTCCGACCCCGTGTAGGTGCGCGTCCAGTTTTGCCAGAAGGGCAAGACGGAGGTCGTCGACCGTTTTCCATTGGCCATCTCCTCCTTGCGCCGATTGACGATGGGAAACAGGTAGTAGGTCGAGCTCAGACCATCGCCTTCGTACTTCGAGTAGAGGGGCCAGAAGCGCACGCGCCGTGGGCCGTCCGTATCTCCGGGGTCGAGGATGCGCACGAATGGCCACGGACCATCCCAGGCCCAGGCGCCCGTTTCGGGGTCATGGCCCCAGCCGAAGAACGGCCAGAGCACGCTGTACGAGCTGGCTTCACCGCGCGTCCGGCGCGCGAAGAGCGGGAAGACACCCCAGGACTTGACCTGCTTGTCGTCCGGCTGCTTCAGCTTGTCCGTCTGCCAGATGAAGACCGGCCACAGGAAGAACCACTTCGAGTAACGGTCGTCCCAGCGCTTGTTGCCGATCAGGGGCCACACGCGCCAGCTCTTGCCACCGCGTCCCCAGCTCCACTTGAAGATCGGCCAGAGCACATGGATCGACGTGCGGCCGTGCTGCTCGACGCGCGAGTAGAGCGGCCAGAGGAAGAACGACGCGCGGTCGAAGGAGAGGAAATGCTCGACCACGCCCGCTATCGGGAACCAGGCGCGGATGATGCGCTCATCCAGGGTCTTGGCCCAGTAGATGCCCGGGAGCGTGAAGAACGTCCACGAGTGCCTGCCGTCCGGGTGCGTCTTGGCCGCGTAGCGCATGATCGGCAGGAACTGCCAGACGCGGTTCCCGGGGGAGTCCGTGAAGCGGCCGAGGGGCGGCAGGAACCAGCGCACCGTCTTTTCGTCGCCCAGGTCGCGCGAGGAGAAGATCGGCCGCATGGCCCAGTAGTTCGTCCTGTCCGTCTCGCCGCTGGTGCGGTTCAGGTAGATCCCACCCAGGGCTTCCGTTTCCCGATCGCCGCCCGCCAGGCTGAGGGTCGTGATCAGGGGAGCCAGGTGGCGCTCGCTGTTCAGGCCAGCGCACCCCGACGTGGTGTTCAGGACGAACACCAGCAACAGGAAGAGCAGGCCAGCTCGCAAGCCGCGCGGATCAGAGGTCGCCATCACGCTGCGGATTGTCGAATTCCCAGCGGCCGATGCAAGGGGCAGATCGCGGGAGGGCTCATTGGATCGTCACCGTGTCGCCGTCTCGGACCGCTGCATCGGGGATCGATACGTCTCCGCCCAGCTCGCCGAAGTTCCAGCGGACCGGCCCGCGCGCCATGCCGTCTCCGGCCGCCACCTCCGTCGAGTAGGGGACGCGTACGGACGCCACACCCGTCCCGTCGGCGATCGCGGAATCCTGCCACAGGAGCTGGAAGCGGGACTCCGGGAAGTCGATCCAGAGCCTCGCAGTCAGTTCCGTACCGGGCTCTCCGTGGGCCTCGATTCGTGCCCCGGAAACGTGCTCCCAGACGCTTCCCATGCGGATCGGTTTCGCGCCCGACGGACGCACCTCGGCACGCGCGTCACGCACGCGTGAGACGTGTACCAGCCTCAAGAAAGGCACTGGCCGATAGCTTGCCTGCGGTGCCAGCAGCTCGAGCAGGGAGATGCGCGCGCCGACCGTGCGCAGCAGTCCCGGTCGCTGCTTTCCGAGGCTCTCAATGCCCTGCGCGCCCACCTCGACCAGCTCGGGCCAGCGCTCCCGGGGGACGGCCTGAATCAGGGTCTTCATGCCGTTCAGCAGGTGGCTGGTGACGAGCACGTAGCGTGCCTGGCGCTGCTCGAGCAGCGCTTCGGCGTACTCATCGTCGTCGGACATGAAGAAGCGCGAAGGGTCGAGGAAGCTGTCGCGCCCCACGTAGGAGCCGAAGTTCGTCGCGACGCTCGGTCGGTCGGCGGCCCACTCGATGACGTGGCCCCAGTGCCAGAACGCGAGCACGCTGTAGTCCCCGGTATCGGGCGTACCGGTGCGGATCCACTCGCACAGGAGACGCACGGCCGCCGGGAGACCCAGGCGCTCGATGGGGCGTTGGCTGGCGCCCGTGTCCCAGGAGCCCCAGGTCACCGACCGCGCCCGGTCAGCCGTCTGTTTCAGCCCGGGGAACTGCAGGGCGAGGGCTATCAGGCTACCCAGGGCCGGAGCCAGCCACCTGGATGCCCGTTTCCGCGAGAGGGACGGCAGCGTTGCGAGCAGGGTGGCGACTCCCCAGCCCGTCAGCACGGCGAGGGGGATTGCGAAGGGCTCGGCGAAACGTTGCTGCTCTGCCGCCTGGTACGCGAGGAAGGGCGTCCACAAGATCCAGGGCAGCAGCGCTGGCGAATGGCCGCGCAAGCCCGCGCGCAACGCCGCGGGCCAGATGAGGGGCAATAGCGCCAGCGCGAAACCCAGGGCCGCGAAGAAGCGCCTGGGTCCGAGCGAGGAGAGCGGATCGGATTCGGCCACGCGGGCCATGAAGGCGTCGCCGCGCCCGGCCCATTCGAAGGCCTCGCGCATCCCGCGCGCCGGCCCGAGGTCGAGGGCCGCGCCCACGGTCGCGAGGACTGCCAGCGCGCCGAGGACGATCCATGGATACTGACGGGCGACGCGTCCATTGGCAGGGATCAGCGCCAGGGGCAGGAACACGGCTCCGCCGAGGAGCAGGAAACCCGGGTGGAACCACGACAGGTTGATGACCATCCAGGGCGCGTCCGTGCGCCACGGACTCGCCAAGACCGCGGGTGCGAGGACCAGGATGGCCGCCACGTGAAACGCCAGCCCCAGGGTAGGTAGCGACCGGTAGCGTGCCCCCGCGTGTCGCGCACGGATCACGATCAGTACGCCGAGCAGTAGCTCGACCAGCACGATGTACATCAGTGCGCCGACCCACGAGCCGATGGCCAGCCCGGCGATCGCGCCGAGGGCGAGCCCGAACAGCAATGCGGGCCGCCGCCGTTCGAGGGCCGCGCCACGCAAGGCCAGGCTGAAGAGGGTCGCCAGGAGCGCCAGGCACAGGGACACCCAGGCGTGGTGGTCGGCGTTACCCAGGCTCGAGTAGTAGATGGACTTGGAGGTGAGCGCGTGGGTGATCCCGGCCACGGCGGCGCCCGCGTTGCCCGCCAGCAGGAAGCCCGCCACGGCGACGAGCAGGGTCGTCAGCACGCCGAAGAGGAACGGGAGCGTCGCCGCGCCGAACTCGACCCAGCGCCGGCGGGCCTCGGTCTCCTCCGGCGCGAATGGCGCCAGGGCGCAGCTCGCCAGCCAGGTGTAATAGGGAGGCCAGGGGATGGCGGCCCCGGCCGGGTAGTTCAGGTAGCCGTCCGTCTGGGCCACGGGCGATCCCTCGACCAGCATCCGGTCGATGCGCCGCACGTGGTAGAGGCTGTCCGGGTCCAGGCTCGCCCGGACGGGCTGGGCGGTCGATCCCGCTCCTGACGTCGCCCCGGGGGCCTGTGCGTCAGGCAGGACCCAGCGCGCCCCCTGCACCCCGCGAGCGAACGCGGAGAGCGCTACGGCGAGCAGGATCCAGATCAGCGTCGGGATGCGCTTTTGGGCGGCGGGCATGGATGATGCGAGGCGGGACTCGATACGCTCGACTGGGCAGTGGGTGACTCGGTACGCTGGTTCAGATCATGACTACCTACCTCTCGGGGATCCAGCCCAGCGGCTTGCTCCATATCGGCAACTACTTCGGCGCGATCCGTCAGCACATCGACGGGCAGCGTGGTGAAGGGGAGCACCTCTACTTCATCGCCGACTACCATGCGCTGACCACCAGCAAGGACCCGGCCCTCCTGCGCGAGCGCGTGCGCGAGACGGCGGTGACCTACCTGGCGCTCGGCCTGGACCCCGAACGCGCGACCCTGTTCCGTCAGAGCGACGTGCCCGAGGTGACCGAGATTGCCTGGCTGCTGGCGACGGTGACCGGCATGGGGCTGCTGGAGCGCGCGCATTCCTACAAGGACAAGGTCGCCCACGGCGTGCGGCCCTCCGTCGGGCTGTTTACCTACCCGATCCTGATGGCGTCGGACATCCTGGCCTACGACTCGAACGTGGTCCCGGTCGGCAAGGACCAGGTCCAGCACGTGGAGATGGCCCAGGACATGGCCGGCCATTTCAACGCGGCCTACGGCGAGGTCTTCGTGCGTCCGGAGTCCCGGCTGCCGAGCGATGCGAAGCGGGCGCGCGTTCCGGGCCTCGACGGCGAGAAGATGAGCAAGTCCTACGGGAATGACCTGTGGATCTTCGAGACGGGCAAGAAGCTCAAGAAGGCCGTCGGGCGCATCACGACGGACTCGCGCGCGCCCGAAGAGCCCAAGGATCCGGCGGACCTGCTTCCGTTCCAGTTCCTGGAGCTGTTCCTCGATGAGACCGAGCTCGCGGACTGGCGCGCGCGCATCGAGGCCGGTGGTGAGGGAGCCCCGGGCTACGGGCATATGAAGGTGCGCATCATCGAGGCGATGGAGGAAATGTTCGCGCCCGCGCGCAAGCGAAGGGAAGAACTGCTGGCGGATCCGGCGGAGCTGGAGCGTATCCTTGAGCGTGCCGCGCTGCGTGCACGTGAGCTCGCGGTAGCGACCCGCGATCGCGCCCTCGCGGCCTGTGGATTGAGGTAGGCCTGATGTTCGGAGACACGACCATGACGCGCTGGATCTATGTGAGCCTGTTCTTGACGCTCGGTGCCTGCACGACGCCCGCTGAGGAAGTGCCGACTCTTCCGGACCGTTCGGCGGGTTCCGTGGGCGCTGGAGCCAGCGGCGACTCGATCGGCGACGAGGAATACGTGCCCCAGGAGGACCTACCCTGGACCACGTTCTTCATGGAGAGCAGTGCCTTGCTCGCTGATTCCATCGCGATCGAGGGACCCGAGGGGCTGATCGCCCACGCCGCTGCGCGCGCGGACAACGCCGTCCACCTGCGTTCCGTGCGAACGACCAAGGAGGGTCTGCTCCAGGAATTCCGCGTGCGCACCGACGCGGTCGCAGTGCAGCAGACGTCGGCCATTCGCGGCCAGCTCGACGCCTGGCAGATCATGGCCCTGAGGCGTCTGACGATTCTCGAGCGCCCGGGAATGACGTCGGTGCGCGTCGTTGCCCGTGGGGACGCGTTCTTCAGGGATCCGGTCTCCGGCGAGGAGCAGCGCGGGGACGCGCTGGAATTCGTCGGGGAGCTCGGAGAATGACCCCTCGGAGCGGCGCGCTGGTGGTCGCGTTGCTCGTCGCATTCGCCGCAGCCTGTCGCTCCTCCGAGACGCTCTGGTCGCCGCGCTGGAACGCGGAGTACGGTCAGCTGGGAGACCTGCGGGATGAATTCACGGCGATTCGCGCGCTCATCGAGAGCGAGCGTTTTGACGAGGCCTGGCTGCAACTGACGCCCCTGGTGGCGGCGGACGAGGAGAACCTGGAGCTGGCGACGCAGCTGCAGGAGGTCGAATGGGAGCTGCTCACGCGCGGCACGGATGTGGATCCTGGACTGTCGGCGCTGGCCGACGAGGGGGATGTGGACGCGGCCCTGCGCAGGCGCTACGCGAGCCGCGCGGAGACCTCCGGCACGGTCGCGCAGCTCGTGCTCGCCGCGCGCGCCGAGAGTGACGCGCTGGCCGCTCTGAACCTCCTCGACCGCGCGCTCGTGCTCGATCCCCATTGCGCCTGGGCTCACTACGGCCGCGCCCACGCACTGCTCGACCTGAGGAGCAAGTCGCGCCGCTGGAGCGCTGCCCAGGACGCGCTCGATGCAGCCCTCGACGCGGACCCCTCGCACCTGCGCGCGCGCCGGTTGCAGGCCTGGATGCTGGCACAGGAGGGAGCCCTGGCTCAGGGAGCCAAGGCGCTTCAGGTGTGGCTTGAGCAGACCCGCGACGATCCGCGCTTCTCCCGTCGCGAGCGGCGCGAGGCTGAGCTGGACCTCGCATTGCTGTTCATCCTGGATGGTGCCGGTAACAAGGCGCGGCATCTGCTCACGGCGCTCGAAGGTGAGCCCGTGGGCCGGGGTCGTCGCCTGGCCCTGCTCGCCGTGGCCGAACACCTGATGGGGGACTTCGTGGCCGCACTGGACGCGGCACGCCGCGCGGAGGGCGCTCTCGACGACGAGCTGCTGCCGATCGTCCAACAAGCGATCCTCTATGAGTACTGGCTCGAGGACGTGGAGGCCGCCGACCGCCAGTGGGAGGATGTCATCGAGCGGGCGGTCGGACAGGGCGACATGGCGCAGGTGCTGCAGAGCTTCCGTGCGCGGGTGATTCTGGAGCGGCGTGCGGCGGCACGGGACCGCGTACAGGGCGCCCGATGAAGGTGGTCATTCAGCGCGTGACCCGTGCGTGTGTACGTGTCGACGACGAAATCGTCGGGGATATCGAGCGTGGGGTGCTCGTCCTGCTCGGGGTCATGAAGGGCGACGGAGAGGCCCAGGCGCTCAAGCTCGCGCGGGACGTGGCGACCTTCCGGATCTTCCCGGAAGGGGAGCGTGGGATGCACCTCTCCACCCTGGATGTTGGCCTGGCGGCGCTGGTGGTCAGCCAGTTCACCCTCGCAGCCGACGGTCGCAAGGGCCGCCGTCCGTCCTTCGATCGCGCCGCCGCTCCCGAGGTTGCACGGCCGCTCGTGGACCGTTTCGTGGGCGCGCTGCGCGACCTCGGCGTGCGCGTCGAGACGGGTCAGTTCCAGGCATCGATGCAGGTCGAGCTGGTGAACGATGGGCCCGTGACCTTCGTCCTCGAAGCGGTCGCGGAGCTCTCCGAAGGGCCCTGACCGGCCCGGGACGCTATCTGGGCCCGGCGTCCTAAGTGGCTATTTGGAAGCCATTTGTGGCGATTTTACAAAGCGCGGGCCGCCGCGCCTCCGAGGCCCCCAAACAGGCCCCAGGACCCCTACGCAAGTCTATATGGGCCGGAGAGTTACGATAAAGGCGCAGATATGGGCCAATTTTGGGACAAGGCGCCCTCCGAGGGGCCCGGATCGTCACAAGTTCTTACTTGACACCAAGATAATGCAGTTTAACAATCGGGAGGTCGACAGCGATGCCGACACTCGGCGACGGAGCCCACCGATCGGACCCGGATCGGGCTCTCCGGCGCCGCCTTGTGAGGTGCTCGGTAGACATCTCTGAAAGGTCGAACCATGACCCAACCCGACGCCAGGACGATCACCAAGAAGGAGCTCGTGAATCGGATCGCCGAGGACACGAAGCAGACCAAGGTCGTCGTCAAGGATATCCTCCAGCACTTCCTGGATGAGATCATCAAGGAGCTGGCGGACGGGAATCGACTCGAGTTCAGGGAATTCGGGGTGTTTGAGGTACGCGAGCGGGCCGCTCGCCGGGCCCAGAACCCGCGCACGCTCGAGAAGGTCTTCGTGCCCGCCAAGCGCGTGGTGAAGTTCAAGGTGGGCCGCACAATGCGTGAGAAGGTCTGCGATCAGCCGCCGCCGCCGCCGCGCACCGACGAGGTCAGGCCCGCGCTCGACGTGAAGAGCGTTCCGCCGGCGCCGCAGCCGCCCAAGCCGCCGACCCCGCCGCCGCCGAAGTCTCCGAACTCGCCCTTCTAGGCGGGTCTGCGGACGCCCGCAGCGGGGGCGCTTGTGACGCCTCCCGCAATGCTGTGCCGTAGGGCTTCAGCTTGACTGCCCAGGGGCCCGGTGTGAGAATCCGTGGGTGAGACAGGGACCTGTCTCGCGGAGATCCACCATGCCCAATAATGCGCCTCGCGCCGGTCTGCTTGCCATATCCCTCCGCTCCGCGACCCTGCTCAGTGCGGCTGCGGCGGTCTTCTTGCTGGCCTGCTCCAGCGGCAGTCGCATCGGGAGTCCGTTCAGCCCGATCGCGCATCCGCCGGAGCTGGAGCGCGAAGAGGCCTCGGCAACGGAGATGCACCAGTTGCTCTTCGAGGAGGACAACTACCCGACCGCGCGAACGTGCGCGAAGTGCCATCCGGATCACTACCGCGAGTGGGCAGTCTCGCCGCACGCGTACTCACAGCTAAGTCCGGTCTTCAACGCGTTCCATGGGGCCGTCGTCGCGCTGACGAATGGCACGTTCTCGGAATTCTGCATCCGCTGTCACAACCAGGTCGGGGTCCAGAAGGACGAGCCGCTGTTCGAGAGCAACCTCTACCGGCACCCGTCCTCGCGCGAGGGCATCACGTGCATCGTGTGCCACAGATTGCCCGCCGACTCGGGCAAGGTCAGCGGCCGCTTCAGTATCGAGCGTGGCGACATCTACGATCCCGTGTACGGGCCGACGGACGGCACGATCCTGGCCGAGGCCATCGAGGAACACGGGCTCGAGACCGAGTCCTATCCCGGGGCGAAGAAGACCGATGCGGTGCACTCGGAGGTCTCGTCCGCGGGATTCCTCACCGAATCATCCTTCTGCGGCGTTTGTCACGACGTGAACCTGGGCACCGGTTTCAGGCTCGAGGAGGCCTTCAGCGAGTACAAGTCGTCGCCGGCGGCCAAGAACGGTGTGAGCTGTCAGGACTGCCACATGGGCAAGCAGCAGGGCGTCTTCCTCGGTGAGGACAACTACCACATTGCCCCGGCTGCGATCGTCGCGGGAATCACGACGGCTCCGCGCAAGCGCACCGACCACATGTTCCCCGGGCCGGACTACTCCATCATCCACCCTGGCCTGTTCCCTCACCTTCCCAACGAGAAGCTGGCCTTTGCCAACATGGGCGAGTGGCTAGCCTTCGATCACGAGGCCGGCTGGGGCACGTCCGAGTTCGAGAAGAACGTGCCGGAGGGCATGACGTTCCCGGAACCGTGGGACGTGTCCGGTAAGCGCGTGCAGGCAGCCCAGATTCTGGAGGACCAGTATGAGCAACTGGACATCTACGATCAGGCGCGCATCGACATCCTCAAGGTCGGATTTGTCATGGGCGACATCGTCGTCGAGCAGTCCGGTACCGATGGCATCGAGTTCAAGGTGCATGTCAAGAATGGCACCGATGGCCACAACGTGCCCACGGGCTTCATCGCCGAGCGGACTCTGTACCTCGAGGTGACGGTGACCGATCCGCAGGGCGAGGTGGTCTACAAGTCGGGTGACCTGGATCCCAATGGCGATGTCCGCGATTCGCACTCGGTCTACGTGCACAACGGTGAACTGCCGGTGGACGAGGCCCTGTTCAGCCTGCAGTCCAAGTTCATCGTGCGCATGACCCGCGGCGGCGAGCGCGAGCAGGTGCTCGCGGTCAACCACTCCGTGGATCCGTTGCCCTTCCTGCGCCCCGCCCCGTTCTCCACGATCCTGACCGGTCGCCCGCGCGGGGCACGCACCCACCGGGTCAACATCCCGCCCCTGGGTGAGCGCTGGCCGGAGTACAAGGTCCGGCCCGAGGCGATGAGCGGTAGTGGCACCTACGAGATTCATGTGCGCATGATCTCGGGAATGGTGCCGCCCAACCTGATCAACGCGATCCAGATCGTCGGCTTCGACTACGGCATGTCCGCGCGCGACGTCGGAGACGCCGTCGTGGCCGGACGCGTGGTGCTGTGGGACAAGACGCTCACGGTGGACATCTAATCGGCCTGTCCAGGCTTCACCCGGCTATAGACCGACATTTGCAGCTCTCCATCAACCGGCTTCGGGTCCGATTCAAGACACATCCCATGAGACCTTGCATGCATAGATATCGTGCGCGCGCCCAGGTGCTCGCCGTTGCAGTCTGCTCGACCGCAACGCTTGCCTCGGCCCAGGATGTCATCACCCAGGAGCAGCTGGATGAGCTCGAGCACAGCCACAGCCGTCTGACGGATGTTCCTCTGGGGCTCCAGTACCACCTGGTTCCCGACCGCCCGCAGCCGTTGCTGGAGATCGGCAATCCCTATCAGGGGACCGGGGTCTTCGAGGAAAACATCTTCACCAAGACGGGCGCGGTGCTGCAGCCGTCACTGCTGCTCTGGGGCACCTACCGGACGGCCTTCAACGCGACGGCGGACGAGAATGGCTCCAGGGATGTGTCCGAATGGGCCAACCGTCTCGACCTGTTCGGCGAGTACAAGCTGACCGGCACCGAGCGGGTTGTCATCGGTTTCAGGCCTCTGGACAAGGACGGTCTGTTCCAGGGTTACGACTTCGAAGACGGCAGCACGAACCAGGAGTTCAACGGGAACGTCCGCACCCTGTTCTTCGAGGGCGACTTCGGTGAGATCTTCCCGAAGCTGGATCCCGACGACAGCCGAGGTCTCGACTACGGCTTCTCGATCGGTCGTCAGCCGCTGCTCTTCCAGAACGGCGTCATGATCAACGACACACTGGATGCGGTCGGCGTGACCCGTAACTCCAAGCGCTTCTGGGGCTTTTCGAACGTGCGCTTCACCGGGCTCGTCGCCTGGGACGACATCGACCGCGGCTCTGGTTTCACGGACGAGGATGCGACGATCCTGGCTTTTCTGACCGAGGTGGACACCAAGGACAGCACCATCGAGCTGGACGTGGCGCTCGGGCTCAGCGGGGACGGCAGCGATGGGACCTACGCCGGCTACGGCAGCACCCAGCGCATCGGCCACTACAACACGACGTTCCGGGCGAACGTGTCCGTCGACATGGACGACGTGGGGGCGGCTTCCGTGGATGACGGCCTGTTGCTCTCGGCCGAGGTCTCCAAGACCCTGCACCACTCCGAGGATCTGGTCTACCTGAACACGTTCCTGGGCATCGATTCCTACCGCAGCGCGGCCCAGGATCCCGCCTCGGCCGGACCGCTGGCCGCGACCGGAATCCTGTTCGCGGGCACCGGCATCGGGACGGCCGGGTCCGCACTTGGAGGCCTTCCGGACGACTCCGTGGCGGCGGCCTTCGGCATCCAGAAGTTCTTCAACGGCGGCCGCGAGCAGCTGACCGGAGAGCTGGGCGGCCGCTACAACTACGACGCTGAGCGTGGCGCCCTGGCGGCCGGCGGTCGCTGGCAAAGGGCCTGGGGCCAGCACACGGTCTTCGCCGTCGATCTCTACGCCGGCTTCGACGACGCGGGTGGCGCCACGGGCGGATTTGACGGGGCCTTCGCCGGAACACGGCTCGAGATGCTCATCAAGTTCTAGCCCGGATTACTCATGACCACGCGGACGAAACCCCACGAACGGCCGGCTTCGCGGTCCTTTCGGCCCCTGCCGGCAGGGGCCGAATCGAGGCGTTTAGCCTCGCGGCTGTTGAATAACCCGGGCTTGTGACGGCCTCCATCCTCCGTCTTGCGCTCGTCTCGCTCGGCTGCCTGGTCGGCGTCTCGGCCTTTGCAAGCCTGAGCCAGCGCTCCTCCGCGAGCCGGCTCGATCCGGGAGGCGTGCGACCCTTCATCCATCTCAAGCACGTGCCCTGGGTATGGGCCGATGGGACGAGTCCCGAGAACCGGCGCGATTGTCGCGGTTGCCACGTCTTCGACGAGAACGGTGGGCGCGATCCGCAGGCCGCGTGCATGGAATGCCACCTGGCGACGGACGACAACCAGAGCACCTTCCGCGCGTCCTTCGCCGAAGGCTGGGAGACCCTCGATGGCTATCGTGATCCGGCCACGACGTTTCGCCATCACACACACGACGCGCTGGCCTGCCGCGAGTGCCACGGGGTGGAGGGCCCACTCGCGCCCGACCCGATGCCGATCCGGCGCGGGTCGGCCAAGTGCACTCGCTGTCACGGTCCCGAGGCGGAGGCCAACCCGCCGGAGTTCGAGGTTCTGGAGGGCGGCTCGCGCCTTGTTCCGGAAGTCGTTCGGCGTCAGTTGCTCGACGAGCTGAACGGTAGTCCGAACATGCAGCCCGACCGGCTGGGCCCGTTTCTCCACTCCGAGCACCTCGCCGATCCCGAGATCGCTTTTGACCTGCAGGCGCTGGCCGGACAGGGTTCCAAGAAAGGCATCTGCAGCTCCTGTCACGAACCCGTGGTCCACTCCGGGCTCGCTGGACTGCAGGAGGCGCGCTTCAAGAGGGAGGCCTGCGGCGAATGCCACATCGGTCGTGCCGGTCCATTGACCTTTGGATCGGTGTTCGAGCCGAGCGTCAGTCTTACGGCACAGACCTTCTCGCATGCCGACCATCTGGGCTTCGATCCTGGCAGCACGAATGCAGCCCTGTCGTCCGCTCTCGGTTACGCACGCATCGAGGACGAGGGCTGCCACGCGTGTCACCAGTACGACTCGAAGCAGCGCACGTTCCTGGTCTCCGGGTCCGCGACGCACGAGGGTTGCCGTTCGTGCCACACATCGACCGAGTGGGGTGTCGAGAAGCATGGCGAGTGGGAAGCGTGGGGCTGCGCGGCATGCCACACCTTCGAGCGCGACGGCGAGCTGGCGATCGACCGGCCGCAGGCCAGCGTGCGCAGGCGCCGCTCGGGGCGCTTCACGATCGCGAGCCAGGTTCACCCGCACATCGCGGGAGCCGATCCCACAGAGACGTTCGCTGACAACTGCAGCCAGTGCCACCGGTCACGGGTCGATGCCCTTCCGTCACGGCTCGGGACGCGGGCGTTCAGCCACGGGACTCACCTACCTCCGAATCCAGACGCTCAGCAATGCACGCCCTGTCACGGTGCGCGCGTGGATCTGGCGACAACGTCGAGAGCTCTGAGCGAGTCGCTGGATGGGGTGACGATCGCCACGACGGACCCCGCGCTCGCATCCATGCTGGGCGCGACCTACGACATGCGGGCCTGTCAGACGTGTCATCGCGGTGGTGTCGAGCAGGCGAGCCCGGTCGCGTTCGACGAGATCTCGTCGGTTCAGGTGACGGAGTTCTCACACGCACAGCACATCGGCAAGCCGGGCGCGTCCGGGGCGGCGCTGGACTGCTTGACCTGCCACCGAGCACCGGAGCAGGCCGGGGGCCAGATGGTCACGCTGCCGGCAGCGAGCGCGTGTACCCAGTGTCACGACCATCGACCGGGCCCCAACTCCGAGTCTTCGGGGCGGGCCTCCGCGCAGGCGATCGGGCGTTGCAGCACATGTCATGTTGAACCGATCCCGGCCGCTGGCGGGTCCTTCGACGTTCAGCGCATTCGCCTGGCGAGCCTGGTGGGTTCCGAAGGACAGTTCCACCCCGATGACAGGGACTGTGTCGACTGCCATCTATTGCAGTCGACGCCGCTTGCGGAGGCGGCGATCCTGGACGCCGACCACGTCTTTGCCGTGGGCGGACGGGATCGCACGGGGCGCATCACCAGCTACCACCAGCACCGCCGCGGAAGCGTCAAGGATGGGTACCTGAGGGAGCTTCGGGATGTGGACTGCACCTGGTGTCACTGGACCCAGGGCATCCCGAACTTCGACTTCGAGTCCGAGCAATACCGGACCGAGAAGAAGGGCAACCTGATGGAGCTGGAGCGAAACGGTGTGACGGTCACGTTCCCGGGTGGGGGCTACCGCGCAGAGTTCAACGGTCGCTGACGGCTTATCAACGGGCTAGCAGGCCGTGGTGAAAGTCACGGCGGGCTCGAAGCCGTCAGGATTCGATCTGGCAAGGCGCGCTGACGACGCGTATTCGTGGATACTCGGAGGAAGCGCAACGCCGCCAGGGCGGAGCCTGGCGGATTTGAGCGGGTCGTGAGTTTCACCACGGGCTGCTAACGCCAGTGGAAGCGACCGCGCTCCTCGATGTGGCACTTGCGGCAGGCTTCGTCATCTTCCGTCGGTAGGCGCATCTCACCGATCGTGAGTGCGCCCTCCACGGCCATGTGACATTCGCTGCAGTCCGCCTCGACGGCTTGCAGGTGGCCGCTGCTGAAGTGGTCGAAGGTGTTCGCCGCGGGCCACACCTTCTTGACACTCCAGCTCGCGTCCGTCACCCGGCCCTTGAAGACCGGGTCGCCCGCGAGATGGCACTGACTGCAGCTGCCGCCGGCGACGTTGGCATGGTCGGCGCTGTGGCACATCGTGCAGTCCCTGACGGACTCCGGCGTGACGACCGGATCACGGAAGGCGAGCTCACTGCGCTCGAAGCTGTGGCAGGCGTAGCAGCCAGCGGCCAGGCTGGGATCGTCCGAGCCCATGTGCGCGTCGTGCGGGAAGGCGACGCGCGTCGACGGCGCGTTCTGTTGCATGCGTGCCGGCCCGTCGATCAAGCGCGGAACCGAGCCCTCGTCGCTGGGGTCGCTGCGGTGGCAGGCGATGCAGGAGTGCTGTTCGGCGCGATAGAAGGGCTCGGAGAGGGCGTTCGATGCGCCGATGAGTCCGTGGCACTCGTCGCAGGCCTGGGCGGCCTGGGCCAGCTCCTGACGACCGGCCGGGTCACGGCCCAGGCGCTTTGCGTCTGCGCTGGTGTGGTGCTCGGTCAGGTGCAGGCTGTGATAGAAGCGTGCCTCGCGCGCCTCGCCAGCCGTGACCCAGTCGCCGTTCACATGACAGGTCGCGCAGTTGTCGTCCGGGTGGTTGGGCGGCGTTTCGAGCCCCGCCAGGGCAGAGTCGAACTCGGTGGTGTGGCTCCGGATCGAATACGCGAACAGCAGGCGCGGGTCATCGGTTTCCGTGGGCATGGGCTGCCCGTCGCTGGAGAGGTACTGGAATTCCGCGCGCGAGACCGTGCGCATCTCGCTGGCGTAGGCCTCCGTATGGCAGACCTGGCAGTGGCTGGGGTCGTCGCTGGCTCCGTGCCAGGCGAGTGGGAAGGTCGGCGGTCGAGCGCTCCATGCGCGGCCGGTCATCTGAGCGACCCTCGGGGGAAGGTCCGAGTCCGGATCACCGTGGCAGCCCATGCAGCCTTCGAAGCCCATGGGCTCGAAGGCGCGCCCGACGGCGGTTTCCGTGTCCGGCGCGCCGGCGGGCAGGTGGCAGGTCTTGCAGTCGATCGCCGCACCCACGTGGCTGGCATGATTGAAGCTGTCGTAGGGCACATTCACGGTGCGCCCCGGTGCGCGCGGCCCCTGAGCCTCTAGTGCCGCTGCACGCAGGCGTTGGACACGCGCATCGTCGAACTCCTGGCCGGAATGACATTGCTCGCAGAGTGCCGCCCCGCCTTCCGGGACGAGGCTGCCAGCGCGCGTGGTGACGGTCGCGACATGCTCGCTCCAGGGGCCCGAGAGGGCTACCTGCTCGGACACGCCGGGCTGACCTCCCTCATGCTCGGTGTGACACATCAGGCATGAGTTCGTGCTGTCCGCAGCCAGCTCGCCCAGGTCCTGGAAGGGGTGGCTGGCGCGTGTCGACTCGTGGCACGCGTAGCAGCTGGAGATAGGTATCCCGTTGAAAGGATCGTGGCACGCCTGGCAGCCTGCACCTGCGATGGATGCGTGGTCGGCGCGCGCGATGGGCGATCCGTCGAACAGCGCAGCGTGAACGGATGCGAGCGGGCCGGGCTGGAAGGTCTTCGCTCGCAGGCGCGGGCTGAGCAGGAGTAGCGGGCTCAGCACGGCAATCAGGATCGCTATCCAGGTTGCCTTGCGCAGGGTCGGGAAACGTCCGAAGGTCACCTCGCTCTCGACCCAACGCTCGCGGTCACCGTGGATCCAGGCGCCCGTCTTGCGCACGAACTCGGCCTTCTGAAACTGGAAGGCCTTCTCTTGCAGCTCGAGGTGCAGGGCCGGGCCGTCCTCGTCGGCCTGCACGGTCACACCCATGCGCATGGTCCCGAGCACGATGGAATCGCCCGAACTCAGGGGCGCGCGGCCTTCGATCCGTACACCGTTCAGGTACGTGCCCGTCGTGCTACCGCGATCGCGCAGTGTGTAGACACCTTGCTGCGCGTCGAAATCGACCTGGCAGTGCCTGTCAGCGACCACGGGATCCTGGACCGTCAGGGCGCAGGTCGAGCGCGCACCGATGTCGAGGCTGCTCGAGACCAGATCGAGCACCGCAGTGCGCTTGCGTTTCAGCGTGGTGTAGACGACGAAGTGTGCCAAGTCCGGTTCTCTCCGTTCCCGTTCAGCGGTCGTTGCCGACGAAGAGCTTCTCTGGGTTCATGCGGCCGATCGCTTCCGTCGGGCAGTTGTAGACGCAGGCCTCGAAGGGCAAGCCTGCGCACAGATCACACTTGACGGCCTTGCCCTTCACGGGGTCCCCGCGCAGGCCACCGAGAGGCGTCTCCTCCAGTTCCTGTGGCTTCACCTCTCCCGCGGGACGCAGGCCCTCGAAGTACTTGCCCAGGAACGGAATCGTCTCCAGGAACCAGTGCCGCTTGTAGCGCGGTCGCTCGCCGCTGGTGGTCGGCGGCGGTGTCATGCTGATCACGCCGTAGGGGCAGGCGGTGGTGCAGCCCTGGCAACCCACGCAGTTGTCCCAGACGAAGTTGATCTGGCCCTTGACGTCGCGCCGGATGGCGCCGTACTCGCAGGCCATCATGCATTCGGGTACGTCGCAGTTGTAACAGGACGTGGCCAGGGTCAGGCCGCCCGAGACGCGCGTGCCGGTCTTGCTGAGGCGCGGAACACGGTCCTCATGGACCGAAACGCAGGATTCGACGCAGGCATTGCAGCGGATGCAGCGATGCAGGTCGATCACGAGCGCCTCGCCTCCCTTGACCGACTGCCGGCCGACCATGACCTCGAGCTGGTCGGAGCCTGGCCGGCGGGCGCGCACGATATCCAGGGCTGAGTCGCTCAGGGCAGGGTCGCTCAGGTCCGTCGATCCGGTCTCCTCGCCCGCGACCATCAAGTCCGCCGTCGCTCGCAGGCGCGTCAGCGCGGGCGCGTCCGTGGCCAGGGTCTCCTGGAAGATCTTCTCGGGAATCCTGATCAGTGCCGTGGGCGCGATCGCGGTGTAGGTGCCCGGCCAGCTCTTGTCCTCGGTGAGACAGCGCTCGCCGAAGGACGAGTTGGCCATGTGGTAGCTCACGATCCGCTCGTGGCCGCGCTTGCTGGTGGCGCTGCACTTGACGGCCCCGGTGCGTACCAGAAACAGTGCGCCGGCCTGATCGCCTTCGGAGGCGATGACCTCGCCCTCGGCGAAATCGATGAGCTCCGCCTTGCGGCCCAGCAGCTTCAGCATGCCACCTGGGAGGCCCTTGAAGACCGGCGCGACGCGCAGGTGGATCGCGAGCGATCGCTCGCGGTAGGTGGCGTCGACGAGTTGCTGGAAGCGGCTCGGGGATTTTCCAACCTTGCGGTACAGCTGCTTGAAGAGCGGCGGTTCGATGACGAGCAAGACGCAGCGCGCATCCGCTCGCAGGGTCGCCAGTTCCGGCTGGTTCGAGAGGGCGCTGAGCTCGCCGATCCAGGTCCCCGTGCCGTAGACGCCGAGATTTTCGGTCACGCCGTCTTCCTCGCGGTAGGCGCCGACCCCGCCCTCGAGCACGATGCAGAAGCGGCCCGTGAACTCCCCCTGGTGCGCGAACACGGATCCCGCGGGGGCCACCTCCATGTAGGCCTCGTCCTCCAGGAGGGATCTCTGCTTCTTCGTCAGGTCCGCGAGTAGCGGGAGGTCGAAGACTTCGCTGGGTAGTCCGCTCATGAATTATCCGGTTAGTACCAGAGTACCGAGACCACGTGGGCTGCGATTGCGCAGGTCAGGAGTAGGGCGCTGGGCAGGTGTACCACGCGCCACATGTTCATCCGGCGCCGGATCTTCGTCAGGGACTCCCAATCCGCCCGTACGCCCTGCCGTTGACCGAGCAGGGCCAGCAGGTCCTGTGCGCTACGGTCGCCCTCGTCCCGTGCAGGTGCGGCCTTCAATGCGGCGCCAGCGCGCTCGGAGAAGTTCTCGCCGCTCCTGTCCGCATCCTCGAAGATGACACGCGTGGTCGGATCGATCTGCGCGTATGCGGCCTCGATCTTCCGGTCGAGACTCTCGCGCAGGGCATGGGCCTTCTCGATCGAGAGGTCATGTTCGGCCTCGGTCAAGAGGCGCGGCATGGTGATCCACATCGCGATGCCGATCAGTCCGCTCACGACGACCACGACCGTCAACCCGTTGAGCATCAATGCCATCCCGGAGTGCAGGCTCAAGCCGCCGTGCATGCCGACCAGGATGGCAGCCGCGATTCCGTAGTACAGGTGGGCGCGCATCCAGCGTGCCACGGTGCCGAGCGGGCCGGTCGGCAGGGCGCGCAGAACCGCTTGCCCGTGATCGTCGGCTTCCAGGCGTACCTTGACGACTCTGCGCACGCCGGCCTCGCGCAGGATGGCGTTCGCGCGCTTCAGTATGTCGCGCTTCCCCGACAGCCGTCCGGCGGCCATCTGCACGCGTACCTCGGCCAGGCCCGTCTCGGCCCGCTCCAGCTTCTCGATCGGCACGCGCATCCTGAACTCGGGCGAAATCCCGAGCTTGTGGACGTACTTGCGCAGCACGTATCCGAGCACCACAAGCAGCAGCAGCAGTGCGGCACAACCGGACACGATCTGGAAGTCTCGATCGGCGGCGCCGTCCGGAAGCAAGCTCGACCAGACCACGAATGCCGCCACGACGATCGCCGCGACGAGCGCATGCCAGGACTTGAACAGGACAGTGTTCATCGAGGGGGGCCGGGTCCTGCCCGTATCAGAACTTGGTCATGATGATCACGATCAACGCCACCAGTGCCAGTAACGCAGCGGCGACCACCCAGGTCCGTCTCTGCTCGCGGCGCAGGCCGCCGCTGATCTCCAGGTACTTGGCCTGTTCGAGTGCGTCGACCCATTGTTTGACCGTCAGGGGCTCGGGCGAGAGCAGCAGGGTCTCACCGAGTTGCTGATCGCTGGCGACGGCCATCTTCGACGCACTGGACTCCGCGGACGCCGTGATCGTGCCGTTCTCGACCAGCAGCTGCGCCGCGAGCTTCTGGCGTTTTTCGGGGATCTTGACGCCGTCGGGGTCGATCTCGACCACGAAGAGCGCATCGACGGGCCCGAAGCGCATGTGCGCGTTGGACTTGAGTTCCTGCGGCGCTCCGGCGGCGAGCAGCTGGCCATCGAGGTAGGTGTGGTTACGACTACCTTCGTCCTTGAGAAAAAAGCGGCTCTCGGCGGACTTGAAGAGGATGGTCGCGTGGGGCGTGGAGATTGCAGGGTGCGTCAGGCGGCACTGAGATTCCTTGCTGCGCCCGATTGCGAACGTCGCCGTGGTGATCGCGTCCACGCGGCGATCCATCTGGCTGGCGATCACAATCCGTGCACGCGCCGCCTTGAGACTTCCGTCGGCCGCCAGCTTGGCGTGCAGGCCCGAGCCTCCGCCGGCGCCAAAGTCGATGGTGCCCTCGTAGTCGCCGACCTCAGCGTTAGCCGCCGTCTGGGCTGCTTCCGGAGCGGGAGCAGGAGCAGGAGCAGGAGCAGGTGCAGGAGCAGGTGCAGGTGCAGGTGCAGGTGCAGGTGCAGGAGCAGGAGCAGGAGCAGGTGCAGGTGCAGGTGCAGGTGCGTCGTCAGGCCTCAGCAGCGTTGCGTCGAGGTCGTCGAGGAAGCCCGCCTGGGTGGCGGCATTGTCATGCGCAGCGCCCGTTGGATCGGGGTTGTTCGCCGCCGTCGCCTGGCTGTCCGGTCGCGGGACTGGCAGGGTCGCCTCCGAGGGCGGATCGACCATGGCCGTCTTGGGGAGAACGTGCGGGCCGCGCACCTCGACGAACGTCCGTCCCATCTGGACCACGGTGCCCGGTGTGAGCACGTGGGTCTGCCCCTTGCCGAGCGTCGGGCCGCCGCTGATGTGGGTCTTGTTCTCGCTACCGAGGTCCTCGACCAGCGCCTGCCCGTCCTTCTCGATGACGCGTGCGTGGTTGCCCGAGACGGTGGCGTCGTTCAGGACGCAGTTGCAGCTCGAGCTACGCCCGAACACGATATCCGTTGAAAACGGAACCGTGTGGCTGCTCTGCCCACTTTGCGAGATGACCAGTATCCAGTCCTTCATGGCGTTCGTAATCTCGGGTATCGGTCAGGCCTCGAGCTCGACGTCCGTGCAGGGGAAAGCCACGCATGAGAGGATCCAGCCTTCGGCGCGCTCGTCATCCTCCAAGTCCGGATCGTCCATCTCCACTTTTCCGGACGTGCACTTCACGCGGCAGGTGCCGCAGGAACCCGTGCGGCACGAGTAGTCGATCTCGATGCCGTTGGCCTCTGCAAGTTCGAGCAAATCCGAGGAGCCGTCCGTGACGACCTCCTTGTTCGAGGTGCTGAAGCGCACCTTGTGGCCCTTCGTGGATCCTGAATCGGTCGCGACGGGCGCAGCGGCTTCTGCACTCGCTGCCGCGGGCACGGGGGCCGCGACCGCTGGTACGGCAGGCGCTGCAGCCACGGGCGGAGCAATGATGGTTCCCGTCTTGGGCACGTCGCGCGGCTCGACCTTGACGTTCTTTGCTACACGACCTGCACCGAAGCTCTCGGTGTGCAGGTTGGCGAGCGGGAAGTCGAGGGACTTCAAGCATTCCTTCACGCAGTCCATGAAGCCCGCGGGGCCGCACATGAAAATGTGGCGGTCGAGGATGTCAGGGCAGATGAGCCGTAGCTGGTCCACGTTGACGCGTCCGGTAAGGCCTGTCCACGGTTCCGGACCGGCGCTGCTGCTGACCGAGATGGAGACCCGGAACGCGCTGTGGCGAGAGGACATCAGCTCGAGCTCGCGACGGTAGACGACATCGATCGGCGAGCGATAGCACGCGAACATGTTCACATCCACGTCGGCCGAGGTGTCGACGATCCAGCGGCACATCGACATGACGGGCGTGATGCCGCTGCCGGCGCCGATGCAGAGGATCTTCTGGGACGGGTAGTTGAAGCACGAGAACTTCCCGGCCGGCCCCTGAACGTTGATCTCGTCGCCCAGCTTGAGGTTGTCGGAGAGCCAGTTCGATACGAGACCTCCGGGAACGCGCTTCACGGTGATCTCGATCGTGTGCGGTCTCGAGGGACTGGAGGACATCGTGTACGAGCGCTTGATCGGCTTGCCGTCGATCTCGAGCCTCAGGGTCACGAACTGGCCCGGCAGGTAGGAGAACAGGATGGGGTCCTTGCCGACCATCCTGAAGGTCTTGACGTCGTGCGTCTCCTCGATGATGTCGGCGACCTGCAGGACCGTCTTGCCCTTGGTCCAGATGGGGATCTGTTCGCGCTGTTCCACCAGGTGCGTGAGCAGCAGGCCTGCCTCGGGTGCCTTTTCGAGCAGGATGCTGGCGCTCGGTGCGGGGGCTGGCGCAGGCGCGGCTGCGGGCACCTCACTCACCTCGATGTCGAAGTGCAGTTCGAACGGAGAGATCGAGGCGATGGCACCGTTCTTGACGACTGCCGGTTGCTCGGGCTTCAGCTTCGTGCCGTTGAGCAGTGTTCCGTTCAGGCTCTTTCGGTCCGTCAGGAAGTAGTCGCTACCATTCCTCGTGATCTCTGCATGGAAGCGGGATAGCTGGATGTCCTCGAGCTGGACGTCCGTGTCCTTGTGCCGACCGATCGTCATCGGACCCGCGGTGAGCGGGATCTCCTGAAGCAGGACCCCTTGCTTGAAGATTCTGAGCTGCTCTTTCACGAATTCTCCATTGGGCGAGGCCAGGCGAGGTGAGAGGGGCCGAAATTATATCGGCGCGCCGGCTCGTTTCAATCGGCGCACGGGCTGAGTGCGCCGATTGAGCGGCATGCTGGAGGCGGAGATGGCCTGGCAGCCCGTCGGAGAAGGCCTGCTAGCAGCCCGCCCTAAAAACTCCCTACTCGACTTCGCCCTCTCCGCCGCCGCTGCGTCGTGCTCGTCGAGCCGTGCTCAGCGGCCCTACAGGGCCGCCTCCGCCGTCTCGACTTCGCACTCCT
>JBLHKW010000049.1:0-31763 GCA_047618565.1 Planctomycetota bacterium
TGATCATCCTCGCGGACCCGGAGATCGCGCTCGTGCTGTCCAGGGCTGTTGCCCACTCCCATGCGCCGGGCGCGATGGAGCTGCTCGCAGGTATCCTCGGACGCAATCCAGGCATCGAGCTACCCATCCTGGGTCTGATCGTGAGCGCAGCAGGTGGCGAGCCACGACCGCTCCCTGCATCGGTGTGTGAGCCTGTGCGGGCCTACCTGTGGTCCAAGGACGCCCAGCTTCGCCGTGAGGCCGCGCAGGCCGTCGCCAAGCTGGGCGATTTCAGTTCAACGGACGCACTGATCGAGATGCTCCAGGCCGAGGAGAAGTCGGTGCGAGGAGCCGCACACTGGTCGTTGCGTGAACTGTGCGGCATGGACTTCAGCGGGGACCAACAGCGCTGGGGGCTCTGGCTGCAAAACGAAAAAGCCTGGTTCGAGACCGAGTCCGAAATGAGCCTGGGCTGCCTCAACGGGGCCGGCGAGCGCTCCGTCATCAGGGCGCTCGATGTGCTGCGTGCACATCACTACCAGCGCTTCGCGATCGCCAACAGCGTCTCTCCGCTGCTGACCCATAACGTCCAGACGGTGCGCATGAAGGCTTGCGACGTGCTCAAGGAGCTGACCCCCAAGCGTGAGCACACGCTCCACGACGATTGCCCCCTGTCCGCCCCCAGCAGCCCGGAGAGCCCGACGAAGGTCGCGGCCAAGTCTACCGCTGACGTGGAGTGAGGCCGCGCGCGGGCGCGCTCACAGCCCACGCCCAGTAGGCCCCTGGTCGCGACCAGCCCGTGTCCGGCAACGGCCCGAACGCGCGAAGCGCGACGAAATACACCCACCCGACCATCGCTGGCCGGGTGGGTGTGTTCATCAGGCGGGGCGTACCCCGCGCGGTGCGATCACCGCGCCCGACGTCCGTGCGCCGGAGCGCCGATCAGCTCGAGCGCGCGCCCGGACTCCAGGTTGGCCTGGATCATCGCCGCTGACGCCGCCTTCTGCATGATCTGCTCACGCAGAAGCATGGAGATCTCGACCGCGATCTCCGCATCGCTGATGCGGCTCTCGGCCCGCGCGACCTCGACCCTGCTTGCCTGCAGGGACCGATCCGCGCCCTCCAGTCGGTTCCCCACGGCCCCGAGCTCCCCCTGCTGCGCGGAAGTTTCCTCTATCGCAGCATCGATCTCGGCGAGCGCCGCGCTGGCACCGGACGCGGTCGACAGATCGAGCGAGTCCAGGTCGCTGTAAGTCGCATCCGGCAGGTCGACATCGATCGTCTCGCCCGAGTCGACACCCGCCTGGATCTCGGTGCCTGCACCCGTGCCATCCAGCAGGCGCCGCCCGTTGAATGACGTCTCGGACGCAAGCCGGTCGATCTCATCCTTGTTTGCCTGAAACTCCGTGTCGAGCACCACTCGGTCCTCGGCACTCAAGGACCCGGAAGCAGCCTGAACCGCCAGCTCGCGCATGCGATCCAGGGCACTGCCGACCCCCTCCATGCCCGCAGATGCTGTCTGCAGCATGCTGAGGCCATCCTGGACGTTACGGCTGGCGACCGACATCCCCCGCTCTCGCGCCCGCATCGCCTGCGCGATGCCGAGCCCCGATGCGTCATCGGCAGCGCTGGCAATGCGCGACCCCGACGACAGGTGAGAGCCATACCTGTTCATGCGCTCGGTGCTTTCACCGAGCCTGCGCCCAGCAGTCTGGGCAGACGTGATTCCATTTATTCGAAGGCCCATCCATTCCCCTTTCTTCTTATTCCCCGTGTGAATGATCGACCGTCGGCCCGCCCCACTTTGCGCCTTCCTGGTTTTTCTTCCCCTGTCGCCCATATAGCTCCGCTCCGCTGCGTCGACCACGCGTGAATGCGCCAAGCGGCCGACTTCGGCTGGATGCTCGAGCTCGATGGAACCTGGTCCCGCACGCGCAACCTGCCGGCCCCCCCCTTATTTGGCGAAGTCTGCCGCCGTTACTCGATTGCGGTGGTCTCGCCCATGCGCACCTCGGCCTCGGCGGCGACCGGCCATGCGAAGGGTGGAACCTCTGCAGTCGCCGGGGTCATGTAGTGGATGCGGCCGGTGCCGGTGGGCGCACTCGAGGCTGTGAAGAGGCCTTCGCCGTCGGGTAGCAGCGCGGCTGCGGTCAGCCCTCCGTTTCTCGGCACGATGAAGGCCAGGCGCGGAGCGGCGGGCATGTCGGCTGGGGTTCGGGGCCCGCCTTCATCGAAACGCGCGTGCAGCTCGCCGAGCCGGATCGTCTCGGACCAGTAGAGTTCATCGCCGTCCACGTAGAACGGGCGGATGGCCATCACGCCATCTTCCGGGAAGTTGTTGTGCTGGATGAGCAGCAAGTAGTCACCGGGCTCAGGCGCGACGACACTGAAGGCGCCCTCGGAGCTGGTCGTGGCCTTGTCGATGTCCTGCAGGTCGTCGACGTTCTCGAGCTCTCCCTTGCGAAGGCGCACGGTCCATGCCCCCATGGAGAGCCGACCCACCTTCCAGAATCCGGTGATCACCGTTCGGCGTGTCTCGCGCATGTCGAGGTTGAATCGGGTGGTCTCGCACAGCTCCACGGCACAGTTCCCGGTCCATGCAGCCTTCTTGCGCGCGGATCGCTTGCTCGCGGACTCGTGGTGGCCCGTCATGCGCCCGACCCACCAGGGGCCTGGTGTGAGCCGGTCAAAACGGAAGCGGCCGTCTGGCCCGACGGTGACGGTCTGTCCGTAGATGTCTCCGCGTGAAGCCCCGACGACCCAGCCGGAGGGGTCAGCCCCATCGGGCAGCATGACCCGGCCCTCGATCGCACCGCCCTGGGTCAGCTGCAGGTCGAGGTCATCGAGGCTCGTGCTAGTGTCCATCTCGAAGGGGCCGATCTCCGCGGCCGCCCATCCGGGGGCCTCCGCACGCAGCACATACTCACCGGGGAGGCGAACCGTCAGAGCGTAGTCGCCCTCCTTACTCGTACTTGCGCTCTCCGAGACAGAGGAGTCCGTGCGCACCTCGAAGCCATGGCTCTTGATCGTGTGCTCCGGACTGGCGAGCGCGAACAGCTCCACCGTCGCGCCAGCGACCGGCTGGCCCTCGGCGGTCACGCGTCCCGTCTTGGACGGAAGAGAGCGCAGCTCAAAACGCAATTCCGGCGGCGCGGACTCCAGGTCAAAGGGGCCCTGTGCGCCGTAGTCGAATCCGTCCGCGCTCACGACAGCGTAGAAGCTCGTCCTGGGAACGTCGATCGACGCAGGGTGCGAAAGCGTTCGCGTCCATTGCCGCTCCTGCGCGAGGTCCTCGCCTGACCTCGTGTAGATCAGGAGCTCGAACGGATCGATCGGGGTACCGAACGGATCCGTGACCTCGACCTTCATCTGGCGCGTCCGCTCGAAGCTGAGGATCAAGTGGGTCGTCCCCGGCTTCACGTCGCGCGCGACCGTTGAGCGGAATCCCGTCAGCTGCTTCTCGCCTGTCCATACCTGCCGGCGATCGTCCCACTCCGCCAGGCTCTCCACGACCCAGAGGTCATGCTTGTCACGATCCTCGAGCTGAACTCGAAAGCTCCCATCCGGTGCGACGGGTGCTGATTGGGTCCGCTGGCCGACGAAGAACGAGTCGTGGGAGTACCAGATCGACAGGTCGGGCGAAGAGACACCAGGAGGAAGGACGACTCGGCCAGAAATCTCGTCGGCCAGGGCGGCGGCCTTGAGCTGGATCTCGACGTGCTCCGGCTGTTCGGCGATCGCAACATCGATCGCTTCGGACGAAGCGTCCTTGAGCCCCGCCGCGCCCGCCCAGAGGCGAACGGTACCGGGGTGAATCCCGACCAGCTCGAAGCGCCCGCTGCGGTCGGTGTATGCATGTGGCCGCGGCACTCCCCGACTGCTATCCACAAGGTTGGCCGTCGAACCGGAGATGTCTTCATCGATCCCCGCTACCGCGACCAGCGCCCCCTCGACGCCGGCTCCATCCGGGTCGACCACGGTGCCGCGAATCGCACCGCCACGCACGAGCGTGAACGTGCCAAAGTCGATGTCTCCCTTGCCTCCATGAGCCAGTCTCTCATCGGACGAGAGGAACCCTGTTGCGCTGAGCGTGATGGTGCTGCTGCGGGCTTCCGTCGCGAGCGCAAACTCGGCTCGACCGTCTACCCCGGTCGACTGCTGCTCGCCCGAAGGGCTGGTGAATGCAACGTTCGGCACGGGGGCGTTCGATGCGTCGACCACACGTAGGCGACCTAACCGGAGGCCAAGTGCCTTCGGGTCTGCGAGGGCCGCAGCGGGCGTCGGCTCGACCGGCGCGCGCGACTCAGCGACTGGTAAGGCGGCGGTGGCCACCAGGTCCTGCGCCGGCCGGTCATGGGGAGTAGGTGCCGCCGGTGCCGCCGCGTGGATGGCTTCCAGTGCAGGCTCCGCATCCGGCGCGCGCTGGACGACAAGTACCGTGACGACGGCGGCGGCGAGGACAGCTGAGGTGGTAGCGAGGGTCTTCATGAGTGCAACTCCATTCAGGATCGAAGCGGTGGCCGTGAGACCTCCGGAAGCAGCCGGCGCGGGCATCGTGACGCGCGGGTCGGCCAGCGCAGACAGCGCGCCGAACCACGCGCCACGCCCACCGAGCCGCGTATCGAAGTCTGCGCGCAGCAAAGCCAGCCCGCGCTTGAGCCGTGTCTTGACGGTCTCCAGCGAGACCTTCTCCGCCACGGCGATCTCACGCGGACAGAGGTCCTTGAAGTACCGCATGTGAATCGTGCTGCGGTAGGGCTCGGGCAGAGCGCGCAGAGCCGTCGCCACGTGCCCGATCAGTTCGAAGTCACCTGTCGCGTCTTCTTCTGCGCGCAACACGGAGCCCGCGGCCTCGCTCTCACGCACCCGCTGTTCTCGCTCACGGGTGACAGACTTCAGTGCGAGATTCCTCGCGACCCGCCCCAACCACAGCTTCACGGATGAAACCGTGCCCGGCGGGCTCTCGAGGGCCGCCACCCAGGACTGCTGCACGACGTCGTCGGCAGCGTGCTCATCCGACACGATGCTGCGCGCCAGGGCACGCAGGAACTCTCCGTGCTGGACAAGGGTTTGAACGTCGATCGAGGAGGTATCAGTCATCGCCATGGGCTATTGCGCGCCCTGACCAGAGGTCTTTGGCGGTTTCCCCTGGGGTTCAGAAACCCAGCAATATTCGGCGCTTGAGCGAACCCGGCTTCGTGTCGGAGCCCCTGTCGCACGCGGCTGGCGATCACGGTCGACCACCGGGAATCACGATCTGGCATGGGTCCGCCAGGTCCCTCGGGGCCAGAGGGGCCCGTCTGGGCGGGCGCGGGGGGAAATCCAGAAAAGGTGTCCTCTCGCCCTGGGCCGGGTCACTGAGAGGTGACCGAGCCCCCCAAACACGAGGGGCTAACGCCGGGAGGGCCCCGGAGACCCTCGCCCCTCGAACCGACAGGACCACAAGATGAAGAAACAAACCTGGAAGATGATCGCGGCCTCCCTGATTGGGTTCGCCGCCCTGCAGCTCACCGCAACCGCCCAGTGCCCGCGTCCCGACCGCCTTGACGGTGGGCCGTGCTGCGCCATTGCACAACCCGATATCCCCAAGCCGAAAGCGTTCCGCCAGGACTCGCTGCAGATCTGCTGGCGCGACTGCGATGTCGACCAGGTGATCGACTGCTTCGCGGAGTGGAGCATCGGCAGCACGAACCAGTCGCCGTGCGCGATTCGCAGGATGCAACTCAAGCTGCGCGACGCGGCGGGCGCGATCAAGTGGCGCGGCCGCATGAATGTTCAGTACTCCCGCACCTGGCTCGAAGTCGACCCTACCGGTGTCCCGACTCAGGTCTGGCGATATCTGGCCAACGGCGACCTGCGACCGACGGCCAACACGGGCCCGAGCCCGTGCCCCGTTCCGCCGTGCGCTACGCAGTTCAACGGCCGCGTCAGGTACACCGGGTACATCGACATGGCGATACCTTGTCAGACCGTGCCGGGCACCGTCTCGAACCGTAGCTTTTCCTGGATGCTGACCCACGCCTGCGACCAGATCGACCACAACCCCGCGTTCCCGCGCGGCGGCAGCTTCCACCCGGACCGTTCCTATTCCTTCGTCGGACCGGCCGCCGGCTTCATTCCGACAGCCCTGCAGCCGATCGAGATAGGCACGAGTAGCCTCGACGCCATCCGCCGTGTGGATCTATCCACGTCCACTCCGATGTGCCAGTTCGAGGAACAGATCGACTTCGGCATCCAGCCGCTCCAGGAGTTCTGCCTCTGCTCTGGACCCGTTCCCGGCTCACAGCAGTGGGTAGTATCTGACTTCGTCCTCGGTGGCGCCTGTGGCACCTCGATCGCTTCAGGCGGACAGTTCCTGCCGGGCTTCTTCTCCATGGCGATCGGCACCTGGACCGACCCGACGACCTATCCCGGCGTGGAAGGCCTGCGCTGGAACTATGCCGGTAACGACTACGTCGATCCGTGCGTCGGCCTGCAGCGCTCGGAGGCCTTCTACGGGGTGACCACCCTGCGCGGCAACCCCGCGTTCACGATCCCCTCGATCGCCGGCACAGCCTCAGTCCCCCTGCCCTTGACCTTCATCGACCAGTGCAACGCACTGCGGTCGGGGAACACGGTCATGAACGTCCCGTGGAAGAAGAGTGACCACTTCCTGAACCTCAACCTGCCCTGAGCTTCTTGGTTCCCTCGACTGCATGTCGAGACCGGCCGGGACTCCACCAGGAGCCCCGGCCGTGTTCGTTCTCCGGCGCGGCCAGGTCTGATACCCTGCCGACATGCCCAGCTCCACGCTCTACTTCCGTCAGCTACTCGCAGGTAAGGACATCGCGACCGACAACCCGGTAGCGAAGCAGATGGTCAACTTCGTCTACCTGATCGGCGATCGCCAGACCGGGAAGTGCGTGGTGGTCGACCCGGCCTGGAACGTGGACGACGTGCTGCAGGTTGCCGCCGACGACGACATGGAGATCGATGGTGTGCTGGCCACGCACCATCACCCGGATCATGTGGGAGGCGATCTCTGGGGCACGGCCGTGCCCGGCGTGAAGGAGCTGCTCGAGAAGGCCTCGATGAAGATCCACTGCAACCGCGAGGAAACAGAATGGATCCGACGAGCGACCGGGATCTCCAGCAGTGATCTCGTGTCCTACGACAGCGGCGATGTGATGACCATCGGCGACGTTCAGATCCGGATGATCCACACGCCCGGCCATACGCCGGGCAGTCAGTGTTTCCTGGTCGACGGCAAGCTCGTCGCTGGCGACACGCTGTTCCTGCAGGGCTGCGGGCGCACCGACTTTCCGGGCGGCGACCGGGACGAGATGTACCGCAGCATCACGCAGCGCTTGGCGAAGATCCCGGACGACACGACGCTCTACCCCGGGCACCTCTACGACCCGCGACCGTCGGCACCCCTGGGCGAGACACGCCGCACGAACCACGTCTTCCAGGTCGCCGACATCGAAGAATGGCGCGCGACGATGTGAGGCAGGTAAGGCGATGGCGCCCCGTCAGTGGTCGCCGGGGCCGACGTACAGCTCGCCATTCTTGACGACCAGGCGCACATGGCGCAGCGCCGTGATGCCGCGCATCGGATCGCCCTCGACCGCAATCACATCCGCAAGCAACCCGGCGCGCAGGCGCCCGATGCGGTCGCCCCAGCCCAACATGTCGGCGTTGACGCTTGTGGCGGAACGTAGAGCGTCGAGGGGAGACATCCCGTAGTCGACCATCAGCTCCAGCTCGCGCGCATTGTCACCGTGGGTGAAGACGCCCGAGTCGCTTCCATTGCAGATGGTCACACCGGCCTCCAGCGCCAGGCGGAAGCTGGCGCGCTTCGCGACGAGACGCGCCGGCTCTGGCTGCTCACCCTTGCGCCACCCCATGTACTGACTGATCGCGTCGCCGGCCGCAAGCGTGGGGCACAACGCGACACCACGCTCGGCCATCAGTGCGAAAATCTCCGCCGTGCCCCCGTCGCCGTGCTCGATGGTGGACACGCCCGCGAGAATCGCGCGCCGCATGCCCTCGGCCGTCGACGCGTGCGCCACGGTCGGGCGCCCACTCGAACTTGCCGTCTCGACGATGGTCTCGAGCTCGGCCAGCGAGAATGTCGGCCGCGCCTCGCCCTCCGGGCCCCATCGATAGTCGGCGTAGACCTTGATCCAGTCGGCGCCCTTGCCGATCTGGTTGCGGACTACGCGCACCAGATCGCCGGCATCTGCAGCCTCCGCGCCGAGCGGCACGTCGACATGCGCCGCAAAACCCTTCGGCCCGTACGCGCCCGTCGCGACGATCGCGCGCGTGGCGATCAGCAAGCGCGGACCAGGAATGATGCCCTCGTCAATCGCCTGCCGGATCCCAACGTCCGCATAGCCGGCCCCCTCCGTGCCAAGGTCACGGGCCGTCGTGAACCCGGCGAACAACGTGGCCCGCGCGTGTTGCGCAGCCCGGATCACGCGCAGCGCCTCGGGCTCGCGCAGGACCTGGTCATTCCAGGAGGCCTCGTCATAGGGATGCAGGAGCATGTGCGAATGCGCCTCGATCAGCCCGGGCAGAAGTGTCATCCCATGCAGTTCGATCTCCCGCGCTCCATCCGGGATCGACAGGCCGCCGCGCGGGCCGACCTCCCGCAGGAGCTCGCCCTCCATCACCACGGCCCAGCCCTCGTGTACATCGACGCCGTCGAACACCCTGTCCGGCGAGAGCACCGTAACCGTCTGCCCCGATGCAGACTGCGGGACCAGAATGAGGAACAGAATCGAGTAGCAGGCGATGGCGCGATGCCCCATGGATCAGACTCCGGATGATGGAATGGTTGTGCGGGATTGCACCGTATCACGAGGCTGGATAATCCCTGTCGTCCGGCGCGCGTGTGTCGAAGAAGCGTCACCGCTGCACGGTATGGGATCCCGGTTTCCCGGCCCTACAGGTAATCCAGCACGCCCAGCCCGTCCTCATCCGTCAACGTGACGGTGCTCGCGCGGTAATGGACGCCCACCGAGATGCGCGCGGTCCACGGCAGCGACTCCCTGTCGCAGATCGAGCCCAGCGCACGGGCGATGAGCGCGCGCGTCCAATCGGACAGACTGTCGTCCGAGAGCGCTCTCACAAGTACCGGGACGGAGCGCGAGTCACCCACCTGGGCCAGGGCCAGAGCGACAGGTGCCTGGCTCCCGAACCCCCTCGCGCGCGTCAACCGGCGAGCCAGCGCGGGAGCAACGTCCTCATCGCCGCAAAGGGCCAGTCCAACACCCAGACTCTCCATGAGGAACGGTCGATGCGTGGCGTCGTCCATCACCGCCCGCAGGGCACCCACAGCGGTCGCATCGCCCGTCAGCCCCAGGGCGATCGCGGCGGAGCAGCGCGGACCATCCGCGCCGCCGAAGAACTCGAGCCTTTCGGCCAGCAGATCGATCGAAGCGCGGTCATTCAGGAGGCCCAGGGCCAGCATGTGTGCTCCACTCTCACTCGGGCGCCTGTTTTCGGCGCAGGCGCGTCGCAGGGTCTTGAGAGTGCTGGGCGCCAACGCCTGCCCCTGTCGCTGGAGTTCGTGGCCCATGACGCCCAGGGCGAGCGCGGCCCACGCGCGCTGGGGGGACGGGCCGCCCGAAACCTGTTCGAGCAGCAGCGCGCGTACCGCATCGCGGCCCGCGAACGGCGCTCGGCCCTGACCAGCGCGCGAGCTCGACTGCGCCAGCGCGATCAAGGCGAAACGCTTCACCTGCGCCTCACCACGATCGGTGAGCCCCATGAGTTGAGTGCGGATGCGGTCGTCGACGGATCCCGCCTGAGCGTCGCCATCGCCCAGGATCCCGAGCGCCACAACGCAACCCTGCTGGACCTCGACCTGCTCGCCCGAGCCCGGCGCGACGGCCGCCAGCAGCATTTCCGCGCTGCGATCCCGCACGCCCTCAGGACCGCCCACACACAGGCGCGCCATCGCGGTCGGCGCATGTGCGCGCACGAACCAGTGACGGCTCGTCTTGTTAGCGCGCGCCCTGGCCGGATCGAAGTAGTCGAGCAGGAACTCGAGCTGCGTCCTGCGGGACAGTGCATACCGGTAGTTCGGACGGGAGGGATCGCTGCGCAGTCCGGCCGCCGGAAGCGTCCAGTCCACGGGCGTCATCCCGAGCGCGATCATCGCAGCGACCTTCAAGTCCCGAGTTGCGAAGTGCGGTTCGGTCAACACGTCCATCAGATGCTCGGCGATCTCACGGCGCACATCGCTCGACGCGTTCCCGTTACCAATCAGGCCCAGCCCGTAAGCCGCACATGCGCGTACCCGTAGAGAGACTCGAACGCTGGAAACGAGTTCGCGGCCGCGCTGGCCATCCTTCATCAGTGATGCCAGCGTGGACACGGATCCGGGATCCCCAAGAATTCCGAGCGCGACAGCGGCGGTCTCTGCCAACCACTCGTTCCCATGACTCAGGTAGGCCTCCAGGACCGACGGGTAGGGCGATGACTGCGGGCCGACACTGGCTGCACCCGGTGGCGCGATGCGCGCCAGGGCGAGCAGGCTCGCGCGGCCAAGCTCCGGGCTGCGGGCATTCCGAAGCGCATCGAGCAGTGCCGGGATCGCCAATCGAGTCGCCTGACGGGTCGATGGCTTGCGCAGTTTCCAGGTGTCTACCTTGCCCCCCGGACTCAGGAAGAACGCATCGCTGGCGGATCCGGGATCATCGACGTGCAGCCGCGTCTTCAGGTCGAGGTACGCATGTCGGTTGTGGCGCCACCAGAACTGCCAGACCGTCTTGTCGGGCTCGGCGCGCAGACGTGTGTCCGATCCAGCCCGTTCCAGCGTGGCCCGAACGGATGCCGGCGTCTGCGGGCCGGAGCTCGCCCCCCCGCGACCATGCCAACGGGAGGGTGATGGGAGAGGGGTGTCGCTTCCGCGCGGCGCCGAATCTGCCGGTCCGCGATATCGCTGCGCCAAACCATCGCCAGCGAGCAAGCAGAGGAACAGAAGGGTGCACGCGACGGCCCGGGCCACCCGGATCAGCGCGTCTCTCTGGACGCCCATTCGTAGCGTGCCCAGGTCGTCGAGCGCGAGGTCAGGCAATATGAGGCGTTTCATGTCCGGGTCGCTCCGTCTTGGGACTGCAGTCCGGAGGCGAAGCTGGACTGCCCCCGGCATCGAGCGGAAGAGCAAGCCGCGTGCCAGCCGCCCGTGGGGGACCTCGGACGGGTCCTTCCTACCCTTGATCCGGGTCGATGTCCGGCGCGCGTAACGTCCGCGGCTCTTTTGGGAGAACGCCCGGCCGCGCCCCCGACAAGTATCTACGGACCCGGTGAGATCCCAGGACAGAACGGCCGCGTGGTCAGTCGTCCTGACCCGTCTGCCGTGCGCGGTAATCCGCGAGTTCCCCCTCGATACGCTCGAGGAGCGCGTCGGCCACCCGCTCGCTGGCCCTGCTCGCGGCCCGCTGCGCCAGATCGATCGCTCGTTCGGTGTCGCCTGCCTGGGCAGCTGCGGCTGCGGCCGCGGCGAGCACACGCGGATCCTGCGCGTGACTTCCCTTCAGCAAGCGCTCCGATATGCGCCGGGCCCGCTCTTCATCGCGCACTTGCGGGTCGTCATCGGTGGCCAGGACACGCAGGCGCAACGCCGCCAGCGCGGCGGTCGGCTGCTGTTGTCTCAGTCCAGCATCCAGCAACTCGAGTGCCCGAGCGCCATCTCCACGGTCGATCCAGAACTGCACCGCGGCTGTGCGCAGGGAGGCGTTGCGTGGGAGCAGGCTGAGGGACTCCTCGTAGACGGCCTGCGCCTCGTCGACGCGCCCGCCATCCACCAGCAGGGTGGCCAGATCCAGGCGAGCGCCCAGCTCGCGCGGTCGACGGTCCAGTGCGCTGCGCAGGCTGGCGATGGCCTCATCCGGACGCCCCATCGCGGCCAGGGTCTTCGCGCGCAACAGGTCGACCCGTGCATTCTCCGGAAAGCGTTCGCTCGCCACATCCAGAGTCGTGAGGGCGGCCTCGTAGTCTTCCGCAAGGATGCACGCATTCGCGAGATTGGTGGCCGCCATGGCCAGGTCCGGGTCGCACTCCATCGTGCGCGCGAACTGCACGCGAGCTTCCTCGAGCTGATCGGAGTCGGCCAGCATGGCGCCCAGGCGCAAGCGATCCCCGCAGCGTTCCGGGTCGAGCGCGAGAGCGTGCCTGAGGTGGGGAATGGCCTCGCTGCTGCGATTCAGCGCTGCGTAACACTGCGCCAGGTAGCTGACGCCACGTACATAGTCCGGGTTGGTCGCCAGATAGGCGCGCCAGTTCTCGATACCAGACTCGTAGTTGCCATCGCGCATGGCCCCGAGGCCGGTGTAGCAATGGTTGATTTCCCGCGTCATGTCCATCGGGTTGACGCCACTGGCCTCGAAGTGGCTCAGCTCGTCGGCCCAGTAGTGCGGGTCCTCCTCGACCTCCAGGTCATCGGCAGATGCATAGCCCAGGGCGGCGAGGCGTTGCTCGTCCTCCGCGGTCAGCACGTTCTCCTCACCGCGGCCCAGCAGCGGCGGCGCGTCGGCAATGATCGCGCGCAGCGTCGCACGCATGGCCGCGAATGGCGCCCCGTCATCCTGCGCGCGATCCCGGGTCTCGGCCGCATCCGTCGCGATCTTGTAGAGTTCCGGGCGCGGGCCGTGGATGTACTTCCAGCCCCCGTGGTTCAGGCCGCGAAGCTCCGAGTACTCGAATCTCGTGCGCGGCTCGACGGTCTCCGAGTAGGTGGCCAGGCCCAGGTCGGAATCCGGGTTCTCGAGCAACGGGATCAAACTGGTGCCCTGGATATCGATGGGCGCCGCGACTCCCACCAGGTCCATGATCGTGGGCAGCAGATCCACCAGGCCAACCTGTGCGCGGACCACCTGCCTGGAAGCGATCCGGGGTGGGGCCCACATGACGAGCGGGACGTCCAGAGTGGCCTCGTAGAGGAACGCGCCGTGCGTCGTCTCCTGGTGCTCGTCGAAGCCATCGCCATGGTCGGACGTGAGCACGATCAGGGTGCGCTGCGCGAGGTCCGTGCTGCGCACGTGATCGAGGACACGGCCAACCTGCGCGTCCACGTAGGCGATCTCGGCGGCGTAGCCGTTTCCGAACTGGCCCGCGAAAGGTTCGGGTGCACGGTAGGGTTGATGGGGGTCGTAGTAGTGGAGGAACAGGAAGAACGGCTCCTGCACTCCATGGCGCGACTCGAGGAACACGAGCGCCGCGTCACTGACGGGCTCCGCCGCGCGTTCGGCCTCGAGCAGATCGTCGTGGTTCTCACGGGCTTCACGCGCAGGTAATGCGTCCCCGGCCAGATCCTCTCCGTACTGGTCGAATCCCTGGGCCAGACCGTACTCGGCCTCGAGCACGGCTGCGCTGATCTCCGCACGAGTCGCAAACCCGGCTTCCTGCAGAAGCTCGGCCAGGGTCACGTTCTCGTCCGAGAGGGTGAAAGTACCGTTGTTGCGCGCCCCGTGAACGAACGGGTAGGTGCCGGTCATCATCGTCGCGTGGGACGGCAAGGTGAGCGGGCATGAGGACGTGCAGGAGTCGAAGCGCGTGCCCTCGCCAGCCAGGCGATCGATGTTCGGAGTGATCGCGAGCGGTTGCCCGTAGCAGCCCACGTGATCCGCCCGCAGGGTGTCGATCGAGATGAAGAGGACACTGAGCGCGCCGTCGCCCGGTCCGGAACCGGCGCCCGAACACGCGACCAGCCCCAGAACAGCCAGCCTCAGGGGAACTCGTCTTGCTGCGCCCATCGCGAACGGACTTTACTGGGAGCCCCAGGAGTGCCGCATCCTATCTATCGGATCTTTCGCCCCGACACACGAGTCCCGGGCCGGCCTGGTGCGATCCTCGGCACCTTCCAGGCGTGGCCCGCGCATGCACGGCCACGGCTCCAACCCTGGGGATGCCAGATGCTGGAACCGGCCTACAGGACCTCAAGCTCAGAGCCACCCGCGCCGAGGAGGATGAGTCACCGTTGGCGAGAGGGACCCCCGGGTCTCGAGCTCCAGCTGACATTTGCACGCCACATGGAGAATCGATCAAGAACACGCCGATGGCAACTGCTGGTTGCGGCACTCGCCGTCGCCTGCTTCGTCGTCGGGCGAGCGTCGTTGTTCGTCGCAACACCGTTAGGCTACGCGCTGCCTGCCGGGCCCATGGCAGGCATCGCACTGATCGGGATCCTGCTGCTGGGCGCCCGTGCGTGGCCTGCCATCTGGCTCGCCTCGTTCTGCATCCATGCGACGGCCCCGCTCGACATGGCCGTGGGCGGCACCCTCAATGGGTACGTGCTGGCGGCGTCCCTCGGACTCGGCGCGACGCTTCAAGCGCTGCTCGGGGCGCTCCTGCTGCGCCGGTTCAGTGGATTCCCCAATCCGCTGCTGGATGGGCGACAGGTAGCGCTCTTGCTCGTGCTGGGCGGCCCGGTCGCGTGCGTGGTCAGCGCCACGGTTGGCGTCATCACGCTCACGGCCGCGCAGGCCATCCCGTTTGAGGGCGCGGCGACCAGCTGGCGAAACTGGTGGCTCGCCGATAGTTTGGGCGCGGCCGTGCTCGCACCCGTCATGCTGGTCGCGTTCGCCAACCCGCGGTACACCTGGCGATCCATGTGGAAGGGCGTCGCCATCCCGGTGTCGCTCGCCCTGGTGGCCGTGACGTTGTTGTTCATCCAGGTACGCAAGTGGGAGGCCATCGAGAACGAACTCCAGTTCGAACGGATGGTCGACCACGGCGTCGGCTTCCTCAGCCACGACTATGATCGTGATGTGGAAGCCGTACGCGGCATCGCCCACCTGCTCGAAGCCGTCGGCGATACCGACCGTACGACCTTCTTCAAGTTCGTCCGAGACGGGCTGGAAAACCATCCAGACGTACAAGCCTTCGAGTGGATTCCACGTGTCCGAGACGCTGACCGAGCGGCCTTCGAACAGCGAGCGCACGCCGACGGTCTCGCTGACTTCCGTTTCACCGAGCGCAACGCGGACGGGGAGATAGCCCCCGCCCGCGCGCGCGACGAGTACTTCCCCGTGTATTACGTGGAGCCCATGGCCGGCAATCAGCGCGCCCTGGGCTTCGATCTGGGATCGAGCCCGGCGCGACTGAAAGCCCTGGTCGAGTCGAGGGACACCGGTAAACCCATCGCGACCGGCCGCATCACACTGGTCCAGGAGACGGGGACCTCCTTTGGCTTTCTGACCTTTGTGCCGTGCTACTCCCCCGGTGGACCGACGACCATCGCCGGGCGCCGCGAGCAGCTCCTCGGATTCGGCCTGGGCGTCTTCCGCATCGGCGATCTGGCCCTGGGCATGCTGGATCAGCTCGCGGGCGAGGGCGTCGCGATCGAGATTCGGGACCTGGACGCGCCCGCAGAGAGCAGCGAGCTACTCATCGCGGGCTGGGACGACTCGGTCGGCGCACATGGACCGCCCGTCGTGCGCACGGTGGCTGTTGGGGGTCGAAGGTGGAGGATCAGCGCCTACCCCACGAGCCATTACGCGTCGGGATTGTCGGCCGCGCAGTCATGGGCCGCTTTGGTGGGCGGCTTGTTGCTCACGGGCCTCCTCGGCGGATTTGCCCTGGTCACGGGCGGGCGGCGTGCAACCGTCGACCGGTTGGTGGTCGCGCGCACCACGGAGCTGACCCACGTTGTCAGCCAACTCTCGGACGAGATGACGGAACGCGAAGCCGTCGAACAGGAACGCGAGGAGATCCGCCAGGCTCTGGAACGAGCACAGAAGCTCGAGTCGATCGGCCGGCTCGCAGCAGGCGTCGCGCACGAGATCAACACGCCGATGCAATTCGTCGGAGACAACGTGGAGTTCCTGTGCCGCAGCCTGGACGATCTGCTCGCTCTCGCCATGCAGCTCGCAGAGCGGCTCGAGGATGGCGACAAGCCACTCAATGAGGTCGATTGGCCCGAGCTCGGCACATTGCTCGAAGAGCTGGACCTCGGCTTCCTCGCCGATGAGATCCCCGCAGCCTCGGGGCATGCGCGCGACGGAGTGGACCGCGTGACGACCATCGTGTGCTCGCTGAAGGAATTCTCCCATCCCGGGGGCAAGGGCATCGAGAACGTGGATCTCAACAGCTGCATCTCGAACACCGTGGCCGTCGGGCGAAACGAATGGAAGTACGCGGCCGAGATGGTCCTCGAGCTCGATCCAAACCTGCCTCCGGTCCCGTGCGTGAGAGGCGAGATCAACCAGGTGCTCCTGAACCTCGTCATCAACGCAGCGCATGCGATCGAAGAAGCCCAGGGTGACTCGGGCGAGAAGGGCGAGATCCGCATCAGTACCGCGTGCACAGGAACGGAGATCGAAGTCCGCATCTCGGACACCGGTGTCGGCATCCCCGCGAAGCATTGTGCCCTGATCTTCGAGCCTTTCTTCACGACGAAGGCGGTCGGCAAGGGGACCGGCCAGGGGCTCGCTCTGGCCCACTCGGTCATCACCAAGCAGCACGGCGGCAAGCTCCTGGTCGAGAGCACTCCTGGACAGGGCACGACCTTCTCGATCCAGTTGCCCTTGATTCCACCGGCCGGCGCGCCGGTACCGGCAGCCTCCGTGGCCACGGCGTAGGGATACGGATCGACATTTGCGGCCTCACGCGGCGTGTCCATGGCGCCGGGCATGCGCTTGCCTGCGAATCTGCGAAAAGATGAAGGTCTCGGGACCCGGTTTTCGGAGAGCACCCTGACCGGACATCAGAACGGACGGGAGACCGGCTCCCCGCTTTGCAGGGCGGGAGCCTCAGAGCAGGTCCCCGTTCAGCGGTTCGGAGCACGCCAGCGCCGTTGCCTCTCTCCATTCCTCGGCAGGATTGACTCTCTCGTCTTCCTACCGGCATGGCCACGGCGTGCTCCGTCCGCGTTTCCGTCCTCGCCATCGCCAACGATGCTGGCACCCGCAAGTGGGCGCTACCCGGTCAGAAGGCCTCGCCGACTCCGAAGTAGATCACGGACTCGTCCTCGCCCCAGGCGAAGTCGAGGCGGAAGTTCACGTGGTTGTCCTTCTCCAGCGTGAAGCGCAGACCGAACCCGGCGCTGGGTAGCGTATCGGCGTCGCCGATCTCGCTCAGGGTCGGCGCGACAGCTCCCACGCCGGCGAACGCGACGGCACCGAGACGCCCGATGAGCTCGCGGCGATACTCCGCCTGCACCGCAACCAGGACCTCGTCGTGAATGGTCCCGACGGTGTAGCCGCGCAGGTCCGACTGAGCGCCAACGAAACTCTCCCCATAAAAGGGCACGTCGCCGAAAGCCAGGCGCGCCGCGCCTCGCAGCGCGACGACGTCCTTCTCGCCCGGGCTGAAGAACGCGTTGTAGGACACCGGAAGGATCTGGTAGGCGAACGTGCCACCTAGCTCCGGGTCGTAAATCCGGTACTGCGCGTCAGCGAAAGAGCCGGCTCGCGGAAAGAACGTGCTGTCCCGCGTATCGCGCTGAACGCGCAGTCCAACCGACAGGGAGTCCACATCCAGCTCGCTCTCCGGGATGGTGCCGGCATCTTCGGACTGGCGGATCGCGGTATTGAGTCCGCTGAGCACCAGCTGGGGGCCAACGAAGACGCGCTCCGCCACACGTACCAGAAATTCGGCCGCCAGGGCGACGACATCTTGCCTCAGGGCCACGATCTGTCCGTTCGCCAGGGTCAGGTTGTAGTTGACGCGCACCTGCGCGAGGCCGACGGACAGGCGGTACCGATCCTCGTCGAAGTACCCCTTGAAGCCGAAGGCTGCGCCCGCCGTATCGTTCTCCGAGTAGAGCGCACCGCCGCTGATCATGGACGGCGGCGAGTTCTTGCCCAGGGGTATCAGGTAGGCGGCGCCCAGCGCGAGCCCGGCACCGATGGTGGGGTTCTGGAACGGTATCGGGGCGATCAGCAGGTCGCCGTCTCGATCCTCACCGACGACCTCAGTGCCATCGGCCACGTTCACCGGCGGCGCGCTCGGATCGGTTACGGGAAGGTTGGTGACCTTGCCCATGTTGCCGATGATCTCCTTGAGCATCGCGAAGGCTTCGTCCTTGGCCGGCTCGCCCGTCTCGTCTACCGAAGCGGGGGCGGCCCCGGCCTCCTCGCCCTGGACCAGAAGGCGCGTCGATGCAACAGTCGCACAGGAGGTCGCGAGGCATGCCAGCGCCATGACGCCCGCGCGGATCCGTAACGGAGGATGCATCCACCCAAGATAGTCGGGAAGCCGGCGCCTGTCATCCTCCGAGCGCCTGGCGGGTGCCCGGCGCGCTCAGATCTTGTTGCTGACGCCGAGCAACTCGTACAACCGGTTCTTCGCGCGCCCGTATTCGGGACTGCCGAGGTCGCGTGGGTGCGGAAGGTCAACGGTCACGATGTCAGCAATGCGGCCGGGGCGCGCGCTCAGGACCACGACGCGCTCGCCCAGTTGTACGGCCTCGTCCACATCGTGGGTCACGAACAGGATCGTCGGCCGGCGCTCCGTCCAGATGCGAATGAGCTCGGCGCGCATGGTCAGGCGCGTCAGGGAGTCGAGCGCGCCGAAGGGCTCATCCATGAAGATCACATCCGGGGAGACCGCCAACGCGCGCGCGACCTCGACCCTCTGCTTCATCCCGCCCGAAAGCGCCATCGGATAGGCCTGCTCGAAGCCGTTGAGGCCGACCAGGTCGATGACTCCCTTCGCGATCTCGTGCTGGCGTTCGCGTGACAGGTTGCGGATGCCGAGCACCACGTTGTCCCAGACCGACGCCCAGGGGAAGATGCCGTACTCCTGGAACACGAACACGCGCCGGGGGTCGGGCGCGGTGACCGGTTCTCCGTCGATGTGAGCCGTTCCGTGGGTCGGGCGCTCGAAGCCGCCCGCGATGTTGAGCACCGTGGATTTGCCGCAGCCCGAAGGACCGAGCAGGCACACGAACTCGCCTTCGCCCACGATCAAGTCGATGTCATCGAGCACGAGCAACGGCTCGCCCTTGGTCTCGAATGTCTTGCTGAGACCCTTGAGCACGACCTTCGGTGTGCCGTACATGGGATGCTTGTCGCTCATCGCAGCACGTATCCCCAACGCACCTCGTCGAAGCGCTCGAGGCGCCGGATGAGCAGATCCAGCACGATGCCGATCAGACCGATCAGGATCATCGTTGCCACGACCAGGTCGTAACGGCTCCCGGCATTGCGCGCATCGTTAATAAGGTAACCGAGGCCGGAGTCCATGCCCACCATCTCGGCCGCGACAATCACCAGCCAGGCGACGCCCAGCGCGATGCGCAGGCTCGTGATGATCTGCGGCATGGCGGCCGGCAGGACCACGCGCCGAAAGAGCTCGAGGCCACGAATTCCAAAGTTGCGCGCGCTGCGCTGGTGGACGAGCGAGATGTTACGCACGGCCGCTGTGGTGCCAACGGTGATCGGAAAGAAGGAGGACAGGAAGATCAGGAAGATGCCCGCACCGTCGCCGATACCGAACCACAGGATCGCGATCGGGATCCAGGCGATGGGGGAGATTGGTCGCAGGCCCTGCACGATCGGGTTCATGGCGCGGAAAGAGCGCGTCGACCAGCCGATGACCAGACCCAGGGGAATGCCGACGCCGGCGGCCAGAAAGAAGCCCCACGTGACGCGGAACAGGCTGGCCACCACGTCGCCCCACAGGCGTTGGCTCTCGACCAGTTCCAGGAAGGCCAGCCAGGTTGCGAAGGGCGTCGGGAACACCTCACTGCCGAGCGCGCGACAGGCGAGATCCCAGAAAGCGACGAGAATGACCGTGAGCGCGGACGGCAAGACCCATTCCTGCGCGCGATCCGAGCAGCGCAACCCGAGCACGAGCGCGCCGCACGCGAGCACGAGGATGAGGGTCGCGGTCATCATTGCGACGCTCCGCGTGGCAAGCGGTCCATGTTCCAGTCCAGCTCATCGAGCGGCCGCACGAAGGAATCGTCCGCGTACTCCTCGAACTCGACCCGGCGCGACAGCACGCCGATCTCGAAGGCCAGCTCCATGATCTCGTCGAAGTCATCCTTGAGCGGCGCCAGGTTGGTGTACTTGACCCGATCCAGGGGCTTGGACAGCACGTACTTCAACAACTCGGGCGGCTGGAAGTAGTAGTTCTTGGCACTGACCTCGGCCGCGTCCATGCGGTGCTCCACGTCCTCGTCGAGCCACTTGCCCGACTTCGCGATCCCGTCGATCAGCTCCTGGACCAGCTGTGGCCGTTCATCGATCAGGTCCTGCCGCACGACCATGACGCACGAGATGAACCCGGGCCAGATGTCCTTGGTGTGATACAGGACGCGCCCGAAGCCATCGACCTCCGCCTTGGCCGCGAAGGGCTCGCCCACGATGTAACCGTCGATCGATCCGGAGCGCAGCGCGGTCGGATGCTCGGGCGGCGGCAGCTCGCGCAGGTCGATCGAGTCGTGGGGCATACCCCACTGGTCCATCATGCGGTGCATGAGGATGTTCTGGTTCGCGTAACGGCTCGGGATCGCGACCACCTTGCCGCGCAGGTCCGCGAAGTCGTGGATGTCGGAGTCCTTGCCGACCACGATCCCGGTCCCATCCCGGTGCCCGAGGTAGACCACCTTGATCGGCACTCCATCCGCCACGAGCTGCATGGCCATCGGCGCCAGGATGAACACGCCGCCGATCTCCTTGCTGATCAACGCCTCCTTCACCGTCGGCCAGTCCGTGAACTTGCGCGATCGGAAGAGCGTGTCCTTGTCCGAGTGCTTCGTCACCCAACTGGTGACCGGGCAGGTGAGGTGTCAGGTCACCGGCAAGAAGCCCACGATCAGCTCCTGCCGCTCCGCGCCGCTAAACACCGCCGCACGCTTGCGCAACGTCCCCCAGCCGACGTTCAGCTGCACGTGCCCGAGGGTGATGAGCAGCGTCCACAGGAACGTCCCGATCAGGACCCTGCGCTTCACGCCCAGCCCCCGGCGATCGGCCGTGCGTACTCGCTGAATCGCAGCGAGGCCCGCGGCGGGATCGTGTTCAAGGCGCGGCGGCAGTAGACGTGGAGATCGAACATGGGGGCAGTGGGGGGATGTAGCTATCGGCCAGACGCGCCGTGCTGCCTGAGGCCGAACGCGAGAGCCTAACACAGCGCCCTCCAGAACCCCGCCAGGCGGGCCTCTACCGTGGCCCGACGCGGGTCACCGTACGTCGCGACGACGACCGTCTGCGTGGCGGGCGTCTGAAACAACGAGCGGCCCCACAATCCACCGTCTCGCGCGACGGATCACATCCTTGAGACCCGGCGTTCTCGAGCACGAAATCCGCCGGCCGCGGTGAGCGTGTAGCTCACTGCGGCCATGGCTGCGAGTTGCGCACGTACGCCCCGTGCACGAACTCGCTGAAGAATTCTTCGACGAGCGGGTGGGCGATCTCGCCGCCAGTGCGGTCGGGCATCAAGCTCGACTCCGCAGCGTAGGTCGTCTGATGCGAGCCGTGCACGAGCACGTGATACCAGGGCTGATCCCGACCGGGCTGGGTCTTGTTCGACTGATACCACTGCTCATCGGCACGACACTTCAGGTCCAGAGCAGCGACCACTCCGCGATAGCCGTAGCGGCGGTGCCGAACGAGTTGCCCCGGCTGAAATCGGGCGGGGGATGAGCTCGACGGAGTCGGGTCGCGCGGGTTGAACTGGATCATGGCCTGACGATAGCGAACGGGCTGCCCGGCCATGGCTCCTGACCACGTTACCTTCAGGATTCGTTGCAGAATGCGAAGCAACGGCGTGTGGCTGCACGGAAATCCTCTACACGGCGCGCGGCTTCCGATCGCGTGACCCGGCAGCACCCGGCCCACGCCAGGCGATCGCCTGCAGCCGCCCGCCTACTGGTCTGCCGTGACCGTCCACTCCGCGTCCGGATCGAATGAAGTCATGGCCTGCGCCCGCTTCTCGGTCTCCGGGCCGAGGTCCGCCTCGTGGACTATGCCCCAATGATTGACGATGAAGGTCATGACTCCGGTCTCGGCGTAACTCGCGGGGTAAGCCACGAGGGCGAAGCCGCCGATCATGTAGTCCCCGGCCATGTAGCCGTACGCGCCACCGGTGGCGTGCTCACCCTGAGCCTTGAGCAGGCGGTAGCGGTAACCGTGGTAGGCCGTGCGCGCTTCGGTGGGCACCCGCACGTCCGCTTCGGCGGATGCCAGGAGCTCGCCCAGGGGGCTCTCGGATTCCCCCGGAGCCGCCAGCCAGTAGAGACCGTCATGCTCGTTCGCGGAGCTGCGGATCTTCCGGGCGTATTCGAAGATGCCGTCTCCGTTGTGGTCCTTGCGCACGTATTCCAGCTCCGCCTCGGCGAACGCATGGCAGACGTTGACGGTACCCAGCTCATTGCGGCCAATGCGACGGTAGATGAGTTCCTCGAATCCCTGCTCCGTGTCGAGGAACCAGGTCTCGCCACTGCGTACCAGCGGTATCGGAAAAGGAGACTCCTGCACCCCCAGGTGGAGTGTGGCCATCTGTGCTCCGGCCATCTCGATCGCGTGACTCTCGTCGTACAGCTCGAGGAATCGATCGCGGCCCTCGCGATCGTCGGCCGCGTGACCGCTGTCGAGCAGCTCCTCGGAGTCGGGCCCGAGGATGGCCTGCAGCTGCGCCATGTCATCGGCGCGCAATGCGACCACGACCGCCTCGATGGCAGCCTCGGGGCTCTCGAACCCTGGCCTGTCGGCAAACGGCGTCGACTGGCAGGAAGCCAAGAAGACGAGCATCGAGGTCAGGCAGGACAGACGGAGTGAGGGGTTCCTCAGTTTCATCGGGAGTTGGGTATTCGCGTCCATCAGCGCCCCCTGCGTCCGCCGCGGCTACGGCCACCGCGACTGGATCCGGAACGGCTCATGCTGCTGCGTCCGCGCGTGGATTGGCGTGACGTGGCGCCCCGGCTGTCGTATCGGTTGAAGGCCGAGCTCGATTGCCTGGAGCGACTCGTAGAGGATGGTGAGCGACTCGTGCGGTCGCGCGACGTGGCTCCGGAGCTGCCCGTACGCCCAGCGCTGGTTGAGCTGCGGCCTCCCAGGGACGAACGATCTGTCGAAGTGCTGCGTCCCCGATAAGCGTCGAGTGAAGACCTCGTCTTCGACGCCGAGGATCCACTGCGCGTCTGAGTGGGCCGATCGAAACGCTCGGCGGTCTTGCTGTCGCGGTAGCGCACGCCCTTGCGGTTCTCGGGGTTGTGTTTCCACTCGCCCTTGCCCCGATCGCCGGCGCCGCCCTTGTACCGGTCCCGATCGATGTTCCCGTTGAAGTTGACGTTCTTGTTGATGTTGACGTCGATGTGTCCCGAATGCCAACCGCAGCCACCCCACGCATAGCCCCATGCGCAACCCACGATCACGCCCACCGTGAACACGTAGGCCGCCGACGGGTAGACGTAATGTGGCGGGTAGTAATAGGTGGGTGGATAGGAGGGATAGGGCCAGGTTCCGTAGACGACCGTGGGGTTGTAGACGGGGACGTAGACCACTTCAGTCTTCGTCTGCTCGATGACGATCGCCTCGTCCTCCGTGCTGACCGCCTGCTCCTTCGTGGTCTTCAGGTTGCCCGCGTCCTGCGCCCGCTTGCGCAGGTTCTGGACCGAGTCCAGCACGTCCTTTTGCTGGGCCAGAACGGCATCGCCGAGCTTCTGGGTCCACGCGAGCTGCGTACTCATCTGGTCGAGGATGGTCGGGAAGGTGATCAGCGACTTGACGCTCGGATCCCACTTCTGCTCCTCGAGTGCTTTCGCCAGTGCGTCGTCCTTGAGGGGCGGCGACTGCGCCTTCAGCCAGCGATCGGCCTCCACGATTTCAAGCGGATAGGTCGAGGCCATCAGGACCTGCGAGACGATCGCGTCCGGGTGCAGAGCGATGGGAGCGACGAGCTGCTCGAGCTCCTCGGTCTGGAAGGGCTTCGGTTCCTCATCCTCCCGGGCCGGCGCCGGCGCGGCGAACATGGCAGCAGCGATGAGCGACAAGAGCATCCTTGTCATGGCGATGGGGGCTGTCATCTCTTGGACCTGTTGTGCGGGACGCGCTCGTCGGATTCAGTTTCGATCTTCGAGGCCATAAAACACCTCGACCAGCGGAGTGCCCACCGAGGCCGAAGGCGGCTTGATATCGAGGTAGGCCGCAATCGTTGCCGCGATGTCGTGCGGACCCACGGCTCGATAAACCTTACGCGCTGTGACCCGGTGGCCCGCGAAGAAGATGGGTACAAAAGTGTCGTAGGCCCAGGGTGAGCCATGGATGGCCGCGATCCCATCGAGGCCCATCTTCTGGGCCTCGTCCGTTGAGTGCAGGAACCATCCCTGATCGGGAACCATGTGGATGTCGCCCGAACGCTGCGGATGAAAGCTACGCCGGATACGGTCGTCGAGCGGTGCACCCGCGCTACGCCCGGCGAGTATGGCGCTGCGAGTTGCGGCGTAGGTGATGCCGGGCACCTTCATCAGCTCCGCGGCGACGAACTGCTCGACCTCAGCGACATCGAGGTCTGCTTCGGCGATCGCCTGATGGTTCAGGTACAGGTAGGGGTGGCTGTGGGTCGCGATGAGGTCGGCGCGACCGAAGCGGCGCTCGAGTGCTTCCGTCCAGGGGCCTGGCTTCCGGAAGTAGTCGAAGTCGAAACGCCCCGTCTCCATGCCGATGGCGGCCAGGTGCTCGGGCGCATCCGGAGCACCATGGTCCGCTGAAAGCACCACGAGCGTGTTTTCGAGCCCGACCGAGGCGTCCACGTGCTCCAGAAGCTCTGCGAGCACGCGGTCCAGGCGCAGCAGGTTGTCCTCGGACTCCAGGCTCGACGGACCGAACATGTGCCCCACGTAGTCGGTCGAGGAGAAGCTGACCGCCAGGAAATCGGTGGCCGCGCCTTGCCCCAAGCGCTCGGCGTCGAGCAGCGCCTTCGTGAAGTCCAGGGTGAGCTCGTCGCCCACCGGGCTCAAACTCAGGCGCAGATAGAGGTACTTGTCGTCGCCCAGAGGGTGCGGGAAGGTGCGGCCCATGGGCGCAAGGTCGGACTCGAAGGCGCGGTCGTCGATGTCGGCGGCGTTGTAAGTCGCGCTGTCGTTCAGCAGCTCCCAGCTCTTCCCACGATACTCGTCGGCGGGCTTGCGGGCGTTCCAGTCCTGCATCCACTGCGGGTGCTCGTCGTAATAATAGGTGCTCGTGACGAAGTCGCCGGAGCTCTTGGAATACCAGAAGGCCTTGCCCGCGTGTCCACCAGGGAGGATTGCACCACGGTCCTTGATCGACACGCTGAAGACGCGCGATCGACCGGAGTTGTTGAGCACGAGCTCATCGCCGATCGTTGACGCCAGCAGGTTGCGCGGAGACATGCCCTTGTGCGGCTCGGGCGCCTTGCCGATCAGATGGTGCCGATCGTCCTCCGTGTTGTAGACGGGAACCCCCGTCGCGCGGTCAAGCCAGACGTTTGCGACGATGCCGTGGCCGGCCGGGTTGGCACCCGTGAAGAGCGTCGAATGGCCGACCGCGGTCTCCGTGTTGGCGTGTCGGTAGTGGGCGCTGGCGTAGTGCGTGCCCTGCTCGAGCAGGTAGCGGAAGCCCCCGTCGCCGAGTCGGTCCAGAAAGCGCATGGGCAGATCTCCACGCAACTGATCGACGGTGATCTGCAGGACGAGCTTGGGCGGCGACGACGCCGGGCGTGGGTGAGGGTCCGGTGCGGGCGAGATACCGGAGCATGCGGTGAGCGCCGCCACGACGATTGCGAGGGTCGCTACGGCGCGGATCCCACAGGTCGAGGCGTGGGTGTATGTACGTTCGGGCATGGGGATATCCAGTCTCCATAAAAGCCAGTCCGGTGGTCGCGCGCCGCCCGCCGTCGAAGACGACGCACGTGACGATCGAGGTTACAGGACTGCAGAAGCCATCACTCGCAACAGCGTGAGCACGGTCACGGATCAGAACCCGAAACCCAGGTTTAGCCCGTAGATGAGGAGGTCTTCGTTGGGGGTGATGTCATAGAACACGCCGGGCGACAATATCCAACCGTCCCCGATGGGGAACTCGTAGAACCCGCCGACACGCGCGATCGGCTCCCACTCGTCTCCGCGACGCTCGACTCCCGGCCCGGCTACCAGGATGAGTTCGCCGACCGCATGCCAGTAGGCTTGCAAGCCCAACGAGAGCGAGCGGTTGAGCCCGGAGACGCTCTCGGCAAATCCGCCGATACCCCAGCGGTGCGACAGCCGGTACTCGTAGTCCAATCCGATCGTGAAGCCGTCGGCATCACCGATATCGCTCGAACCTCCGACGAAGAGGTTCAGGGCCTGCGCTCCGGCTCCGTGATTTTCTACGTGCGCGTCTTCGTGGTTCTCGTCGTGGCCTTCCTCGACTGCGCTCCCACGCGGCACCGGCCGCAGCGGGGAGCCACCAGAGGTCACGCAGCTCACGGCGAGAAGGGCCAAGACAACAACCATCGACGAGTTGGGCATCCTGTAGAGGCTATCCCGGGCCCAGGACCCGAGCAACCGGCGAGAGAGGCGGCTCCTCCATTCAGCCATCGTGACCCATGCTCTTCCTGGTGCATGCCCAGGACGGCCGTCGTACGAACTGGACGGCACGCCGCCCCAGCACCTGCCGGCCGTGGGTGTGGTAGTCTCCTTATAACCATGAAAGCCTCAAATCGACCCCGCGCCAGAGCGCTGGCCCTGCTCATCCTCGCCCCGCTGACCTCCGCCGCCGCGCCTCAGGAAGACGCCACGGAAGCCAACACCGACGGGGCAGTCCATATCGATCCGCGCGCCGATCGGATCCTCTGGTCGATGAGCAAGCACCTGGCAGCTGCGACCTCTTTCCAGGTCCACGGTGAGACGGTCAAGGACGAGCCACACCCGAGCGGGCAATGGGTCGAGGTCTCGCACTCCTCCGACGTGGCCGTGCACCGCGAGTTGGGCATCCGTTCGACCGTGCATGGAGACGTGCAGAATCGCGAGTTCTGGAGCGACCTGCAGACGGCCGCCATGCTCGACCCGGACTCCGGCCTCTACGCACTGGTCGAGGTCCCGAATACGCTCGACGGAACACTCGACCACCTGATCGACGAGTACGGAGTCTCGCTGCCCCTGGCCGACCTGGCCTACAGCGACCCCTACCTGGGGCTGATCGAGGGTGTGGAGGTCGGCAGCTATGTCGGGCTGAACAAGGCTGGCGGGGTGACCTGCCACCACCTTGCCTTCCGGCAGGCCGCGGTCGATTGGCAGATCTGGATCGATGCGGGCCTGCGGCCGGTGCCGCGCAAGGTCCTGATCACCTACAAGCAGATCCAGGGTGCACCGCGAGTCGCGGTGAATCTGTCCGACTGGAAGTTCGATACGTTCCTGCCGGAAGTGCTGTTCCAGTTCGAAGCGCCCGAGGGTTCCGAACAGATCGCGATCGAGTCCGTCCGGAAGGACTGATCATGATCTCGAAGAAGATCCTCAGTCGCGCACGCGCGGCGCTGGTGCTGCTGGCGCTGACGGCAACCATATTCACGGTCGTCGCGTCCGCGGCGCCCGATAGCGTGCGACGGGCCAACGCATCGCGCGCGGGCCAGCAGCGCGCGACGCGCGGCAAGTCGCAGGCCCAGGCAAAGCAGCGCGCACAGGCGCAGCAGAGCCAGCGGGCGCAGGCCCAGCAACGCCAGCGAGCCCAGGCGCAAGCGCAGGCCAGGCAACGCGCCCAGGCCCAAGCCGCACAACGCGCCAGGACCCAGGCCGCACAACGTGCCAAGGCGCAGCAGCAAGAACGCGCACAGGCACAGGCAAAACAGCGGGCACAAGCTCAGGCAAAGGCCAAGCAGCGATCCGCATCCAAGGCGACCAAGAGGCCTTCGCGGCCCGACCAGAAGAGCCGGCAACGGGATCAGGATGCCCAGCGGTTGAAGCAGAGCCTCAACTCGGGATCCGGCAGCGTACGGCCCGGCAGTCGACCCGCGACGCGCCCGGCGACGGCAGAAACGGATCGGATGACCCGGGATCGGGACCGGCCTCACAACGGCGACCACCTGCAGAACGGCAATCGGCGGCCCGGGAGTATCAGCGGTGCCACAGACGCCGCCCTGCCCCCCGGTTCCAGACGCAGAGACGTCGACTGGGACTCGGCCGGCGATCGGTTCAATCAGGGCGGCAACGAGGATTCGGGGCGCTGGGAGGGGATCCGTGACGAGCACGGCGACCTGGACGTTTCCGGCGGCAAGTACACCTCCGAGGTGACCGGCGAGTGGGAGGTGTCGGGCTTCAAGATCGGCGGTGGCGGTGGCGGCGGATACGGCTCCGGCTACGGCTACTACGACGAAGAAGAAGAGCCCATGGATTGGGTTGATGACAATCGGCCCTACACGCCGGCCAACAACGAGTTCTACGCGGCCGATTCGAAGGAGCCGACCACCATCGAACCGATGATAGACCCACGGACCGGTGAAGTGATCGGTCAAGGAACCGAACCGGTCCCGGTCACCGACACTCCCGCCCTGCTACCTGGAAGCCGGATCACGAAGCTATCGAGCAGGGCTGTCCTCGCCGACACCAGCGGCGAAGCGCTCTACTTCGACCGTGGCATGTTCTTCCGGGACCACCAGGTAGGCAAGCGCTACGAGGCTGTGGCACCTCCCCTCGGAGCCATCGTTCCTCGCCTACCGAAGGGCTACCGCAAGGTGACCCTCGCGGGGACCGAGTACAGCATCTACCAGAACGTGTACTACAAGACCGTCTACAAGGCCGGGCAGGTGGTCTACATGGTCGACCAGGTCGGCAACTGAGCCAGCGCGCGCAGTGCCGCTGGCCGCAGCGCCTCGAGCCCGGCGGCCGAGGTCAGATCTTCCAGCTCAACCCGACGAGCGGCCCGCTGACCGTGACCTCCAGGTCGAGGTCGTCGAAGTCGACGAAGAGGTGCCGATAACCGACGAGCAGGCGCAACCCGCTGCTGAACCGGTACTCCGCATCCAGGATCAACTGAAGCGACCAGTCGGCTTTGAGGCCGAAACCTCCGATGTCTCCGCGGCCGTTCAGCGACCAGGCATCGGAGAGCTCCTGTACCCCTCGCACACCGATGACGGGATCCAGCCAGGACTCGTCGCGCCCGAGACCTGCGGTCGGTGCCACGCTCGCGTCAGCGCCCAGGTCCCAGTAGCGCAGGCCAGCGAGCAGCTCGACGGGGCTCCCCGCGCAGATGGGCCGCGCGGCCGCCATCTCGAACATGCGCAGGTCGAAACCGGTATGCAGGGCGCCCTCGTCGTCATCGAAGCGGACGTAGATCGAGTCGATGAGCAGCGCCCATCGTGGATTCCAGTGGTCGACCTCGAGGTCGAGCATCATCGCGTACTCGAGGTCCTCGACACCGATGAGCCCGACATCGATCGGAGGGCCCGGGGAGCCCGAGCCGTCCGGAACCTCACCGGTGAGCGTGGGTAGCCAGAGGAATGGCTCGAGACGGTAGCTAGGTGCACGGCCCCGATCCTGGGAAGCACCCGAGGGGGCACTGCATCCGGCCAGAAGAAGCGCGCCTCCGACATACCGGAAGGCGCGCACGCTCAGAAGCCGGTCGTCATGACGAACCCGATCTGCACGGCCTCCATGTCGAGCTCGTTGACCGCACCACCGAAGTCGATGGACGAATCTACCCAGCGCACCACGAAGCCGACGGTGGTGCCGGGGCTGGTCTCGATCTCGACTCCCGCTCGGCTGTAGTAGCCGAACCCGAGGCCGTCCTCGGTCAGCGAGCCTCTCCCGTTGATCGACTCACCCAGGTCCAGATCGATGTGGCCGTATTGCAGCAACGGGCCGGCACCGGCATAGATGCGCATGCCGCGCCGGGTCGTCGTGCCGACGAAGAGTCCGCCGGAGAGGTCGAAGATGCGCATGTTGTTATCGGCCAGGACCAGAACGGTCCCCGTGTCGATGACGACGGCTTCGCGATCGCTGTCCCAACCCAGGGAGAAACCGCCCTCGAATCCCCATTCCAGCCGGCCGCTCCGATTGACGACCTGACCCTGCGCACCGATCATCGGCATGCTGAGTCCGTCGTCACGGGTCGTCGACCCGAACGCGGGGTCCAGTTCGAGGTTGAGGGCCGTGATGTCCGTCACGCCGATAATGCCGCTCACGCGGCTGCCCGAGCTGCGCCGTTGCGAGGGGGGGGCATCCCAGGCCTGCGAGCGACTCCGTGTCGGAGTCGCGCTGCAGCCAACCGTGAGAAACATACAAGCGGCGATCAGAATACGGGAAGTCGACATGCGCAGGATGATACCAGGGGCTGCGCCCCGCGCGTGTATTTGCCCTCGAACCGTCAGAACGGCGGTGTTCACTGGATGGCCCCCGCGGCCGTCGAATAGAATTCCTTGATGCTCATGAAACGCCTCAGCTTGCTTCTCTGCTCCGGCCTGATGGCCTGCGCCTCCACCGACCTGCCGAGCTCCGGCCTGCTCGGAGACACGTCCGGATTCAAGCAACGTGGCGACGACCTGCTGGTCGAGCCGCTCTCCAATCCGGACAGCCTGCGCGGCTATACCAAGGTCCATATCGAACGGGTTCTCGTGTACCTGCGACCCGAGGCGCGCGAACGCGGAGTCACGCCTGCCCAGCAGCGAGACCTGGCTCAACTCTTCCGTACCGCCCTGCGGACGGAGATGGGTGAGCACTTCACGCTCGTTGACGACCCCAGCGTGCGTGCCGACGACCTGCTCATCGTGCGCGCGGCGATCACGGACGCGGAACCCGGAGACCCGGCGACCGGCGGGCCCGGGAACGGCACGATCGAGGTGGAAGTCATCGACTCGAACTCGCGCGATCGGCGGGCCGCCGCGATCTCACGCAAGTCCGTGCGCAAGGTCGGGGACACCGCGGAAGAGAAGGAAGCCGAGGCAGGCTTGTTGTTCGACCAGTGGGCCCGCGCACTACGCGAGTGGCTGGTCGGTGCCACCGGCAGTTGAGCGGGACGCTGCGAATCGCCGGTAGGGTGATCCGGCACGCCTGCAGGGCCCGCGATCACTGCTATACTGGCGACCTCTGATCCGCCGCATGCGCGTTCCGCGCGAGATGGAAATCCCAGGACCAAGATCCATGCAACGACGACGCGCACGAATGCTGCAGTTCATGCTGGTTGCCCTCGCGGCCACCAGCTCGGTGGCCTGCCGGACGGCCTCGTACCAGTCCGTCCCGGGTCCCGCCGCGACCCTCGATGAGTCGAAGTGCCGCGTCTACATCTGCCGTTCATCGCAGCTATGGGGAAAGATCCGTCAGATCGAGGTCATCGACCGCGGCACGATGATCGGATCTCTCGGCACCGAGGGCTACCTGTGCTGGGACCGTGAGCCCGGCGAGAACCCGATCCAGGTCCTGTATCATGGACCGATCCTCGATGAAGGGGTGCTCGAAGGACTGCTCGCCTTCAATGGCGAGGCGGGCGGCGTGTACTACTACGCCGTCCACCTGCGCGAGAGCGACCGCAAGCCGCAGATGGAATTGCTGAGCGCCGAGGACGGGATGGCCATGATGGCCGGCCGCTCCCAGGCCACCATCGACTGATGGCGGCGGGCTCCGTACGTTAGCCTGCTAGCAGCCCGTGGTGAAACTCACGACCCGCTCAAATCCGCCAGGCTCCGCCCTGGCGGCGTTGCGCTTCCTCCGAGTATCCACGAATACGCGTCGTCAGCACGCCTTGCCAGATCGAATCCTGACGGCTTCGAGCCCGCCGTGACTTTCGCCACGGGCTGCCAGCCCGGATAATTCATGAAGCGCGAGCCAAAACGCGTCGATTCGGCTTCTGGTGGTGCTTCTCGCGCGTTGGCCCCGGAGGCGACCCTTACGGGTCGTCGAGGATGCCAACGCGCGCGAAGTGCCG
>JBLHKW010000050.1:0-31659 GCA_047618565.1 Planctomycetota bacterium
CCGCAGGCGACCTTTTTTGGTCGCCGAGGACGCCAATGTTCGCAAAGTGCCGCCAAAGCCCGAAAGGACGGCGAAGCCGGCCGTTCGTGGTATTTCGTCCGCGTGGTCATGAATAGATCGGGCTAGCGACCGGCGCTCCGCCCGTGCTCGATCGCGGCGGCCAGAACCGGATCCTCGTTCGCCCGGAAGGACTCCATGGTCGCCAGCGCGGGGATGTCCGGCAGGATCGTCTTGCCCAGGTCGAGCTCGGAGGTCAGCTGAAACAGCCTGCCGCCGCAGCGCAGCCCGACCGCGGAGTGTGGAAGATCGATGGGAAAGGTGTTTCCGACGGGCGTCGGTCGACCACCGCTCTGCTCGCCGACGAACAACGGACTGGCAGCGACGGACAAACGCTGGGCAAAAAAGGGCGTGGCTGATTTTGTCCCGCGCCCGAGGATCACGAACAGGTTGCCCTCCTTGCCCAGCTCGTGCTGTGCGATGCGCTCCACGAAACGCAGCCCGAACCGCCCGTAGCCGCCGCAGTTCTTGCGCATGTCGATGACGATCCGCTCGATGTCGTTCTCCTCGGCGAATGCGAAGAGCCTGTCCGTGAAGGCGTCGAACGACTCCGCAGGGTCGTCGAGGAGCGCGAAGACCGGGAAGATCTCCATGACGATACGCCCGTCCTCGAGTTCCGGAATCCTGCGCTCGAGATCATCCACCGCTGCCGCGAAGCCCTCCTCACTGACGCCAAAAATAAAGGGAACGGGATGCCCTGCGCGCACCTGCTATACGAGGTGCGCGAGGTCAGCGCGCCATTCGTGGACCGTATGGACGGAAGGCTCGGACGGATAGGCCCCGGCGAGAAGCAATAGTACAGCGAAGATCATGGTGCCAGCAGCCTACCTCAGCCGCTCGGCGAGCGCATTCCCCGGCGAGGGTTGCAACGGGAGTCGGCGAACCCACCTGCAACACCCATCAACCTTGCTACAACCGCGGTCCCCTTGGGGCTCCCATCTGCCTATGCTCTGCGGGTCATGGCCATCACCCCCCACTGGTTCCGCAAGCGACGCACCAAGCTTGCTCTTGGGTTCGCGTTTGCCTATCTGATCGTCGAGCTCGCCGCTCTGCCCCTGGTGGCTGCATACGCGCCGCTGCAGCTGCGCATGAAGCTCCCGGGGCCACTGTTCATACTGAGTCAATCCTCAAAGGCAGGGCTTCTCCCCCACGACTGGACGCTCGTTCTCGGCGATTCCTATTCCCACGGTTACGGGGATTGGCTGACAACCGTCATGGGCGATCCGGGCAACCCGGCGTTCCATTCCACGCACGTGCTCCACGAACTCACGGGCACGGATGTGATGAGCTTCGGGCACGGAGGCGCGGGCAGCATGAAGGGCATGGTGTATCTCCTTGAGAAGCGACTGACGGCACTCAGGCGAACCGGTATCAGCGACCCCGGTCAGATCATCGTCTTCGTGTACGAGGGCAACGACTTTGTCGACAACCTCAAGGAGACCCTCCGCTACGGAGAGCTGCAGCCCGGCGACAGCGAGGCACAGCTCACATCACATTGCGCCGCTAGAGCGCGTTCCGGCTTCTGGGCTGGCGTCAGCGGCACGTTCTTCTTCCCCGCGATGATCATCAATGCGACCAAAGGACGGCAGGGCTTGCGTCCGGATGCGATGGGGACAAATCTGCTTCCCTTCGACGCCCCACCGGATGCAGCACCAGACCCGAGCGCAACCAATGTCGTACGCGTCGGAGACGATCTCTTCCGCTTCATCGGTCCAGCTCAAGGACCGCCGCTCGGCCTGGATGAAGCCCAGCTCGGTTGGGGCCTCACAACGCTGAAGGTGAGCCTGAACTGGCTGAAAGGTCGTTTCGACGAAGTCCCCGTTCGCGTGGTCTTCTTGCCCTCGCCGCTCAGCTGCTACGAGCTGGCATCGTCGCAGGTCCTGGTGGATTCCTCTGGCAGCGCGGAAGTGTCGTTCGAGGCATCGCTCATCGAGCCCTACCACCGGGATATTGTGGAGCGCGTGCGAACGACGGTCACCGATGCAGGCCTTGAGTTCCTCGACGCGACCGGCGCACTCCGGGAAGCCGCAAGACAGCACCCCATCCACGGCCCCCTTGACGGAGCCCACTTCAACCGTGCGGGATACGAAGCGCTTGGGCGAGCGCTGGCTGCGCGTCAGTGACCGGGGACAGAGCCGCGACCTACTCGCAGCGATAGGGCACACCGACCGTCATCCACTCCGGGGCCTTGGCCCCGGTGAGGTGGTTATCGAAGCACTCCTTCATCTTGATCGAGTAGTCGCGTTTGTTCGCGTACTTCTTCAGGTGGTGCGGCTCGCCGCGGTACTGGAGAAAGATGCACTCCTTGTCCAGTCGGCGGCAGGCCAGGTACAGCTCGATGCCTTGGGACCACGGAACGGCTTCGTCCTCGTCACCGAACTCGATCAAGAGCGCTGTCTGGATCCGGTCGGCAAAGAAGAACTGTGAGTTCTCGATGTAGAGCTGGGGCGCCTCCCAGAGGCTGGCTCCGATACGGCTCTGCCTCTGCTCGTACTAGAACTGGCGCGCCAAGCCGGTGCCGTAGCGGATGCCTCCGTAGGACCTGGTCATGTTGGAGACCGGAGCACCCGCGACTGCAGCCGCAAATTGATCGGTCTGCGTGATCATGAACGCGGGCTGGTAACCGCTCCAGGAGTGGCCGTGCAGACCGATCGCATCGGGGTCGGCGATGCCCATGTCGATCAGCTTCTGCACTCCGGGCACCAAGCACTTGGTAGCTGAGAAGCCAGGGCTGCCAAACTTGAAGGACGTTGGTGTTTGGATCGCACGATCCAGCTGGGACGACGTCGATCCCCTGGCCGTCATGACAGCCGAGCGAGGATGATCGCGGCATGAACTCACGAGCGCATCCCACGTACAAGACCAAGTACTACATCAGCAACTGGGCAGAGTACGACCGAGACCTCGTGCAACGGGGCGACATCACGCTGTGGATCTCGGAAGATGCGATCGAATCGTGGAGGCCGGCTGCTTCGGGTAGACGGGGAGGGCAAAGGAAGTACTCGAACATCGCGATCGAGACGGCGCTGACGCTCAGGCTGGCGTTCCATATCCCACTTCGCCAGGCCGAGAGTTTCCTGCGATCAGTCCTGGGCTTGATAGACGTCGATCTCGAAGCGCCGGACCACACCACGCTTTCGCGGCGAAGCCGGCATCTCGACCCGGCTTTGCACACCGTTCCAGCCACAGGTCCCACCCATCTCATCGTCCACAGTACTGGGCTCTCGATCGTTGGTGAAGGCGAGTGGGCAGCCGCGAAGCATGGCTAAAAAGGCAAACGCGGCTGGAAGAAGCTCCACCTTGGCGTGGACCGCTCCCGTGCGATCGTCGCGCAGGTGTTGACTGACGGGAATGCGGACGCCGCCGTGACGGGAGTCGGATTGATGGCCGAGGTCAAGGACCGCATTGAGAGCTTCACGGCCGACGCGGCTTACGACGCGGGCGCGATCTACCGGGCCCGCAGCTACGCGTGGCGCAAAGGTCCTCGTTCCCCCACAAGGATGGCGACGGGGGTACGACGGCGAACACTAGAATCCAGTGCTCGCGACCGGACGATCAGAAGACTGCGGGAGGTTGGGCGACGCCAGTGGAAGAAGGAGTCCGGTTACCACCGACAAGGCACCGTTGAAAACGCGTTCTTCAGGTGTAAGTCGATCATTGGCGACCGGCTTCGTGCGCGTCATCCGAGAGCCATGAATGTGGAGGCGCTGATCGCCTGCCATATCTTGAACCGCATGCTCCAGCTTGGTCGCCCGGTCTCGCACCCGATCGACGCCTGAGAGCACGGGAGTGGGGGAGCTGCAGGTCGGATTCGCTTCGTGCACCAACGCCGCTGCACGTCCACGATGCGCGCGTTGTTCGCCGCTGCCGCGTTGGAGATGCCCTGGACCGAACTGTTGTAGTCGTACCACCATGCCTTAGCGTTGGCCCCCGTGTTTGGCACCATGACGCACGCAAACCGAAGACCACTCGCAGTCTCGTAGGGTTCGATGTCAATCAGGCGGCCTTGGTTGGCGGTGATCTGCGCACTCAACTGCGTGCCCGTCATGCCGTAGTACCACCACCACCCGCTCGCGTAGGGCCCAATGTTCTGAACCAACTCCGCATCGAACAATGGGTTGCCAGCCCCATTGGTGCCAACCCACTCGAGGTCGATGCCGCGATAGCTGGCACTCGCTTGTGTGGAGATGGTCGAAACCAGGGCACTGGTCAGCGTGATGTCGGCGACCGGGGCAGTGAGCTCGCGCACATCCTGAGCGCGTGCTGCGGCCAAACCAAACAACTGCGCAAGTGAGACGAACGCGAAGAGCCGCAGGGACGAGGTGCTCATGCCTACCCCATGTTGCTACCCCGCGATTGGAGACTCCAATTCGCCGGCGCGCAGGGACACCCGACATAAACCGACGGCGCCACAACTCTTAGTGCAGGTCTAATGCAGCCCGCAACGCGGCGGCAAGGTCCGCATGACGCACTGGCTTGCGCAACAACACCGCGTCGTCATGGAACGGTTTACCCGCTGTAGCGTGATTGCCCGACATGTAGATGATCGGCACAGAGGTCCGCTTGCGCACGTCACGTCCGAGCTCAAAGCCGGAAATGCCACGCGGCATGATGACATCCGTCAGCAAGAGATCAAACTTCGCACCACCGTCGATCATCGCGAGCGCTCCGATCGCATCCTCAGCTTGCAGCACCTGGTAGCCAAGCTTCGCCAACTGACGGAAGGCAACCTCGCGCACGCCAGCATCGTCTTCAACCAGCAAGACAACTTCGCCATGCGCGGCTTGAAGCTCGCCAGCTGAACGGCCGGGCGACGACTCGTCGTCGATGGACTCCTCAACGGCTCGCGGGAACCTCAGCGTGATTGTCGTGCCTCCATCCAGCGGGCTCGTGATGGCAACCTGACCGCCAGACTGCTGCACCAAGCCATAGATCATGCTCAAGCCAAGCCCGGATCCTCGCCCAACGGACTTGGTCGTGAAGAACGGCTCGAAGGCGCGCTCAATCACTTCGGGAGACATACCGGTTCCCGTGTCCGCAACCGCGAGTTCAACCTGCTGCTTCGCCGCGTCGTTGCGCGTCGAGATGTGGATTGTGCCACCGTCCGGCATCGCGTCTCTGGCGTTGATAACCAGATTGAGCAACGCACTGCCAAGGTGACCAGCATCGTTGAGAATCGTCCAAATCTCCGGCTGCAAGTCCGACGTCAGCTTCACGGCATCGCTGAGCACCGTCTTAGAAATCGCCATCGTCGACACGACCAATTCGTTCAACGACAGCACTTGTTCGGTGAGGCTCTGTTGCCTCGCGAACGCCATCATCGAGCGCGTCAAATTGGCACCGCGCCCTGCAGCCTCCAGCGCTTGCTCGACGAACTGGGCCTTTTCCGTGCCCACCAAGTCCTCTTCAAGCAGTTCGAGGTTGCCGACCACAATCGCGAGCAGGTTGTTGAAGTCGTGCGCCATGCCGCCGGTCAACTGACCGAGCGACTCCATTCTCTGTGACTGCCGCAACTGCTCTTCAATCAGCTTCTGCTGGGTGATGTCGAGAATGATGCCATCCCAGACGAAGCCACCATCTTGATCCGGAAGCGTGATGGCCAACGAACGGATTCGACGCGCCCTGCCAGAGGGTAACAACAGAGCCAACTCGACGTCATGGCGGGCGCCCCCGACCGACGACGACGCCGTCGCTTCGCGCCACTTGCGGATCTCATCCGCCTCGAGCCGAAACTCAATCAGATCATTCGACGCTGCGGTCCATTCCTTCAACTCTTCGGGCGTTGCCTCGAGCAGTTCGTAGAAACCAGGACTGATGTATGGATAGGCAATCTGCCCGTGCCGCGACAAGGCACGCTGGTAAACCGCGCCCGGGACGTTGGCCGCGATTCCTTGCACGCGCTGCTCACTTTCATGCAACGCGGCAACCGCATGGTCGGCCGCAACCCGCAACGACTCAGGTGCATGCAACAACGAGAATATCCACCAGCCAACAAGCAGCGACAACACCAAGCCACCCCCCCACAACATGACGCTTGGCACTTCTGACAACACCGCCCCGGGCTTCACCGTGGCCGTCAACTGCCAGACACCGTTTGGAATCGCGACATCGACAGTAATCGCATTCGGATGGAACGCCGACGCGTCTCCATAGAACACGTCCCCCTTAGAACCGAGCCCATCCTTGCCGCGCAAGGAGAACGCGAGAACCGGATGATTCGCATCCACACCGGCTTCGACGAGCAACGAATCGAGTTCAAGAAGGATGGTTGCAAACCCCCAGAAGCGATCCCCCGTGGGTTCATTCGGCGCCGGTAGATAGACCGGTAACCGACCGATCACCCCTATTCCGCCTTGCACGAGTGCCATTGGTCCGGCGATCAGGTATTGGCGCTGATCAATCACGCGCTGCACAAGTTCACGCCGATTCGGATCGCCGAGCAAGTCATGCCCCTCTGCGCCGACATTCAGCTCCGGATGAGTCAGGAACTTCACGACCGCATTGGGAGCCAACTGCAAACTGCGAACACCTTCTCGGCCCCCTTCAAGAGCCGTCGCAAACCGCAGGAACTGTTCCTTCGTGAAGCTCTCGGATGAGCGAACGAACGCCGCGAGCCCGCGCACCATATGCAAGCGACTGTGCAGCGTCGCCTCCAGCTTGACGCGCGCCGATTGCAGCCGCTCCGACATCTGCACGGCCTCGACGTACCGAGTCTCCCGCAAGATGGCCAAGGAGACCAACGTCATCACGGTGCTGGCAGCCAACACGCCCAGTAGAAAGTGTCTCAATGAGTACATCGGCGGCTATTGCTGCACGGTGCCGCGGCGGCCGCGATCCTACCGTTGCCACGATAAATTCAAGGTAGAGTCCCAAGCGGAGAGGCGATGCTAAGGGCCTGCCATGGTAGCGCGGTAGAGGCTTCTTGAGAGCAGGAATGGCAACACGGGCCATCCACGGCAGTCGAAAACCTCTCAAACAGCCGGATTTCGGCCTCGTACACCACCCGAATGCGTCGCCTCGGGCCGGTTGGCGGACTCCAGCTACTCCTCCCCCACTGAACGGCACCGGAGATGCCGAGAACGCTCACGGAAACCGAGCCCCGCTTAGAACTCGAACGCGTGCTGTCCATTTATTGCGTCGCCACCCAGTCGGAGTCGGTGCAAGGACTTGTGGAGCCCCACTCAGCATGATTTCGGCCGTGAACCGACCACGCCGGTCCATCAGGTGCAGACCGGTACCGTTGAGCTCGATGCCCCCAACCGCAGCCCTTCGTCAGGCAGCGCGGCGGTAGCATTTCAGCAATCCGCCCAATCGTTCGTCGCAGATGACTTCACCGTCCCCCACCGAGCTACGCTCGATACGGCGGTTGCCCAGGCCCTGATGAGCGCGCTCGGCGTGGTAATGCTCGATGTACTCCCCGATGGCCTCGCGCAACCGGCGCTCGCCGAAGAAGATCATCTTGCCGAGGCACTCCGACTTGATCGAGAGCACAAACCGCTCCGCGAATGCGTTGCAGTTGGGTGCGCGCTTCGGAGTCAGCACGACCTCGACGCCCGCGTCCTTCAGGATGCGCTTGAACTGCGCGGTGAACTTCGTGTCGCGATCACAGATCAGGAACCGATGCCCCAGCAGGAAGCCGTCGACGACATCGGTCAGGTTTCGCGCGACTTGCGCCAGGAAGTCGGCATCAGGCTTCGTCGTGATCCCCGCGATGTGGACTCGCCTGGTCTTCAGGTCGATCACGAACAGCGTGTAGAAAGTCACCAGACCACGGGGAGTCCAGACCTCGGTCGTGAAGAAGTCCGTTGCTGCGACCTCGCCCCAGTGAGACTTCAAGAACGTGCGCCACGATGACGGGCGATCCGGCGCGGGCTTGATCCCATTCTCCTTCAGCACGTTGGCGATCGTGGTCGACGCGACCTGATGCCCGACGTCCTTGAGTTCGCCCTGGATCCGGCAGTAGCCCCACGAGGGATTCTCGAAGGCGAATCGGACGATGAGTGCCTTGATTGCCTTCATCAAGCCGGGCCTGCCCACGCGGTTCACGACGAACGTCCATTTGGCCGCGATAAGCCGCGTATGCCAGCGGATCAACGTGTCTGGCGTGACGATTGTCGCCACCGCGTCGAGCGCCCGCCGTCCCAGGAGCTTAGCCTTGGCCGCCAGACGCCGGCGTTGGTCGTCGTTCAACCGCGGCACCTTCCCGCCGCGTTGCTCCTTGAGTACGCGGTTCTCCTCGACGAGGTACTCGATGACGTGCTGTTGGTGCCGGTTGACCCAGCCCTAAACGGTCATTAGCAGGGCTTGAAGCGGGTGATACTCGGCTTGCATAGCCCCATTGTAGGGCCTCGCAAACGCCTGCCCTGGCGACGGTTACGCCACGTCCGAGTTTACGGACAGGACGAGTACGGCGAGCTCGCACTGGGAGAGATCGAGCGAAGACAGCTCTTCAGCAATACCGTGCCGCACACTTTGTCGGGACTCAGCCTTCAGCACGTGCGCGCTACCAAGCTACCGGCAAGTCGCGGCAAAGTGTCCGGCACGGTATCGACGGAACGCGCCTCGCCTATGGATCTTGCGTCAGGTCGACGACGACGTCCTGTCGTCCGATGGCCGCGATCACCGTGCGTGTTACGTTCCTGTGGCTCGCAGCTCGCACTTCGAGTTTATACATCCCGGCCGCCAGGAACCGGGCGAGAGCGATGCCTTTGGCATTGCTCACCTCGTTGATCGACGGATAGCGTCCGTCTCCAGACGCTCGCAGAGAGACAGTCGCTCCACTTACAGGGCGCCCGTCAGAGTGAACGCGGACTCGCACCTCCGGAAGTGCCTCGAGCGTCAGGTCGCGCCGCAGTTGCTGGCCTACTCCGAGTTCGATAGAGGGAGTGCGAAGCAGCTCCTTCGAGCGAGCGTGCACGCTGACGCTGTAATGTCCCGGCGCCAGCTTGGGGAACGACCAGTAACCTGTCGGTCCGCTGCGCGCCGCGCACGCGAGCGAAGGGGTGTAACCCGCTTCCGCGTCCAGCACCTGGAGAAGCACGGCAACGCCCTCCAGCGCTTGACCATCCGAGTCGCGGAGCTCGCCGTGCAGGCACGTCGCGCGCTTTGCCCTCAGCTCAAGGTCCGGGCCAGTAGCCGGCACGGCGTATGCGACGACGTCATCATGCAACATGCCCACCACAGAGACTGTCCACGGTCCCGCGTGTTCGACGGTGACGTCAAAGCGACCCTGTGGATGGCGCACGGATGTACTCGATGTGCTGCTCGAATCGTCGGGCCCCGCAAGCATGATCCGGAAACGCTCGATGGGGTCACCACTGCGAGCGTCGACAACGCGTCCGTGGATGCGCGTGGGATCTTCGGTCGATCCGACCGCCTCCGCGGTCGTCCGCACCTGACGCTGCGGCTCGCGAGGTGGTGAGCTAAGCGGCACCAACGCTCTCGCGCCCTCACTGACGGGCGTGGCGCGATTCACGATCGCGGGCTTGCTCCGTGCGCGGTCCGGAATGAACGTGACGGCGAGGATGACTGCCGCGGTGATGAGAGGGAGAAGGCGCAGGCATCTTCGGCGATTGTGGTTGCGGTACAGCATCATCGTCCTTCAGCGCGGACAACAGCCCCCTCCTCCCGTGAGGAGGGGGCCTGTTCAGCTCACTCGGAGCGGTCTCCTTGCTTACTTCCGGCGGCGGTCGTGCGGGCAGTGCACCTCCACCGCGGAGGTGGTCGAGTTGCCGCTGCTATCCGTAGCCGTAATGGTGATCGTGTATGTCCGACCACCACCCTTGCCCGATCGCTCCGCGCGTAGCAACACATGCACAGTGCCGTTGGTGCTGTCGACAACCGGCGTGGTGAAGTCCGGGATCGTATTCCCGTCTCCGTCCTTGTCCGCGTCCTCGTTGCTCGCGATAGCCACGTCAAAGGCGGTGGTTCCGCTAAGGTCGCCGGCGTTCAGCGTGATCGTGACATCGACCATGCTGTGGTTCGGCGGCCACAAGAGAGACCTGTCGGCCACTGGCGAAAGGGTTGGTGCGGTCGTGTCAATCACGTCGACGCCCAGCAGACGCACGACATCGGGGTGCACACCGTCAGAGACGGTCAGCGTGAACCCGTAGGTGCCAACGGCGAGCCCACCGGCCAGGGTGTAATCAGGAATGCTCACGGGGACTCCCTCGACGGGCGCGGTCACTACCCCTGAGGCCAGGAGCGTGGCGCCTTCGCTCCACGACCAGCTCAACGCGTCCCCGTCCCAGTCCGATGCGGAGCCGGTAAGAACAACATTGGCGCCGAGCTCAGCCGTGATGCCGCCGCCGACGGCCGCGTCGGGCGGCGAGTTGCTGACCGACAGGAACATCGTGTCGGTGGACGTCACTTGACCGTCGCTAACCTCGAGGAGGAACGTGTGGTTGCCGAGCGCCAGGGAAGCGAGAGCCGTCAGGTTCAGAGGAGCCTCACCGCTCGCTCCGACGGCCGCGCTGGCCTGGATCTCTGCTCCGCCGCCGTCGAGCCAACGATAGGTCATGGCGTCCCCATCGGGGTCGGTGGCCACACCATCGATGGTGAAGCCGGACTGCTCATCGCTGAAGATCGTCAGGTTGTCACCGGCGTCAGCCACGGGCGAATCGTTAAGGCGGAAGCGCAGACCGAAGTCCTGACCGTCGATCGAGAAAAACTGTGGGATCAGGTCGGCATTCGGCAGGATCTCGAACTGGAACGTGCCCATACCCGGGGTCGTGATGGGGTTCACCCTGGCGTTGAAGCCGTTGACGTAGTTGAGCCGCAGGGTGGAGTAGACGCTGTTGTCAGTGATCGGCAACATCATCGGGTCGCCTGAATTCTGGACCGCGCTGACGCCGCCGGGGAATTCCCACGTCGATCCGTCCAGGCGTGCCCCGCTCGCGTCGATGACGTCGAGCGGGCCCGAGACGGTGATCCACTCGAAGTCGAGCGCGTCCGTGGTGGTTTCGATCTCCACTCCCACTACGTCGTAGGCGAGGTTTCCGCCGAACATGGTCAAGCTGAACTTGAACCCGTCCGCAAACGCACAGCTCTGACGAATTTCAGGATAGACGTTGTTGTCGGTGAGGGGCAGAGTCGCGGTTCCTCCAGCAGCAGAGATCCCTCCGGCGCCAGCGACGGTGACGCCGGCGTTCCACGCTGCGGGCAATGGGCTTCCAGTCTGGTCAGTCAGCGTGATCGTGACGGTCTCCGTGATCCACTCGAAGTCGATCGCGTCCGTCGTCTGCGTGATCTCCACGCCGCTGCCCGTGGTCTCGTTGCGGATGTCGCGGCACAGGTTCCCGAATAAGGACAGACTCACGTAGTACCCGGTCGAGAATGCGCAACTCGGGCGGATGTTGGGATAGACGCTGTTGTCGGTGATCGGAAGAGTCAGCGTCCCTCCGGGGCCCGGTCCGCCGATGTTGGCGAACGAGATCGACGGGTTCCAGGCGGCTGGAAACGGATCACCGGCCTGGTCGCTCATCGTCAGCGTCACCGTTTTTGTGATCCACTCGAAGTCGAGCGCATCGGTCGTCTGGGTGATCTCGACGCCCGTGAAGTCGCGGCACAGGTTCCCGAAGAAGATAGGACTGAAGCTGTAGCCGGCTGCCCATGGACCTCCGAGCGTCGGGTAGACGCTATTATCGGTGATGGGTAGGACCGTGGCCCCACCGTTGGCGACGCCTCCGACCTGCCCGATTCCGATGCCGCCGCTCCCGGGTACGAGCACGCCGCCTTGGTCCTTGACCGATACGGTCAGTGACTCCGTGATCCATTCGAAGTCCAGGTTCGTCGTAGTCGGCGTGATGCTCACGCCAGTAAGGTCGCGATACAGGTCGCCGTACACGAGGTGGATCCTCGCGTTGTAGGTTCCCGGCAGGAGCGAAACGGTTCCCCCGCTGTTGGCGCTCGCGCCGTTGATCGAGATGATCGTGAAGCCGGCGGGGTACTGGCCCCCGAGATCGGCACCTGCCTGGTCGACGATCCGTACATCTACGTCGACGGGGGTTTGAGCGAAGGTGCCTCCTGCGAGTAGCAGGATTCCGAGTGCAACCTTGGGTGCGAGTAAACGGGAGGGCTTGATGAGCGTCAGGATCGACTGTTGCATTTGCTTAATTCTTTTTCAGTGCTGAGTGATGCTTAGTTCTTTTTCAGGGTTGAGCAGCGCTTAGCTCTCTTTGGACAATTGACTGGGCAGACCGCGTTTCCCCACAAACAGGAGCGTTGCCAAGTCCAGTCAATTGCGAATTCCAAGAGCCACTGAGCACCCGCTGCGGTGGTCCCCCTCTACGACACTTTGGAAGCGTCGAACGCGGAACGTAGGGACAACGCGGTTTCGCACCTGCGACCCAACGCCTTAGCAAGCAAGACGTTAGGGCGTAATTATTGAGGCGGCGGATAGGCGATCCAAAGGGCCTGCCATGGTAGCGCGGTAAAGGCGCCTTGAGGGCAGGAGTGGCGACACGGGCCATCCACGGCAGTCGAAAACCTCTCAAACAGCCGGATTTCGCCCGCGTACACCACCCGAGTGCCTCGTCTCGGGCCGGTTGGCGGACTCCAGCTACACCTCCCCCACTGAACGACACCGGAGATGCCGAGAACGCTCACGGAAACCGAGCCCCGCCTAGAACTCGAACGCCATCTGCGGCGGCGCGCGCGCTGCCGCGAGCAGCGGAGCCTCGCTGGGCAGGCCGAGGTGACGCAGGATACGACGTGCCACCAGCGTGTCGGTGATCAGCGCGATCCACCGGCGCCGTCCGCCGCAGTGCTCGCAGTGTGGCACGTCGATCCCGAAGACCCGGCGCATGAGCTCCTACCAGGAATAGCGACTCGGGTAGGGAGAGTGCGGGACCAGCACGGAGGCGCTGGGCGGGCAGGGCGCTGGCGCGGCGTGCGGGACCGCAGGTGTCGTCGCGGGCGGAAAGTCCCCCACCGCTTCCGCGCCCCGCAAAGCGACTCCGGGGGCCGCCGCCGTCGGCACGATCATGTCGCGCCAGGATGAGGCCAGCGCGAGCACCCCGTGGTAGGTCAATTGATGCTCGCGTGGGTGCGGAATCAGGGCTGCCAGGCGCTCGATGAACGTGAGCGGGTCGAAGACGAAGTGTGTTGTACCGTCCCGCCACGGACGACGCAGCTGGTAGACGACCTTGCCATCGGGCGACAGGGAGAGGCGCTCGGTCGCGATGGCCGGGCGGGCTATATAGCGACAGAGATGCTCGAGGCGCTCCCGGTCATGGGCGTCAATGTGGACGCGGGCGTGGAGCGAGAAGCCGTCCTCCGTGGCGCACAGGGACCCGGGCTCGAAGGAAGGAGCGTCGGGTGGTGGGGTCCGGTAGCGATAGACCGGGCGACCAGCGTCCGGGCCCAGGGCTACGCGGCCCTGGATCGATGCGGCGGTGATAAGGGCAGCAGCGAGTCGGGCTCGGGCGGTATGTCGTCGTGGCCGGGGAGGGGCAAGAAGCCGCGGCGGCGGAGGAGTCGATTGATGCGCAGGCGAAGCGTTTGCACCATGTGCGCGACGTCCTCGTCCTCGAGCTCCGGAGCCGGGTGGAAGACCGGGCGCGCCCAGGGGGAGGCGGCGGTGTAGACGCCGTCGAGGAGCAGGGGACCGAGCGCCTCTTGACCCAACTCGGCTGACTATCTCGACGACCCGCGCTGGACCAGCTCCAACAGCACCCGACGCGCCGCCACTCGCTCAACCCGCGAAAGGCCTTCGTCGTTATCGATCGTCCCGGCCACCTGCGCCGCGTCCTTCAGCTCGCCAAGGCGCGTCTCGATGCGCGGGGTGCGCCGGATGAGCCCGTTGTCCAGGCACAGCTCGCGGCGGTCGACAGATGCGATGACCCGGGTCGGAGTGTCACAGCGAGTGACCAGCCAGTCGCTGGAGGTGCGGCTGTTCTGGAGACTGACCAGCAGTAGTGGGATCGGGAGAGCGGCGTGCAGCATGCCCGGCAGTCTAGGCCGGCCTGCACATCCAACGTGGCACCTTCACGGCCCAGCATGGCCAGCGCCATCCCAAGTCGGGCGATGCCGGCCTGATCGACCTCCGAGAGGATCGCCATTCCTTCAGCGATCACTCTCGAGACCCAGTAGGGACCGGTAGCCATTGGCGGACAGCCGCAGCAAACGTCATCCCTGTTCTCGACACCCGTGACGCACCACGCCTGGACCACAGGCGCAGAACGGCCAGAGCATGCGCGAGAGCCGGGCCTGTGGCGGTGATTCGGGACCGTCGGCTCGGATGCCGGACTCGAGACACGGTCCGCCTGAATATTTGTCATGCGATTCGTTGTCCCTCCCGCCCACGCCGCGCGCTCTTGAAACAGGAACGCCCCCCCACCCCCGACATCAAGGCCGTTCAGCGTTGCACCATCCACTTCCCAGCTGGCTCGTACCTGGTCAACGACCGGACCGGGGGACCTAACCCGCATCCGTCATTGAGATCACATCTCGCCCTTCACCGAGGGAGGGGGTGTGCACTCCCATCCCATTCCCGATCGAGGAGATCCACATGAGGTCCGAATTCCCTTGTCGCTCCGCAGCGGCGCTTTTCCTGCTATCGCTCGTCCCCCTGGCGAATGCGCAAAGCACACCAGCCACCGTCAGCGAGGTTTATTGCATCGACGGCGATCCCAATGAAGGCTACTTCGGCACATGGCTGGCGAGTGCCGGAGATGTCAATTTCGACGGCAAGGAGGACTTCATTACCGGGGCACCGTGGAAGCAAGCGGCGAGCCAGAGCCAGACTCGGGGCTACGCCCGGGTGATCTCCGGGGCTGATGGCGCCACCATCTACCACTTCGCCGGGGACGAGCCCGGCAATGAATTCGGTCACTCGGTCGCGGGTGTCGGTGACATGAACGGCGATGGCTGTCCCGATTTCCTCGTGGGATCACGGGGCTATAGCGGCGCCAACGGTACAGCCAACTATGCCAAGGCGTTTTCCGGCGCTGATGGCTCCCTGCTCTACAAGTTCACCGGAACGGGCGGGTATGGCTACCACGTGAGCGCAGCGGGCGATGTGAACGCCGACGGGCACGCCGACGTGATCGTCGGTTCAGACAATCATCCCTACGCGGATGTCTTCTCGGGCATCGACGGAACCCTTATCAAGCGCCTCGTCGGTCTGATCAGTGGTGGCTTCGGCCGGTCCGTTGGCCGGGTCGGTGACATGAACAATGATGGCTATGATGACGTGGCTGTCTCGGAGGATTTCTACATCCACATCTTCTCCGGGCAGGCCATGACGACCGGAGCGGGGCCCGAACTCCTGTTCTACCTGCCCATGGGCGGGGGCACGAAGTTCGGAAACCGCCCGACGGACTTCAACGGAGATGGCTACCTCGACCTCGTCGTGGGAGAGCCTTTTGCCGGGTCTCAGAACGGTCGCATTTCGGTCTATTCCGGCTTTGATGGAACGGTCATCGCCTACATCGCGGATCCCGCGGGAACCCCGAGCAACCAGTTCGGCCGCCACACAGATGTCGCTGATATCGACGGTGACGGGCACCCCGACATCGTGACCTGCTCCATCAGCTGGGGCAGCACGAACGGACTCTTAACAACCGTGGGCGGAATCTACGCCTTCTCGGGGGTGGACTTCTCCTTGATCTGCAGCATCGAGGATCCGGGCACCAACCATGGCTTTGGAAACACCGTGGCCGCCATCAACGTGGATGGCGTGGGACCTTCCGAGATCGTTGTCAGCCAGCTCGCCGCCAACTCCTATGTGGGGACCGTCTGTGTGTACCGGGGCTGCGACGGAAGCACCGGCCCCCCCTCTGACGGGGACGCGCCCATCGTCGCGATCACCTCGCCCTTGAATGGCGCGATCATCGGCGAGAGCTTCGTGCCCATCGCCGCCACTGTGGACGATGCATCCGCGACCGACGTGACCTCCGCTCCTGGTGGCCTGTTCGTTTCCCTACCCGAGGGCGGCGGAACGGCCAACGGCACCATCGCCGGACTGGTCGAAGGAACCAACACCCTGGCAGTGACCGCGACCGACAGCGCAGGCAACACGGGCGCAGGGGCAGTCACCATAATTGTGGACACCCTGTCCCCGACGATCGAGCTTGTATCACCGGCGCCGGGCACCGTGTACGGCTCGTCGCCTGCGACCGTGACCGTGAATGTCGCCGACGCCTCGAGCAGCACCTGCCTCATCGGTGGCTTGCAGTTCACGATCCCCGCGGAAGGTGGCGCGGCATCAGCGCCGGTAGCCCTGGTCGAAGGGTCGAATGTCATCGAGGTCCTCGTGACGGACGCTGCGGGCCACAGCACGAGCTTGCTGCTCAGCGTGGTGCTGGACCTGACCGCACCCGTCATATCCGTAGATTCACCGCTTGACGGGGCCATCTACGGGGCTGGACAGGAACTTGTCGCCGTGACAGCCACGGTCGACGACCTGACGAGCACCGACGTGAGCTCCACACCTGCCGGAGTGAATACCAGCCTCCCCGCGGGTGGCGGGATCGCTGCTGGAGCCGTATCGCTCGTCGAAGGCTCGAACCCCATCGTGGTCACGGCCACGGATGCCAGCGGACGCGCCTCGTCGAGCACCGTGACGGTCTTGCTGGACACAACAGGTCCGGTCGTGACCCTGACCTCCCCTGTCCACCTCGCTGCGGTGAGTGGCACTGTGGACTTTGACGCCGTGGCCACCGATGCGCTGCCGGGCACGGGCGTGGAGCGTGTGGCGTGTTTCGTGGATGAATTGCTCGTCGCCACGGCCTTCGCCGCCCCCTACGGTTTCGTCTACGACACCACCGTCCTGCTGGATGGAGAGCACACATTCAGCGTTGTGGCCTACGACAACCTGGGGAACGAATCCGCGTCTTCCTCCGCTCTGGTCCTGGTGGATAACACGGCTCCGGCAATCGAGTTCGCCTCCTTGCTGGAGGGTGAATATGTATCGGGGACTGCGGACGTCAGTGTCTCGGCTTCCGACGCCGGCTCTGGATTGGCATCGGTGGAGGTTTTGGTGGGCGGCCTCGCCCCGACGACGGATCCCTCGACCCTGTTTGACCCAGCGGTGCCCGCGGCCCTGCTCAGTGGCAGTGACAACACGCTGGTCTACCCGGATGGAGTCCTGTCGCTCATGGCCCGCGCCGTGGACGAAGCTGGCAATGAAACGGTGATCGAAATCACCGCGCTGGTGGACAACACGGCTCCCGATCGCACCCTGGTCTCGCCCACCGACGGCAAGCGAGTCAAGCGCATCATGACCATCGAAGCCGTCGCGAGCGACGCCAACCTGGATCGAATCGAGATCCATGTGGGCGGCATCCTGGTCGGAACCTCGACGACGTCACCCTTCGAGATCGACTTCGACACGAGAACCGTGCTCGATGGTGATTTGCTGGTCGAAGCCCACGTCTTCGACCTGGCTGGAAACCTGGTCGTGAGTTCGGCTGTGGTGCTGGTGGACAACATGCAATTCCAGCTTCGCCCGAAGAAGCTGAACCTCCATCGCGCGCACAAGCAAAATGCGAATCACAACCAGGACGACGATGGCGTCATTGCGAACGTCAGTGGCGAGAACGTCGACCTGATCCTTCCTCGTGAGTCCCATGAGATCGTCCTCCAGGTTCCCGGGGGCAGCCCTGTTCCCGCGATCTGTGAATGGGAAGGTGACGATTGTGTCGTGCCCGAATCCGGGTCGGACAGGCGCCTGACCCTGCGCTTCAAGCGTTCCGACCTGCAGAACTCGGTTCTGGCGGGCATGGCAGCAGGTTCCATCCAGGAGAACGCCCGCCGTGTTCGAGTGCAGCTCGTGGTCGACAGCCAGGTCATCGGCAGCGTGCAGATGCGCATCAAGTAGCCGGGGAGAGCAGCAGAGCGAGAATCCGACGTTTCATTGAGAGACAGGGAGGCAGCCCTCCAGCAGTCGCGTTTCTTGCTCTGCTCGTCGCCGCCCTTGCAGGAACGGCAATGACCATGCTCCTACGGGGGAGGCCCACAGGGGTCTCCCCCATTTCATGTGGTCTACATGGAGCCGGCCACCGAGCCTGGCACCGAAACACGTTTCACTCTCTCGACGTCCCATGCTGGACCAGGTCGAGCAGCACCCGGCGCGCAGCCAGGTAGTGCTCAACCCGCGACAGGCGTTCGTCGCTTTCGATCGCCTCGGCAACCTTCCCCGCGTCCTTCAGCTCGCCGAGGAGCGCCTCGATGCGTGGGCGTTGGTTGTCGCGCTGTCGTTGGGCCTCGATCGCCTGACCACGACGCTCGGCCCTCGGGACAGTATCCCAGATCTTCACTGTGAAGTCGCCGGACGCCGATGCGAGCTGCGTCCCGTCGGGGCTGAAACAAAGGGCCTTGATGTACGAGGCATGACCCCGCAACTCGTGAACGGGCTCCCACGAGTTCGTGTCCCAGAGAATGCCGCGGTTGTCGTTGCCGCCAAAGACGTCCTCGCTGTCGAGGCATACGTGCTTGGGGTCCGGCGCACGTTCGCGAAAGTACAGACACCAGGTTGCACTACCAGGCGCTGGGCGGGCAGGGCGCTGGCGCGGCGTGCGGGACCGCAGGTGTCGTCGCGGGCGGAAAGTCCCCCACCGCTTCCGCGCCCCGCAAAGCGACTCCGGGGGCCACCGCCGTCGGCACGATCATGTCGCGCCAGGATGATCCCGGCGCGAGTACGCCGTGGTAGGTCAGCTGATGCTCACGTGGGTGCGGGATCAGGGCTGCCAGGCGCTCGAAGAACGTGAGTGGGTCGAAGACGAAGTGCGTTGTACCGCGTGCTGTCCATTTATTGCGTCGCCACCCAGTCGGAGTCGGTGCAAGGACTTGTGGAGCCCCACTCAGCATGATTTCGGCCGTGAACCGACCACGCCGGTCCATCAGGTGCAGGCTTGATCCCGTTCTCCTTCAGCACGTTGGCGATCGTGGTCGACGCGACCTGATGCCCGACGTCCTTGAGTTCGCCCTGGATCCGGCAGTAGCCCCACGAGGGATTCTCGAAGGCGAATCGGACGATGAGTGCCTTGATTGCCTTCATCAAGCCGGGCCTGCCCACGCGGTTCACGACGAACGTCCATTTGGCCGCGATAAGCCGCGTATGCCAGCGGATCAACGTGTCTGGCGTGACGATTGTCGCCACCGCGTCGAGCGCCCGCCGTCCCAGGAGCTTAGCCTTGGCCGCCAGACGCCGGCGTTGGTCGTCGTTCAACCGCGGCACCTTCCCGCCGCGTTGTTCCTGGAGTACGCGGTTCTCCTCGACGAGGTACTCGATGACGTGCTGTTGGTGCCGGTTGACCCAGCCCGAAACGGTCATTAGCAGGCCTTGAAGCGGGTGATACTCGGCTTGCATAGCCCCATTGTAGGGCCTCGCAAACGCCTGCCCTGGCGACGGTTACGCCACGTCCGAGTTTATGGACAGGACGGGCAGTACTCCGCCATCGGCCGATCTAGAACCCGCAGCCAAGGCTGAAGGAACAGCCGTAAATGCTTCAGCGACTGGAACTTGGAATGGGGCCAGCGGCCGGACTTGAACCGGCGACCGCTGCTTTACGAAAGCAGAGCTCTACCACTGAGCTACGCTGGCTTCCTTGTTTCCGTCGAGTTGTTGCCGGGGGCTCTACTCGGAGAGCGTGGCGGCGACGCCGATGAGGGCGGCGCGGTCGGAGCCGGCGAGTTGCAGGCGGCCGAGGGCACGGGCGGCGGCCAGGCGGATTTCGCGGGCGGCGTCGGTGCCGAGCAGGTCGCGCAGGCCGACACCGTTTTCGGCGCCGAGCTGGTAACGAGAGAAGATGCCTCCGAGGGCGTTGGCCGCGGCGGCGCGCGCCTCGTCCGAGTGCTCGGAGTCGGTGGCGACGGCCATCAGGGCCTCGATGTTGTCAGGACCGCCGGCGGCGCCGAGGGCTCCCATGGCGGGCAGGATGACGGCGTCACCGCGGGTGGCCAGGCACGCGGCCAGGCCTGCGGTCGCGGAGGTGATGTCGGTCTGGCCGGCGCGCGCGAGGCGAGCGAGGGTCTTCGAGGCGCGCTGGGCCAGGCCCTCGGCGCGGGCGCGGTCGCCACTCAGGTTCTCCTCGAAGACGGCGTCCAGGGCCGAGAGGTCGGCGGAATCAGCGACGGTGCCGGCGAAGCGATCACCGTAGAGGTCGGTGGTTTCCGGGTCGTTGCTGACCAGGAACACGGGCGTGTTCGCGAGCGCATCGTTGCCGGCGATGTCGGCCAGGACCTGGTCGAGGGTCATGTCGGTCAGGCCGTCGCCGACGAGGATCGCGTCGACGCCGGGCAGGCGGTGCAGCATCACGATGCCGGCTCCGCCGGTGCCGCGGTGGTTGACCGTCACGGAGTTGCCACCCAGGTTGCGGGCCAGCGCGTCGGCGCGCTCGGTGCGAGCGTCGATCAACGCGACGATGCGCACGATCTCCCGCCCGGCGGCGGCGCCGAGACTGCTGACGACCGTGCCGTCGGCGGCGTGGCCACCGCGCCAGGCGGCGTTACCGAGTGCGACCGCGGCCTCGCCCTGTAGCGAGCCCTCGGAGGACTGGACGGCTTCCACGAGTCCGTCGGTGGGCTCGCTGGCCACTTCGGCCAGGGCCATGCAAAGACGGGTTCCGGTGGCGGTGTCATCGGTGAGCACGGCCCACTGCAGGGCCAGGTCGAGAGCGTCGACACCGGCCACGCTGACCGCCATCGCGGCCTGATCGGCCTGCGCTTCGAACTCGCCCACGTCGGCTCCGGCCTCGGCCAGGGCCGAGATCTTCGCGTCGATGTTCACGTAGGCGCGGGCGATGCCGGACAGAGCGCTGAGAGCATTCGCGTCGACGCCCAGGGCGCGCTCGTAGGACTGCTTCGCGAGCAGGTCGTTGTAGATGGCGCGCGGAACGGGCGTCGAGGCCAGTCCGCCGTTGTTCCAGCTCCAGACTACATCGCTGTATTGATAGGAACGCAGCACGGTGTCGCGCCGGTTGTGGTAGTCGTCGCCGGTCTGCAACAGCTGGTCGACGGCGTTTCCGGTGGAACCACAGGCTGCGGCGGCCTCACCCGCGGCGGCCGCGACGCTGCTGTCACTGTCGCCAGTCATGGCCTCGAGCACGCCCGCGGCGCGCACGTCGCCGATGTTGCCGAGGGTCATGGCCACGTTGCGGCGCAGGAAGGCATCGTCCGCATCGAGCGCCGCGATGAGCGGCGGCACGACGCCGTTGTCCATGTGCTTCAGGGCGGTCATCGCGGTGATGCGCCAGTCGTCATCCCCCACCTCGCGCAGGCCGGAGAGCAGGCTCGGAACCGCGTACTCGCCGTGGTCTGCCGACAGCTTGCGGATGATGCGACGACGCTCGAGGGCGTCGTCGGTGCCGCGCAGTTCGGTGACCAGGCCCTGGATCGCGCCCTCGTCGTTGAGACGTTCCTTGCGACCCAGCTTCGCCAGATCGAGGAAGCGGCGCGCGATCAGGTCGTACTCGCCACCCTCCACCATCATGTCGATCCACACCCGCGAGTCATCGCTCGAACGCCACAGGTCGTACGCTTGCTCGTTCGTCAGGCCCGACGCGATCATGCTCTGGAAGGCCGCCAGGGCCTCTTCCTTACGCCCGCGACGCAGGAGATCGATACCTTGATCGAACTCGGTCTGCTGTGCAGTCGCCGGCATGGCGGACAGAGTGAGAGCAAGTGCGAGGCCCAGATTCCGGCGAATGCGGGTCATATCAACGATCCTCAACGGGGGGGGAGTGCGCCGCTCGACCGTCGGCTCGAGAGCCGGTCGACAACGGGCTTGGGGGGGGATGGGCACGATCAACTGCGGGCATTGGCGGAAGCCATTGTCCGAAAAACAGTTGCGGCATGATAACGGGGACGGGGTGGACGTCAAGGCGGAGGCATGGGTCGCCGCCCTGGATGACCGCAGCGCTCTACCTCCCGACAGCCCGCCCGCTACAGGGATTTCTGCCCACCGGCCGGGTGGGGGAAAGCCGGAGGCGGGCTGAGCTTGCCCAGGGTCCGGCCCGGACTCGCGCCCGTGGCGGCTGGATGGGTCGTCGAAACCCCACCCACGGCCCACAGGGCCAGGACCACGAAGGCCAGGGCCTCACGGGCGTCAGGGTCGATCCCGAAGCCGGCGCTGGACTCGACGGGCATCGGGAAGCGCCCTTGCAAGGCCTGGCAGAGGGTCCGGTTGTGGGCTCCCCCGCCGCACAGGATCAGGCGCCCGGGCTTCGGATCGACCCAGCGCTCGATCGCATCGGCCACGGAGCGCGCCACGATATCGACCCCGCTGGCGAGCAGATCCGCCGCCCCGGAGGGTCCCGAACCGAGCCCCATGCGCCTGGCCCGCTCGAGCTCGCGCGTCAGCCAGGCCTCGCCGAAACTGTCCCGGCCGGTGCTTTTCGGCGGGGCCTGATCGAAGAAAGGGTGCTCGAGGACCGCGGCCACCCACTCCCCGTGGACGCTGCCGGCGGCTGCCAGCCTGCCATCCTCATCAAAGGAAAGGTCGAGCAGGCGCCGGCTCAGCCCGTCGAGCAGGCTGCCCGCCGGGCCCGTGTCGAAGGCCAGGGGCTCGCTGGCCAGCATCGAGATGTTGGCCATGCCCCCCAGATTGAGGATGGCGGCCGGCCGTTCGACCTTGGGGAAGAGCCACGGATCGGCCAATCCGGAGATCGGCGCGCCCTCCCCGCCCGCGGCCAGGTCGCGCTGGCGAAAGTCGCTGACGACGGTCACCCCGCAAGCCTCGGCCACGAAATCCCCATCGCCGAGCTGCAGGGAGGCGCACCCACTGGGCTCGACGCCGTCGTGATGCCAGACCGTCTGGCCGTGGCTACCGACCAGGTCCAGCTGGACCCCGAGTCTGCCCGCGACGCGGTCCACCGCGAGGCCGAAAGCGTGGCCCAAATCGCGCGAGAGCAGGGCCACCCCACGCACGCCGACGGGCTCGCCGTCCAGCATGGCGCGCACGCGGGACGCCAGGCCCGGAGGAAAGGGCTCGATCTCGAAACCCAGGCATTCGAACTCGTCCAGGCGCCCCGTGCGCAGATCGCCGCGGTAGCGCGCGATGGCGACGTCGATCCCGTCCGCGGAGGTGCCCGAAAGGACACCGGCGACGAACAGCTCGGGGGCCCGCAGGCGCTCGACCCAGGAATCCAACCACATGAGCCGGAGTCTACGCACTCACCGGCAGCTATGGCAGGATGCACCCATGGCCCAAAAAGAGCGCTCGATCGTGCTGGTGGTCGACGATGACGGCGACATCCGGCTGGCCCTCGAGATGCTGTTGCAATACGAGGGGTTCGAGGCCTGGACCGCCAAGGACGGCGAGGAGGCCTTCCAGCGCATCGTCGCCGAGCGCGCCAAGGGGCGCTCGCCGGGAGCGGTGCTGGCCGACCTGAAGATGCCGCGCCTGGACGGTATCGGGCTGCTCGAGAGGGTGCGCGAGCTGGACGGCGCGCCGCCCGTGATCCTGATCAGCGGGCACGGGGACGTGGCAGTCGCCGTCGAGGCCATGCAGAAGGGCGCGCAGAACTTCCTCGAGAAGCCGCTCGATGAGAAGCGCGTACTCGTGACCTTGCGCAGCGCCATGCGCGAGAGCCAGCTGGTCACGGAGAACACGGGCCTGCGCAAGCAGCTCGCCAACAACTGGTCGATGATCGGCGAGAGCGCGGTGATGCAGAAGCTGGCGCAGCAGGTGTCCCAGGTTGCGAATTCGGACGCATCGGTATTGATCACCGGCGAGAACGGCTCGGGCAAGGAGGTCATCGCGCGCAACCTGCACGTGCAGGGCGAGCGCGCGACGGGACCCTTCATCGCCGTCAACTGCGCCGCCATCCCGCACGAGCTGATCGAGTCGGAGCTGTTCGGTCACGAGAAGGGCAGCTTCACGGGCGCATACGAGAAACGCACCGGGCACTTCGAGGCGGCGCACGGCGGCACGTTGTTCCTGGACGAGGTGGGCGACATGCCCCTGAACGCACAGGCCAAGGTGCTGCGCGCACTCGAGACGCACGAGATCACACGCGTCGGCGGGCGCGAGTCGATCGCGGTCGACATCCGCGTCGTCGCCGCGACGAATGCGGACCTCACCAGTGCGGTGGAGCAGAAGACGTTCCGCCTCGACCTGTTCTACAGGCTGAACGTGATCCCATTGCGCGCGCCCACCCTGCGCGAGCGCATCGAGGACATCCCGGCGCTGGCCGAGCACCTGCTCGCCCAGGGGGCAGGTCGCTCCGGACGCTCACCGAAGGGCATCGCCGTGGATGCGCTCGAACGGCTGAAGTCGCTCGAATGGCCCGGAAACGTACGCCAGCTACGGAACGTGCTGGAGGCCGCCTCCGTCTTCGCGACCGAGGAGTGCATCCGTCCCACGGACCTCGAGGGCGTGCTGGCGAACGGGCCCGGTCTGGCCGCACCCGTGTCGGGCCGCGCCGCCGGCGAGGACCCGCTCGAATGCGCGACGTTCGAGGAGTTCAAGAACCTGTCGGAGATGCTCTTCTTCAGGAAGAAGCTCGACGACAACGCCGGGAACGTGAAACGCACCGCCGAACAGCTCGGCATGCAGCGCAGCCACCTGTACAAGAAAATCGACAGGTACGAGCTGCGCTAGAAAGTGCCGCCTACGGAATCCGCAGGGTCATGCCCTTGCGGACCGACTCCGGGCTCGTAAGCACCTCGCGGTTCGCCTCGAAGATCTCGCCCCAGCGGGAACCCTTCCCGTAGAAGCGCTTCGAGATCACCCACAGGCTCTCGCCATCCTGCACGACGTAGTTACCCGCATCCGGGCCGCGGTCGTCCGAGACGGGGATCAGGATCTCGAGGCCTGCTTCGAGACGCTTCAGGCCCTCGTTGTTGCGGCGCAACAGCTCGGCCTTGGCGACGTCGCCGTACAGCTTGCGCGCCAGACCTTCATAGGTCTCGCCGCGGGCGCAGGAGTGGATCAGGAATGCGGGGTTGAGGGACCGCTCGAGGCCCGCAACGGACTTCAGGTCCCAGTCGCTCTCGATGCGCAGACCGCCGACCAGTCGATCGGGCAGCGCATCGGACTCGCCGACGGAGGAGTTCAGCAGGCCGACGTTATCGGGGGACGGGTTGGCGAGATCCTCGCTGCTCGGAGCGAGCGGTGCGAGGTTGTCCACGTACTCGGGCTGCGCGAGTTCGGACTGCTCGTCCACCTGGGGTTGCACGCCAACGGCGTGACGATCCTGGCGCTCGAGGGGCGTCGACGTCTCCGGGGAACGATCCACCGGAAGCTGTGCGACCCGATTCTCGAGGGGCTCGTGGCCGAGCTCGCCCGCATCAGGCGTTCCTGTGTTTATGGAGAGAACCATGATCACCGAGATCAGGAACAGAACCCCCAGTACGACACCTTTTTCGAGCTTGCCCATCGCGCCCATCCAATCCTTCTAAAGCCTTTGCTCCCAACACGTTACGCGGGAGCGGATCAACGTCGAGACACCCCTCAGTCGCTTTATCCCAAGCTCCCCGGGCCCAGTCAATTGAAATCGACGGAATGTGCCCCACATCCTGCGTTGGTGAACAGCACCCACACAGGATGCAGGGGCACCTGGAGGCGACGCGGAAGGCGAGTCCGGGCTGTTCGGAACGCCACCGAGCAGGTTAGATGAGCGGCCATCCGACCCATCCTATGTCCGCCCCCACTCCTGCCCGCCCCGACAAGTCCGATCCGTCCGCCAGCGAGTCCGCCGGCACCAGGGTCGCGTTCGTGTCGCGCAGCGCGCCCGAACCCGCGCGGGACGACCGGCCGACCGACGCCCACGGTGGACTGCTGCCCTCGCTGCGCGACCCCGGCATGCGACGCCTGATGCTGCTCGTTCTGGCGCTTCAGGCTCTGTCCTGGTGGATCCTCGACGGCTACCAGCTGGCCGACTCCGTCGAGTACATGGAGCGCGCCCAGGCTTTCGTGCGCAGCCAGGAAGTCGTCGATTCCACCTCCATTCGTTCGTTTGCGTTCTCGGCGCTGCTGGTACCCATCTTCACGGTCGCCGACTGGTTAGGCATCGACGATTTCAAGCCCGTCGTGTGGATGGTGCGCCTCGTGCAAGCCCTGTTCGGGTTGCTGCTGGTGCGTACCTGCGCGCGCATCGGTGCGCGCCTCGGGGGCCGGCGCACGGGCATCGTGGCCGGCTTCCTGGTAGGCATGAACCCGGTCTTCCTGCAGTACTCGGTGTCGCCGGTTTCGGGTGTCGCGGCGGCGGTCTTCATCGGCCACGCGATCGAGAGCGTGCTGGATCGCGCGACCTTCAAGCGCGGACTGCGGGCGGGTCTCTGGATGGGGCTGGCCATGATGATGGCCTACCAGTCGATCCTGATCATCGGCCCGCTGTGGCTCGCGTTCTTCCTGCGCGAACGCTGGAAGGGCCGCGCTGGCTGGGGTGGAGCACTGGTCGGTCTGGGCGCAGGCCTGCTGCTGCAGGTCGTGCTCGACAAGCTCACCTACGACGAGTGGGGCGTGAGCATCTCGCGCCACTTCCTCTCGCACGCGGGGCCGAATGTGGCCGACATGCTGGCGAGACTGGGCTTCATCGACCAGGCGCGCGCACTGTACGAGGTCGCCTTGCGGGCCATCGACGCCAACCCTGTCATCCAGTCTGAAGCGACGCTTGCCAGCGTCGACCGCCTCTTCCCGGTCGACTGGTACCTGACCAACCTGCACCGCATGCTCGTCTGGCCCGTGATCGGCTTCGGGGTCCTGGGCCTGTTCCTGGCGGTCAAGCGCGCCAACGTGAAGTCGACCCTGCTGCTGTTCGTCTTCGCGGTGAACCTGTACGTCATGAGCCTCAAGGGCTCGAAGGATTTCCGGCTCTGGTTGCCCCTGTTGCCGACGATCGCGCCGATCTGCGCCCTGGGATTCGACTTCCTGCTGGGCGCGCGCGGCCAGCGCAACGCCCTGCGCGTGGCCTGCGCGAACATCTTGCTGATCGCGACCGCCGCCATCGGTGTCCAGACCCTGCTCGACCGCAACACGCGCCGCTTCTCCGGTTACTGGGATGCGATGCGCATGATCGATACCCTCGCGGCCGAGGACCGGCAGCCCATGCCCGACACCGGCGAGCTGCCCCCGAAGGCGCGCGCCTCGAGCGCCTACCACTGGGCGGTCTACCTGCGCGAGTCGAAGGACGTGGACCTCGTCAAGCTGCCCCACCACCTCGACCACTGGGTGCAGTACACGCCGGCCGAACGCGAAGAGTCGCTCGAGGCAATCGCCGAACTCGACTACTTCATCACCCACCTGGCGGTGCTCTCCAATCCCGAACACAGCGACCTGATGGCGCACGTCAACGGGTTGTTCGAGATCGAGGCCATGCTCTGGGACCAGGCCGTGTTCGAGCACATCGGGCCGGTGCTCGTGCTGCGCAAGCGCACGGGCGATCCGGGCGCCAAGACGTTCTTCGAGGTGATCGAGGGCGAGGACCCGCAGGCCTACCGGCGCCGGCTGCACCTGCCGCCGCCGACGCGCTTCGTGCGGCGCCTGGGCGACGACCTGGAGCAGATCGAGCTCCTCGGCTGGGAGTTCCAGGAGCTGCGCGGGCACGACCACGGCTGGATCACCTACCACTGGTACTGCGGCAGCAAGATCCTGGGCGATTACACCGTCGTGGACCGCCTGACGACCTTCGACGAGCACAACTCCTGGCAGAACAACCACGCGCCGGCCTACGGGGTGCACCGCACGCCGGACTGGCAGCCGGGCTGGATCGTGCGCGAGAGCTGGCCGGTCGTGGCGGCGGCCGATCCGTACAACTGGAAGGCGGCCTTCCGCCCCATGGGCGGCCCCTACCGGCGTGGCGACCTGATGCCGGCCAACCTGTGGATGGACCTGGCCACTTTCGGAGCCGAGGGGGAGATCACCGGCCGCCTGGAACCGGCCTACGCGGGCGAGGACGAGCCCATGCGCAGGGACGAGCTCGAGGGCGTGCTGCGCACTGCGGCCGGGGTGACGTTCAGCAAGGATGACCTGGTGCGGGTTGGACGGCTGTTTCTGCCCGTCCACGTGACCTCCCGCCTGGGTGACGACGGACGCCCGCTGCGCGACTGAGGACACGGCTCGCTCGTCCACAAACGGGCACATATCGAACGCTGCGGACGGCTGCCGCTTGAGCATTCCGCCCATCGACGATATCTTCAGCCAGTCCGGAGACGAGAGCGACGCCAGCGACGTGCTGGTATCCACGCCCCCAGTAAACCGGACGACCGAGCTCCATGCATCGATCTTCCACTCTCTCCACGGGCGCATTTCGACGCCTCGGGCTGGCCGCGCTCACCGCAATGGCCGCGCTGACCATGCTGGCTTGCAGCTCGACGAGCGTGGCCGACGGCAAGGCCGCCCAGGTGCGCTTCCACGAGTATCGCGACGGCGGCAAGATGATGACGATCATCAATCAGAGCCACACCGATCGGGTCGAGTTCTACTCAACGGAACGCAACGACGCGTCCACGAAGATCGCCAGCGACGAGATCATGGGTGCGCTCCTCGATAGGATCGACAAGGTGAACTTCCAGGAGTTCGCACGCAAGGGCAGCGCTCCGGCGACCTCAAGCGACTGGTCCCAGGCGATCGAGATACAGACCACGCAGGGGTCGAGCTACATGCTCGTGCGCAGCGGGATCTCGGCCGACGAAGCCGCTGCCTTCCGCAAGACACGTGACGCATTCCTCGCCATCTACAACAACATCTTCGGCGCCCAAGCCGTGAAGCTCAAACCCGGCGAATCCAGGTTCGAGCAGAGCCCGGTCCCGAAGTAACGACCACGCGACCGATGAGCACGAAGAAGCGCGAGCAGGGTGACGAGAGCGGCCACGGGAAGGAGCAACTCTCCCTGCGCTGCGTGGCCATCCTGCCCGCCCGACTCGGATCCACGCGCCTGCCGCGCAAGATGCTGCTCGACGAATCCGGTCTCCCGTTGATCGTTCACTCCGCCCGCAATGCAGCGCGCTGCAGCGCCTTCGAGCGCGTGGTCGTGGCGACGGACTCCGACGAGGTGCTGGCCGCATGTTCTGCGCATGACGTCGAGTGCGTCCTGACCCGCGCCGATCATCCGAGCGGCACGGACCGCGTGCAGGAAGCCCTGGAGCAACTCCAGCAGGGCGGGCGCCCCGGCAGCTTCGACGTGGTCGTCAACGTCCAGGGCGACGAGCCCGATGTTGAGCCGGACGACCTGACCGGGCTGTGCCGTGCCTTCGTCGAACTCAAGGTCCAGGTCGCCACCCTGTGCGCACCGATCGAGACCGAACAGCAGTGGCGCAGCCCGCACGTGGTCAAGGTCGTGCGCGACGACCACGGAGACGCGCTCTTCTTCTCCCGGGCAGCCATCCCCGACGGGAGCCACTCCCGACCGGGCGCCCCGGCGCCCCTGGAAGCGGCCCGCCGACACCTGGGCGTCTACGCCTTCAGGCCCGGCGCGCTGGCGCGCTACTGCGCACTCGGCCCGAGCGCCTACGAGCAGCTCGAGAGCCTGGAACAGCTGCGCTGGCTACAGGCCGGTGAGAAGATGCGAGTGCTGCCCGCCACACACGTACCGATCGGCATCGACACACCGGCGGACTACGAGGCATTCGTGGCCCTCGAGACCTCCGGTAAGCCGTGAACAGAACAGTGACCTGCCCCCCCCGACGACCGAAGTAACCAAGACTGCCCGCACCCCCCAGGGCAACCCATGACCAAGCACATATTCATCACCGGTGGCGTCGTATCGAGCCTCGGCAAGGGCCTCACGTCCGCAGCGATCGGAATGATCCTCGAGCGTCGCGGCTTGAAGATCTCGATGCAGAAGCTCGACCCGTATATCAACGTCGACCCGGGAACGATGAGCCCGTTCCAGCACGGCGAGGTCTACGTCACCGACGACGGTGCGGAAACCGACCTGGACCTGGGACACTACGAACGGTTCACGGAGGCCCATCTCGGCAAGGCCAGCAACTTCACGACCGGGAAGATCTACCAGGAGGTCATCGCCAAGGAACGCCGCGGCGACTACCTGGGGCACACGGTCCAGGTCATCCCGCACATCACGGACGCGATCAAGGCGGCGGTCGTGGCGGGCGTCACGGATCCCGGTGTGGATGTTGCCATCACGGAGATCGGCGGCACGGTCGGCGACATCGAGAGCCTGCCGTTCATCGAAGCGATCCGGCAGTTTGCTCTCGAGCGCCCGCGCCAGGATGTGCTCTTCGTGCACCTGACGCTGCTGCCCTACCTGCGTGCCTCCGGTGAACTGAAGACCAAGCCCACACAGCAGTCGGTCGGCAAGCTGCGCGAAATCGGCATTCAGCCGGACATCCTCGTCTGCCGCACCGAGAAGCCGATGACAGAAGGCATGGCTGCCAAGATCAGCATGTTCTGCAATGTGCGCGAGGAATGCGTGATCGAGGAGCGGGACGTGGACTTCTCGATCTACGAGGTGCCCGTGAACCTGGTCGACGCGGAGATGGACCAGCTGATCGTCGAACACCTCGGCCTGCCACGTGGGCGCGCCACGAAGATGGGCAGCTGGAAGGCCATGCTGGACAACATCCAGGCGATCCATAACACGGTAGAGGTGGCCGTGGTCGGCAAGTACATCGAGCTGCACGACGCCTACAAGTCGATCTACGAGGCTTTTTCCCACGCGGGCATCGCCAACCACACCAACGTCAAGGTGCGCAAGGTCAGCGCCGAGGACGTGCTCGACAAGGGCGTCGAGGTGCTGGAGGGCGTGCACGGCCTGCTGGTGCCCGGCGGCTTCGGCGAGCGCGGTCTCGACGGCAAGATCCGCGCCATCGAGTGGGCACGCAAGTCCGGCGTACCGTTCTTCGGTATCTGCCTTGGAATGCAGTGCGCGGTGATCGAGTACGCGCGCAATGTCCTGGGCATGAAAGAGGCCCACACCCTCGAGCACTCCCCCAATACCCCGGACCCCGTGATCGGACTGATGGTGGACCAGGAGTCCGTGTCCGACAAGGGCGGCACGATGCGCCTCGGAGCCTTCGACTGCGACGTCAAGCCCAAGACCCTTGCCCACGAGCTGTACGGCGCGCGCAGCATCTCGGAGCGCCACCGCCATCGCTTCGAGTTCAACAACCTGTACACGGAACAATTCGAGTCCGGCGGCATGGTGCTCAGCGGCCAGAACCCCGAGCGCAAGCTGGTCGAAATGGTCGAGATCCCCGAACACCCTTTCTTCATCGGCGTGCAGTTCCATCCCGAGTTCAAGAGCGGCCCCATGAAGCCGCACCCAGTCTTCCGGGGCTTCATCGCTGCTGCGCTGACCCACTCCCGTGACGGGAACACGCAGCGCGTTCGGGAAGAGAGCCTGGCATGAGCACCGAGAGGAAAACGGCCGACGACATCCCCCTTCCCGGTGGCGATTTCCGGCTGCTGATCACGCGTCTGTCTTTTCAGGGACTGCTCTCGCTGGGCCTCCTGGAGAACCCGGTCACGCGCACCAAGCAGAAGAACCTGCCCGGCGCGAAGATGATCCTGGACGACCTCGTGCTGCTGCAGGAGAAGACCGTGGGCAACCTCGACGACGAGGAGCAGACTCATCTCGACAAGGTCGTCTCGGACCTGCGCCACGCCTTCGAGAAAGCCAGCTAGCAGGCCGGGCGGAGCGACTGGCGAAGACATGCCTTGGTGGGGCCCGGCAGAGCCTTCCACCCGCGGCTTCC